>JAMCTA010000057.1 GCA_023381895.1 Chloroflexota bacterium
CAGCTTGTCCCCGGCCAAGGCGGACGCGGCGCGTCTCCTCGCCCTCTTGCGTGACTACTGGGGCATCGAAAATCGCCTCCACCATGTCCGCGATGTCACGTTCGATGAGGATCGCTGCCAAGTCCGCTCCGGCGCCGCCCCGCAGGCCGTGGCCGCCTGCCGCAATCTCGCCATCGCCCTCCTGCGTCGCCGCCACTGCCCCAACATCGCCGCCGGCCTCCGCAGCTGCGCCTGGCGCCCCCGCCTCGCCGTCCGCCTCGTCCTCTCCGGCGGACTCAAAAGGTGAAAAGACCCTGAGTAGGCATAGACGCGCTTGACTTCGCCGACGAAGAACGGCAGGCGCGCAAGTTCGTATTGTCGCCAGAGTAGCGCTGAAGACGCCATGCGAGGTCGTAGAAGCCGGGACCAGGATCGCCGCCCTGCTGATGTACTGCAATCGCCGACAGTAGCAGTCACCCCTGGCCATGCTCGAACTTGTCAATCTCCTCGAGGAGTTGCGATAGTTCCACACCTTGCGCCACACGGCAGCGAGTCTGCTCGCCGAGGCAGGCGTGCCACTGGCCGTGGCGTAGAAGTTGCTCGGTCACTCCGTAATCGCGATGACGCGCCACTACACCCACATCCTCGACGCTCTGGAGCGCGAGGCGGCAGCGAAAATAGGGCACCTCCTGGAGTTTGGCTGTCAACCGACCTTGGACGCTGACAGCCCTGAGGCATGAAGCAGTCAATAGACTGCTTCATGCGGTGGGCCCAGCAGGATTCGGACCTGTGACCATCACTTTATGAGTTCCAGGAGAAGCATCTTTAGTCGATCTGTAATGTGTGTCTCCATCTGGTAGCGTGCGCTACATTTCTGCCGCGGACCCCCAAGGTTTCATACGTTCCAGAGTGGTTGCCCCACTAACCGTAGGGGACTCTAAAGACATGTCGAGCTGTGAGCGTCTGTTTAGACAACGTCAACGAGAGGGCCGTGAATACGCTGGTCAAATCGACACATGTACATCAAGGGGAGCTGGCTCAGGAGGATTGCAGTCGGTGATGGGTCGGTGTGGTTCCGAGGAAGCGGCACATTCTCCCGAGAGAAAGGAGAGGAGCCGATGAGTAATCGGAGGATCACGACGATGGACATTTTGGAGGTGCTGCGCTTGCTGCGAGCGGATGAGAACGACCGAGCGGTGTGAGACCGGCTAGGACTGAGCCGGCGGACGGTGGCGAAGTATCGCAGTTGGGCGAAGAAGCAAGACTTCATGGACTGGGCATTGCCCACGCCGACGGCGGTACGGCGACGGCTGGAAGCGACGCAGCCAGTGGCGCTGCCACCACAGCAGGCCCCTAGCGTTGCCAGCTACGGAGAGGAGATCACCGCGTACGCGGCGCGTAGTATGGAGGTGGCGGCGATTCGGCGACACCAAAGGCGATCGTGCGGGTGGAGGTAGCACCCAGTAGTCAGGTCCACGTGGATGTTGGCTTCGCAGGCTGCGCGATTGGTCTCGCGGCTGGAAAAGCCCGTAAGACGTGGGTCTTCCTGCTGGTGTCATCCTAGAGCCGCCATTGCTAGGCCGAGTTGGACTTTGACCAGCGCGTGGCGACCTGGCTGTTATGTCATCGCCATGCCTTTGGGTCGTTCGGCGCCGTGCCCAAAGGCGTGGTCTTGGACAATCTCTAGGCGACGTTCTTGCACGCCAGCGTCCACGATCCCGTGGTGCAGCACAGCTACCGGGAGCGTGCGTTGTATTACGACCTCCTGATCGATCCCAATCCGCCCCGGATGCCCTACTTAAGAGGAAAAGTGGAGCAGGACGGCGTCCACTACATCAAGCGCAACTCTCTGGCCGGGCGAGACGCGACCGAGCGACTCGACGATCTCAACCGCAAACTCCGGCGCTGAAGAGCTTCCGTGAAGTGGAACAGGCGGCGATGTCACCGTTGCCGACCGTCCCCTACAATCCGGCGACCTTGACACGGTTGCGGCTGTACCGGGACTGCCACCCCACCTTCGAGCGAGCCTACTACTCGGCGCCTTTCCGGCTGGTGGGCCAAGAGTTGTGGGTGCCCGGGGCCGCCCGCACCGTCGACATCTGCGCCGATGCCATCGGCCCGGCCACGACAGCGGTGGTCGGCGCGTTGCTGGAGTACCGCCCCGAGCACCGGTTGCGCAGCACCGGCCGCTTGGTACGGCTGGCGGAAAAAGGTAGGTCCCGAGCTTCTGGAGCGCGCTTGCGTTCGCGCTCAGGTCTTTGACGCCGCCAACTACCCGATGGTCAAGCGCCTCCTGGCGGCGAACGTGGCGGAGGAACCACCAGCTCAGGAGGAGACTGCGGTAGCCGCTGAGGTCGACGGCACAACGGGGGCGCCGACCTTTGCCTTTGCGCAGTCGGCGGACGAGTATGCCGTCGGTGTGCTGGGCGGCAGTGGTCCAGCCGCCACCGTCAATACCATGCTTGCCGTTCCTTGCCGCTGAAATGTCGTCGTGAAGCTACGATGCGTGCCCCCAGGTCGCCAGGGATTCATATCCTTCTGGCGGTAGCCGCTGGTGCCGTTACTTTGATCACGCGCGTGCTATTGGATCAGGCGATTGCGGATTGTGGCGCTCCAGCGCGAGCAAGCATGGGCATGTCCGTCCGGGCGCCCACTCCGTCGTGCGCCGCCGGGTGAACCGGTTACGTGGCCGGGACGGGATGCCCTAGGAGTGCCCGCAAGCAGCAAGGATCAACCCGGACGATGCGGTGGTGTTCCCGCGTAATCGCACCGCGTCGCTCAAACACACGCAAGGCGCGATTAATGACTTCGCGGGCGGTACCGACCCGAGCCGCCATCTCCTGCTGCGTCAAGGCGACATGCCCGCCGGTGTCCGCCCACTCCGTGAGGAGCAAGCACGCCAGCCCCACCGGCGTCCTCTGCCGGCACCGCCAGTTTTTCAGCGCCTGCCGGGTCGCCTTATCGACCATCACGATCAGCTTGGTGGGACGTCCGCGCAACGTGGACTCCTTTCGTTTTGCAAACCACGAGTCTACGCGTGACACTCGCCGCCCGCATTCCGACCCCATATGTGTGGGCCAGTACTAAGCTAAACTCTTGCCTTTCGGGCGGCCCAGCACATGGTCTCGTTCATTTGTTCGACGAAGTTGCTGTGGCGTTCTAGACTATATATGTGGCGAGTGGACATGGAAAAACCCAGCGGTAGTAATAGTAGCATTAGTCCTACAGCCTCACTTGCTACGTGACTGGCAGTAGCTCCGGATGGTAGGGCGCTGACCCCTCGCTGTCCTAGTCAACACCGTCCAGATGGGCCGACCGGAAGTGAGGCTGTAGGACTATAAAGGCCGACAAGAACTAGAGATTGCGTGCCGCTGCTACCTTATGCACTATATCGACATCGGTATGGACGTGCATGGAGATGGAACGCCGGTCATTGGGGGACAAGTAATACTTTCTTCACCGGGTGGCCTATATATGACATGCATGGGGTTTTTGACTGAAGAGAAGCTCGCTGAAGAAGCGAGGCGATACGGCGAAGCAGGCTATCGCCCACAAGTTGTTTGGCCGAATGGTGTTCTGGCGTCCACAGCGATTGGACTGGCTGTAGATATCGTGACCGACTGGACCCGTCGCGCCCGGCCTTACGCCTATTTCGTCTATAACGGAAATGAGGGCACGCTAACAGCGAGTGTTACCTTGCGGAACCGCACAAACCTTAGGTGCCCACATTTTTCGGATAGTGACGTTGGAGATCCAGTACTAATCGAACTCTAGCTAATTGGTAGGCTTGCTCGGTACTTCCTGTGTGCCGCGATAAGTCGGCAAGCCGTTTGCACTACCTGTCAGAAATGACGCATCATTAACCCTGCATAGGCCCGCGTGTAGTGGCCCCGCACCAATTCGTAGGAGCCAGAGCAATGAGTTCTCCCCTAGATCGCCATGAGCAAGAGTTTCATATTGGCGACAGTGTGCTCTACCACGACCCCAGCCGAGATATGGCACTTATGTACGCTGAGGTAATCGAAGTAAGTCCTCTTCTGACCATCTGGGTCCCGAAACTTGCTGATGAGCGGTTCCCTTCACCGATAGATCTCCACCGAACTGCGTTGGATGCCAAAGGCTGCCGATTCTGCGACCCGCCTACTCTCGCAAAAGGCGTTCAACTACAGGGAAATAGGCACCCTGAGTAATTTCTGCTAAGGGTACTACAGAGCATCTTTCACGCGAGGGACACCTTGACCGCCACGGCCATGTGCCGTAGGATAACTGCGTTTATCCTACGGCAACAGCGCCCGATCGGAGGCCCACATGCCCACCGCGCCGACCAGCCAACCGCGCCCCCACGGCTCCACCGACCTCGCGCTGCCGAGCCAGCTCGTGCCGCCCGTCATCCACCAGGCGGGTGCGCAGGCGGCGCGGCGGTATCTGGAGTTCTTCGCTGCGCACATCCGCAACCCGAACACGCGCACGGCCTATGCGCGCACTGCGCGGGTGTTCTTCGCCTGGTGCGCCTATCACGGGCTCGCACTCCACCAAATAGAACCCATTGCCGTCGCCGCCTATATCGAAACCGTCCAGCGGGATCACGCCGCGCCCACGGTCAAGCAGCACCTCGCCGCCTTGCGGCGGCTGTTCGACTGGCTGGTGATCGGCCAGGTGCTGCCCAGCAACCCGGCCGCTTCCGTCAACGGCCCCAAGCACGTCACGCGCACAGGCAAGACGCCGGTGCTGGAAGGTGAGCAGGCGCGGGCGCTGCTGGCGGTCATCGAGACGGACACCGTGAAGGGGTTGCGCGATCGCGCGCTCATCGCGGTGATGATCTACACCTTCGGGCGGGTCGGCGCCGTGACGCGGTTACGGGGCGAGGACTACTACCAGAACGGGAAGCGCTGGTGGCTGCGGCTGCACGAGAAAGGCGGCTCCCGCTGTCAGCTGGTCGCTGTATACCGTGTGTATGTGCAATGCATCGAACTTCAGCAGTGCCTCTGGCAAGTAAAAGCGAGTGCACCACATTCGACGCCTAGCTGGGTTTCGAAAACAACTTGGAGAAGCAGTTGTCAACTGCCGTTGACCAGTGCTCTAGGAAGCCGCTGTTCACGAAGCACAGTGGACTGGTTTGCGCACTCCTGGTGCGAATCGTGGTGGGAAAGCGCGAATGGCGGCCGACGCGGGCCCACCTGCTGTTTTGATCACTGTCAATCGGTGCTGCTGTCGGCATAAGCAATGCTGCGTATAAGCCTTTCACGCGCAACATAACGATTGTCGACTATCGATAGCTTTGCGCTAGTATGAACTGGCTGGCAAGAGCCTTGCGACTATTTGCTCGGAAAGGTGCGTATGGAATGTTGACCGCCACTCAACTCCCGACGAAACGTCGACTGCGGAAACGAGGCGATGGCGAAGGCACGCTTTACCTAGATGAACAGCGCGGACTTTGGATCGGCGAGCTAATGATTGGCTATCGGCCTGATGGCAAGCCAGACCGTCGTCGTGTCACCGCCAAACTTCAGGGTGACTGTCGGCGTAAGCTCGATGCACTCAAGCTCAAGTGCGAAAATGGATTGCTGCCAGCTCGCCAGGCCGAGAAGGAGACGGTCGCTGCATTTCTTGCCCGGTGGCTCCAGGCTATCCGCGCCACTGTCAGACCACGAACGGCGGATGTTTATGCCGATTACAGTCGATTGCACATCGATCCAGAACTCGGCCGCCACAAGCTTGGCGGTTTGCGGCCTGAACACATCCAAACCTTCTACGCGAATAAGCTGGCGGCTGGCCTTGCACCGGCGACAGTGCACAAGATGCACGCAATTCTCCACAGAGCGCTGCACGACACCGTTCGATGGAACCTCATAGTTCGCAATGCTGCTGATGCGGTCGACGCACCAACTGCACGCAAGAAGGAACTGCACCCACCAACGGTCAACGAACTTCGCCAGTTGCTGGCCATCGCAGAGACAACCAGCGACCCATTTACCGCGCTTTGGTCTACAGCCATATACTCCGGGTGTCGTTTGGGAGAATTGCTCGGGCTCACATGGACGGACGTTGACCTTAACGTGGGCGCTTTGACAATTCGCCGGAATTTGGTGAGTTGTAAAGCGACAGAACCCATCTTCGGCGAGCCAAAGACAGCTCGCAGTCGGCGCCGTGTAACCATTCCAACGCCAGCGGTCGAGGCGCTGCAAGCCCATCGACGAGGGCAATTGCAGCGCCGACTTGTGCTTGGGCCTGATTATGGACCGCACGATATGGTATTCGCCAGCGCCACTGGTTCGCCGCTCATCGCCCGCAACGTGCAGCGCGCATTCAAACTCGCACTCGGTCGCGCTGGGCTTCCGAGCACTGTCCGCTTTCACGACCTACGGCACGCGGCAGCCACGCTCCTCCTCCAAGCGGGTGTTCACCCCAAGGTCGTCAGCGAGCGCCTTGGCCATAGCACGGTCACTATGACGCTCGATACGTATAGTCACGTCATTCCCAGCCTGGATGCCGATGCCGCGAACCAGATTGCCCGGCTGTTAGCTCCAGCGGCCATCGCTCCAGCCAGTTCCCCCACTACGCCACACTAGTCGACATATTGCGGAGATTTGAGGGACTGTACCAGAGGGAATCGGGTGGGCCCAGCTGGATTCGGACCAGCGACCATCACTTTATGAGAGTGCTGCTCTCACCGCTGAGCTATGGGCCCGTGGGACGTAGTGTACCGGCTCGCGGGGCGGGGCCATCGGGCGATGTCTGACGCACGATCTTTCGAATTCTGCGCTCTAGATAGAACCGGTCCAGGAGAACGCGCTGATTGCAGGTCAAGCACGTGATGCCGATGTCTGCCCCCAACCTGACGACACGCCAGGCTGTTCCGCCGCAAGCGTGGCGCTTCCGCAGCTCGACCACGTCTCCAAGACTCAGGTCTAGCACAGGCAGACGTCCCTACTCTCAAAAGGTATGCTTCCAGTGTAGAGGACCTGTCAAGGGAGGTTGGCCGCGATGGCTTCGGTGATCGATCTGCGTAGTGATACCGTCACACATCCCACGCCGGAGATGCGGCGAGCAATGGCGGAGGCTCCTGTCGGGGACGACGTGTATGGCGAAGATCCCACGATCAACGAGCTAGAAGCGCGGAGCGCTGCTCTGCTGGGCAAAGAAGCAGGGTTGTTCACGCCTTCGGGAACTATGAGCAATCTCGTGGCGGTGACGACGCACTGTAACCGCGGCGAAGGAGTCATTCTCGGTGCCAGCTCCCACATTCTCCTCAACGAGGTGGGGGGCCTTGCCGCTATTGGGGGGCTTATCACCCAGACACTTCCGGACCCTGGTGGCAAGATGGATCCAAGGAGTGTCGAGGCTGCTGTCCGGCGGGAGAGCGTACACGCATTTGGCACACGTCTCATCTGCGCGGAAAACACCCACAACTATGCAGGCGGTCGCGTGTCCACTGCCGGGGATCTGCAAGCCCTGCGCACCGTTGCGGACCAATACGGCCTCAGTATTCACCTTGATGGCGCTCGCATCTTCAACGCCGCAATTGCGCTGAGTGTGCCAGCTAAAGAACTAGCTGCAGCAGCAGATAGTGTCAGTTTCTGCTTCTCCAAGGGACTCTCCGCCCCCGTCGGCTCGATGCTTGTGGGCAGTATAGATTTCATTACAAGAGCCCGTCGCCGGCGCAAGCAGCTGGGCGGTGGCATGCGGCAGGCGGGGGTTCTTGCAGCGGCGGCGTTGGTGGCGCTTGACACCATGATTGATCGTCTTGCCGAAGATCACCGTAACGCCAAGCATCTCGCCGAAGGGTTGAGCCGGATACCTGGACTCGATATCGACCCGAAACAGGTCGAAACAAATATTCTGATGGTTGATCTACCGTCGGCTGCTGCCGGACAGCTCTTCCCCGTACGCCTTCGGGAGCTCGGCGTGCTGATCCACCATCTGTCAGGCCAGCGGCTGCGCCTCGTCACCCACTACGGAATCGACGCGCAAGACATCGATATAGCTATCAAGCGCTTTACCCAAGCTGCCGAGGAGATCCTAGTCGCACACGTAGCGTGACCGCAAAGCCTTGAATCCGGGGCTTTCTACGCATCTATCACAATTCCCAACACGACTCGAGTGAGATCCTCGACGGCTGCAACCGCAATGTGCTCCTGTGCGGTGTGAATCTGTTCGTACCCGACTCCGAGAAGCACGGTCTGGATGCCTGCTGCGTTGAAGACGTTGGCATCGGCACCACCGCCAGTCGCCTTGAGCACGGGTTCTCTACCGATGGCCCGCAGCGACCGTACACACCGCTGCACGATTGCCGTGTCTGCGCTGTGACTGTAGGCTTTGTAGTTCTCCTTGACTGCGACTTCGACACGGCAGCCTGTCGCTCGCGCTGCATCCTCCAGCGCGCGAACCATCGCGGCTGTTTGTGCCTCCAGTTTTTGGGTATTCCGGCTTCGCGCTTCTCCTGTAACTTCGCAGTGGTCGGGCACGATGTTCCGGGCAGATCCTCCCTGAATGATTCCGATATTCGCCGTGGTCTCGAGGTCGATCCGTCCGAGTGGCATAGCGGCAACCGCTCGCGCTGCTGCCACGATCGCATTGCGGCCCTTTTCTGGCTCGAGGCCAGCGTGGGCACTTTGACCGATGAAGGTTGCTCTGACGTCGTTTTGACCTGGTGCCGCGACCACCACGTGATGGGCTGGACCATCAGAATCGAGACATAGACCTTGTCTCGCCTGAACGCGGTTGAAGTCCACTTGCTTCGCACCGAGGAGGCCGAGCTCCTCGCCTGTGGTCACCAGTACATCAAGAGGAATGTGCTCTACACCGCTCTCCACGAGCGTGCGCACGACTTCGAGGATTGCGGCTACTCCAGCCTTGTCGTCGGCGCCAAGAACAGACTCACCATTCGAAGAGATTACACCCCCGGCGAGCTGCGGGACCATCGTCGGTGTGGGACGTACCGTGTCGACGTGGGCGTTGAGCATCAGCGCCGCTATGGAGCTGCCTTTGCCAGGAATGTGGGCGTAGATGTTGTTTGCCGCATCAACAGATGAGGGGATGTCCAGCGCAGCGAACGCTTGGCGGACGTAGTCCACTGCCGGTCCCTCGTGCTGGGATGGCGAGTCGAGGCGCAGCAGGTCGAGCAGAGTCGTCAGTAGGCACTGCGAATTGAACTGTGGAACCACGGGTTTTGGTCCTTTTCCAGCTGCCCTCCAGCAGGCTTTCAACGGTCGCGATCGCTCGCGCTCATTACGGTAGCGTATCGAGGCGTGCTCGTAGCAGAGGACCGACCTCCGGGATCGGAACCCTCTCCTGCAGCATAGTATCGCGATCACGTATCGTCACAGCCCCATCGTCGAGGCTGTCGAAGTCGAACGTGACGCACCAGGGCGTGCCGATCTCATCCTGGCGGCGATAGCGGCGGCCGATACTCTGCGTTTCGTCGTAATCGGTAGGGAAGAGGCGACGCAGCTCAGTGGCCAGCGCTTGGGCAGGAGCGGTGAGCTCGGCTTTTCTGGATAGAGGAAGAACAGCGGCTTTGAAAGGAGCGAGGAGCGGGTGAAAGCGCATGACTACTCTCGTTTCGTCACCGTCTCGCTCCTCGTGATAGGCATCCAGCAAGAAGACGAATACGGATCGGTCACAGCCCGCAGACGTTTCGATGATGTAGGGAGTGAAGCGCTCTCGCGTCGTTTCATCGAAATACGTCAGGTCCTTGCCACTGAACTGGCTGTGGCGTGATAGATCGTAGTCAGTCCGATTGTGGACGCCTTCGAACTCTTTCCAGCCAAAGGAGAACTGGTATTCGATGTCTTCCGCTGCGGCGGCGTAGTGAGCAAGCTCATGCTTGCCGTGTGCGCGGTAGCGAAGCTTGGAGTGATCTACTCCGAGCTTGATGTAGTACTGCATGCGCTCGCGCCGCCAGTACTCGAACCAATTCCCGGCTTCCGCCGGCTTGCAGAAGTATTGCTGTTCCATTTGCTCGAACTCGCGGGTGCGGAAGATGAAGTTTCCTGGAGTGATCTCATTACGGAACGCCTTGCCGATCTGCGCAATACCGAAGGGCAGTTTGCGCCGCATCGAAGAGCGAACGTTTTCAAAGTTGACGTAGATGCCCTGGCAGGTTTCCGGTCGGAGATAGACAATCGCAGCATCTTCCTCTACAGGACCCATGAACGTCTTGAACATCAGGTTGAACTGACGTGGATTGGTGAGAGCTCTTTCTCCGCAGTTGGGGCACGCGAGAGAGCGAAGAAGATACTCGGAGGGCTGTTCGCCCGGCTCAAGGTCTTCGGTTCCGGGGATCTGATCGAGGCGGAAGCGCTGTTTGCAGTTACGGCAGTCGACGAGTGGATCGGTGAAGTTCTCCACGTGGCCGGAGGCGTGCCACACTGTGGGGTGCATCAAGATTGCTGCATCCAACCCAACGACGTCGTCGCGGATCTGGGTCATAGCGCGCCACCAGGTCTGCTTCACGTTGTTCTTGAGTTGCACACCCAGCGGGCCATAGTCCCAGCAGCTAGCCAAGCCGCCATAGATCTCACTGCTTGGATACACGAATCCACGGCGTTTGCAGAGCGACACGATCTTGTCGAACAAGTTGTCGGCGCTGCTGGCCTCGGCCATCATCCTCAACTACCCCTCCCTCTAACTAACGTTGCTCCCGGCGATCTTGGTCCGCGCATCACTATACCGACGAACTTGCACCCTGCTCGTTGGCGGCAACACTGGCCTCTATTCCCGTCAACCCCGGATTCTGTGCTTTGCCAGTTGCCGGCGGATCACGGCATAGGCTTCATTGATCTCTTGCATGCGCTCCTCATCTCCGCCTCGATCAGGGTGATGTTGCTTTGCGAGGAGGCGGAACTGACGAGTCACTTCCTGGGCGCCGGCACCAGGTGAGATACCGAGCACACCGAATGCCCACATCTCAGAAGGACTACTTGCTCGATGGGGCGGGCGACGGTGCTTGGGAGGCTCTCGTTCCGCGCCCAAGCGCAGCACGGCCTGGCGGAAAGCGAACATTGCCTGCTCAGGATCTCGGGCGAATCGACGTACGCCTTCTTCCGTCCGGAGGTCGCAATACTGCGCAATGAGGCTCTCGGCAAGTGCTGGGTCACTGAGCACGGCGGCGGCCCAGAGTCCCAGCTCCAGGAGCGACTGACACTGTCCTGGACGTACAAGGCGCTGGCGAAGATCGGCGACAGAAGCCTGAGCACGGCGGCGGGCTTCTTGCTGCTCTTGAAAGTGGCGCACTTGTTCTCGGAGGAGACGATCCAGTTCGCGACAGATGACATCGCGATCGTCAGGAAGGAGGGCATCAAAGAGGGCCAAGTCCTGAGGTGTGAGGTGACAGCGCGAAAAGAGGTGTTCGCGCAACCGCCGCAGCTCGAAGTGCTCGACGAAAAGTGCGGCCGACCCAGCATAGCGGTTGACCACTTCGGCGAGTCGTGGTGACCAGGAACCCACTTCAGCGA
Organism: Chloroflexota bacterium; assembly: GCA_023381895.1. The sequence continues at coordinate 11,436 of JAMCTA010000057.1, forward strand.
GTGTCGCCACAGTTCTTCTCGATCGGATTGCATAGCGTGGTGACAAGTGTGACACTCGAATGAGCGACGAGAGGGTCAGCAAGGAGGCGATCTGAGCTATGCACGATGACTCGTCCCACCGGAATCCTGCGGTCGATGCCCTGCTGGAACGAGCAGCAGCTCGGATCGTATCCTGCCCTTACTGTGAGGAGACTCTCCAAGCACGAAGGCTGAATGAGGACAAGGTGCAGTTCTACTGCCCGCGCTGTGGATTCCTGGAGGCTCCAGATGACGTGGCGAGCGAGGCTAGTCGCCTGCATCAGTCACCTTCGTAGGTGTTGCGATGCCGCGTTGTGTCAAGAATGACCACATGAGCTGTGTGGCTAGTTCGCGATCATCTGGAGCAAGCCGTCCATCGAGCACCTCATTGAGCAAGTGTGCTTTGATCTCACCGATGATTGGTCCGGGCGTCAGCCCGGTGAGCTGCATGATCAGCGAGCCATCCAGGGGGCTCTCAGGATGTGCTGTGTGCATCTCCGCTATGGTACGCTCACAGCGCTCGATGAGCCGTTGCAGGCGACTGAGATGACCAGCGACACGGTGAGGATTCTGGCTCGTGATATCGGCCCGCGCCAGTGCGAAGAGGTCTTGCAGGCGCTCCTCGCCAACTTCCCGGACGAAGCGGCGGATAGCGCTGTCAGTCCACGTGTCAGTGTCTGCTGCGGGGCGCATATGCAGCTCGACGAGATACACCGTTTCACGTATGGTCACAGCATCGAAGCGCAATGACGCGAGAAGCTGGCGTGCAATGTTAGCACCGACACGCTCATGATCGAAGAAATGTACCTGGCCATTGGTGTTGCTGAAGGTTTGTGGCTTGCCCACGTCGTGAAGTAGAGCTGCGAGGCGAACTACGAGCTTCGATGGTGTTCCTTGGACTACTCGCAGCGTATGGACGAGCAGGTTCTTGAACCCTTGTTTTGTTTCGTCCTGGTAGTCTTTGAGCACATCGACTGGTGGGGCAACGGTCTGCATGAGGTGCAGGTTGACTAGGAGTTGTAGACCGTATCCGGGATTCGGCGAGATCAGAATCTTGATCAGCTCATCGCGCATTCGCTCCCGCGAGATGGTCTTGAGCTGGGCGGCAGCTCTGCGGATAGCTTGCTTCGTGCCCGGTGCGATCTCGAAGCCGAGCTGAGCGGCAAACCGTGCGGCGCGCATGAGTCGCAACGGGTCGTCACGGAATCGTTCGGCTGGTAAGCCCGTGACGCGGATGATGCGATGACGGAGGTCCTCCAACCCTCCAGTAGGGTCAAGAAGCGGCCCTCCGATAAGACTGACGGCCATCGAGTTGATGGTGAAGTCGCGGCGCGCTATGTCTTCCTCGATGGAGTTACTAAAAGTGACCTCTGGATGCCGATTCCCCGTGCGATAAACATCGCTTCGGAAAGTGGTGATCTCGAACGTCGTCGGACTGACCTGTGTACCAACGGTGCCATAGCGCTTCCCTACCTCGAATACGGGCCACCCTGTTCGTCGAAGGATGAGTGCAACGCGGTCCGGATCGGCGTCGGTAGCCAGGTCGATATCCTTTGTCAAGAGTTCTTCAGTGGGAATGCCCCGGAGCATGTCGCGGATGGTGCCTCCAACGAGATACAGCTGATGCCCTTCCATCGTGAAGATCTGAGCCAGCCGCCGCAGCTCGTCGCTTCTTAGCGCCATATCGCGTACGATTTTGCCCAAGGTCCGGAAGTCAGGAGCAGCACTGTCGGGCGTCAGTGATTTGCTCGGTGTACTCAACGACGATGATCCCATCTCGTGTGTAAGCATAACCGCCGTGCGGGGTCTCGCTGTCCTGCTAAGGGGAGTGGCGCTGCATGGGTGATTACAACAGCCTTCTTGGCTATTGCGCGTACAATTGCTGCATTCGCAGCAGCGAAGAGCTGGGCAGTCCGTGAGAGGAGACGTGCTGTGCCGTCTGACATAAAAGACAAAGAGGAGGCTTCGAGCCCGTATGATGAGACTATGCTTGAGGAATTGCCTGAAGCAGATATCACCAGAAGCACGGACATCTTGCACCTTTTGCAGGAGCTCGAGGAGATCGTGCGCCGGTCGAAGCCCCTTCCGATGTCCCGTGTTCTCATCAGGGCCTCCGATGTCTTCGACGTGGTTGAACAGATCCTGACGCACGCAGACGCACAGTTCCGACTTGCTAGTACCACCGTCGCGCGGAGGGACGAGATCATTCGTAGTGTGAACGAGGAAGCGCAGCGAATGATTGATGATGCCGGTCGAGAAGCGAGTCGCATCCTCTCAGAAGAGGAGGTGGGGAAGCGCGCGCAGTGGCTCCGGCAGGTAATGTTCGAGGATCTCGAAGAAAAGAAGCGTGAGCGGATTGCGGCGACCGATCGTGAGATTGCCGCTTTGTACACTGCGCTTGACCGGAAGCTCTCCAAGGTACTTGCCACGGTTCGCTCTGCTGACGATGGTCCGGATGAGGAACGAGCTACAGAAGAATCGAGGTTTGTACGTGGACGAGATACCTATTCGAGAAGGAGTCACTGAGACTAGCGGAACGACTGTACCCGATGCCGCCCCCTCTGCTGTCGGTGACCGGTCGCGTGCTCCCCGCTCGCGGCGGCGACGCGCGCGTAAGAGCGGCGAGCGCCCAGTAGCGAGCGCTCCTGCACTCGAAGACGAGGGTGAGGATCATAGCGTCGGCGAGCTAGTATCAGAGATCACGGGCGACGAGCAGGGTGCTCTTGACGCTGAGCGTGTCTTACCCGACGAGGTAGAAAGGGTCGGGACATCTTCGCCTGGCTCCTTCGCGGCGAGCGCACCAAAAGGACCGCCGGACCTCGCTGAAGCTGTGGAGGCTCGACCGCGGCGTCAACCGCAGATCAGTTCATCTGGGGAAGGGCGCTCACCTCGAGGCTCTCAACGAGCGACACCTCTGCCAACTGGGGTCCCAAGCGCTGCTGAAGCGGAAAGCCTCGAGATGACTCGAAGCAGTGGTCGTCCGCGTTCTGAGCCGAACAACGAGCTTCAGCAGCTGCTTCGGGGCTTCGAGGAGATCCAGCAGCGCCAGACGGATAGGGTGCTGCAGGCGCTTCGGCAGGTGTACACCAGCGGTGAGAGCGTCAACGGTCGTGGAGCAGTGTCAACAGAGCGTGTCGGGGTATTCGTTGATGTACCCAACCTCGTGTATGCTTCGCGATACCTCAATCGCTGGATTGACTTCGGCCGTTTGCTGGATCGTGTTGCTGGAGGGCGCCGAATCGTGCGAGCGCATGCTTACAGCCCGACTGACCCCGATCCGTCGGCAGAGCAGCAGTTTCTATCTCCGGTCAAGAGCCAGGGATTCCGTGTCACGACGAAGAACTACCGCACCTTCGCGAGTGGGGCGAAGAAGGCGGACATGGACCTCGATCTGTGCATGGATATCGTGAGACTCGTTGTGGCTCACGCTGTCGACTGTATCGTTCTCTGCAGTGGTGATGGCGATTTTCTTCCACTCATCGAGTTTTGCTCGGATAATGGCGTCCGTGTCGAGGTCGCATCTTTCATGGAGGCGACCTCGGATGAGCTTCGTAACGGCTGCGACCGCTTCTACAACCTCTCAACGATGGAAGGCATCCGCTCATCGCGACCGCTGACCACTGCGGGAGGATGAAGAACAGGAGGCGTACTGAGGTATACTGAGCCCGTACCGAGAGTTGAGGGTCCTGTATTCAGGACGCACCCTATCTCTGGTGCGCTCCGCTTTGCCGGGGGCACTGGGACGTGCGCACGTCTCTGCTACAGCGTCGGAAGGTGCGGCTCGTAATGATCGAACTGTTGGTCGAGGGTGTTCGCTCGAGCTTCAGCTCGCGTGACAGGCTTGTCATGCTCAAAGAGCGTGACAAGAACCGCTACCTCCCAATTCGCGTCGGCGAAGCAGAAGCTTTCTTCATCGTGGTGGCACTCCAAAAGGTGGCGATGCCGCGTCCGCTCACCCCTGATCTGCTGATATCGGCAATTGGTCATCTGGGAGCGCACGTGGTCCAGGTTGTGATCACAAACTTGACTGACGGCGTATTCCATGCGCGTATCATCCTGGACCAGGGGGGCCGGCACATCGAGGTTGATGCGCGCTCCAGCGACGCCATTGCACTGGCGCTGCGTGTTCCTGTGCCAATCTTCGTAGAGGAGAATGTGATGGAGCAGGCTGCTTACATTCCTGAGCCCGAGCGAAACGAGAGAGCACAACAGCCCAGCGCTTCGTCGGAAGAGCAGCCCGAAGAGCAGATCGATCCTGCCAAGCTTGAGGTGTTTCGCCAGTTCATCAGCTCCCTCGATGACCTCGACAATCTCGGCAAACCTGATCGCTGATTTAGTGCCTCTGGAGCAGTCCCACTAGCAGGCCAATGATGCCATACGGGGGTATACTGACTGCGAGGGGGTGCCTATGTCTCTCACCGAGCTCGTGATTCGCGGTTTGGTTGCTGATCACAACATCGCTTGTTCCGAGTGTGGCGCTCGCTTTCGCCGGTCGGGTCTGCGTGTCATTCGACAGAACTCACTGGTGTGGCACATCAGCGCGCGTTGCTCACGTTGTGGTGGAACCCATCTGCTGATTGTGCGCATCGATCCGAATGGGATGCCTACCGCAAAGAGCTCCGAAGACGAACCCTCGTCCGAGCTGCTTCCCGAGGAGATGGCGAAGCTGGAAAGTTTTCCTTCTGTCTCTGCCGATGACGTGCTAACCGTGGCGCAGCTGCTGCAACAGGCGACCACCCTTCAGGACTTCCTCGCACTTTTGGATGACGGCTCTCAGGTTCCAGACCCGGTTGACGTTGACGAGGAGTAATACGAAGAGTGCTGGGGACTGGAGTAACTCTCAGTCGCACACCGTTCCACGCACGTGCTCGACTCGCTGCCGCATCTGAGCACGATGTTCCGTCGCCGGGAAGGAATCGGTCTCTGAAATTTGAGCAGTGCGGTCCTCTCAAAATCGCTGATCCAACTTGGCCAGCGCGCGCACGTCATCGAGAATGCGAGGTAGGTAGTCATCCCTGCGTTCGGGGATGGGTGATGGGCCGAGTGGATCAGGCAGCGATGCACGTCGGGACCATGCTTCGAGCAGGTTCAGAATTCCCCATGCCACCGCATCCAGGCAGTATCCGCCTTCGAGCACACCAGCGATGCGGCCGTCACAGAGATCCCTTGCAAGCTCATACAGCGATGCGGCCACGGCGGTGACGCCTGCAACCGAGCAGCGCAAACCTGCTCCAAGGGCGTCGCGCTCGGCCCAGTGCGCATCATAGCCAGCCGAGCACAAGATGAGTTGGGGCGCAAAGCGTTCAGCGGCAGGGCGGATAACTTGTTGGAAGGACTGAGCGAAGGCATTGTCTCCGGCACCTCTCGGTAGAGGGACGTTGATGGTTGTACCTGAACCTGCCCCGCGACCGTTCTCCAAGAGAGAGCCGGTACCGGGATAGATCGGGTGCTGATGAACCGAGATGAACAGCACCCGATCGTCTTCATAGAAAACGTCTTGGGTGCCATTGCCGTGATGCAAATCGAAGTCCACAATGAGGATACGGTCAAGTCCAGCAGTTTCGAGAGCCCAGCGCGCAGCGATAGCGACGTTGTTGAACAGACAGAAGCCCATCGAGTGCCGTGGCGTCGCATGGTGACCTGGTGGCCGCACTGCTGCGAAAGCGGGCTCTCCATCAAGGGCAGCCTTCGTGACTTCAATCGCCGCCCCTGCTGCAAGGAGCGCGATCTCATAGCTTTGTGGACCAACAAGCGTAGGAGCGGTGTCGATGAGTCCTCCACCTTCCGCACACACGTGTTGCAGGAGACTGAGCACTTGCTGGTGATGCACCGCGAGGACTTGCTCAACCGTTGCTGGCTTGGGCTGAATCACTGGATGGTGGAAGTTATGGTGCTGGGAGGTGAAGATCTCCCAAAAGTGCACCAGTCGGAGGGGTCTTTCAGCGATCCCGGGAAAGTCATGCTTGAGGAAATCAGCGCTGTAGCAGAGCAATGTCACGTGATGTCCCTTACGGTATCTCGGCCACCTTCTCAGGCGCATTACGCTCCAGTGAGGCTCAAGACAGAGCGCTGGTATAGTAGCCCAAGGGAGGGCTGCTATTGTCCGGATTCCTTCCCACCCACTGATGAGCACAATGTCGAACGAGAACTCGAGGAACGAATTCAATGCCGAGTCTCTTAGGTCGGATCTTTGGCGACCCGAATATACGTGAGCTTCGTAAGCTCCAGCCGGTTGTTGACCGTGTCAATAGTCTCCGTGGTGACTACGAGCGGCTGAGCGAAGCAGAGCTCCGTGCAAAGACCGATGAGTTTCGACAGCGCTTTGCATCGGGCGAAACGCTAGATGATCTGATGCCCGAGGCCTTTGCGGCGGTCCGAGAGGCAACTGGGCGGGCGCTGAATAAGCCACACTATGATGTCCAGATTCTGGCAGGGGTGGTACTGCACCAGGGCAAGATCGCGGAGATGAAGACAGGCGAGGGCAAGACGCAGGTAGCTGTTCTCGCGCTCTACCTCAACGCGTTGACGGGCCGGGGCTGTCATCTTGTCACACCGAATGATTACCTGGCCAGGCTCGGTGGTGGATGGATGGGGCCGATCTATCACATGCTCGGCATGACCGTGGGCGTTATCTATCCATTCTTTGCCGGCGTCTATGATCCGACGTTTGAGGATCCGACGCCGCACGGAGACGACCGCCTCTTGCACTGGCGTCCGGCCACGCGCCGGGAGGCCTACCTCGCTGACGTAATCTATGGCACGAACAATGAGTTCGGCTTTGACTACCTTCGTGACAATCTCGCGAAGACCCTTGATGCAAAAGTACAGCGGGAGCTGTACTTTGCCATTGTCGATGAGGTTGACAACATTCTCATCGATGAAGCACGGACACCGCTCATCATCTCGGCTCCTGCAGAGGAGTCAGCAGAACTCTATTACCAGTTCGCCAAAATCGTCCGGCAGCTGCGTCAGGATGAGGATTACACCATCGACGAGCGAACGCAGGCGGTGTCCTTCACCGATGAAGGTACTGAAAAGGTCGAGAAGGCGCTGAAGATCGACAACCTCTACGCCGAGGGCAACTTCTTTCTCGCACGCATTGCGGACGCAGCCTTGAAGGCGCACGTCTTGAAGCGCCGCGATAGAGACTACGTGGTTCGCAACAACGAGGTAATCATCGTTGATGAGTTTACCGGCCGGATGATGATTGGCCGGCGTTGGAGTGAGGGGCTGCACCAGGCTGTGGAGGCCAAGGAGGGGCTACCCGTACAACCAGAAAACCGGACCTGGGCGACGATCACCTTTCAGAACTACTTTCGCCTGTACGAGAAGCTCGCTGGCATGACCGGCACCGCCGCAACGGAGGCCGAGGAGTTTCTGAAAATTTACGGTCTCGAAACGCTCGTTGTTCCCACGCATCGCCCCATGATTCGCAGAGACTTACCGGACTTTGTCTTCAAGACTGAATCTTCAAAGTTCAAGGCGGTCGTCAGGGAGATCGAGGAGATGCATCAGCAGGATCGGCCCGTGCTTGTTGGGACGACCTCGATTGAGAAGTCGGAGCAACTCTCGACGCTCTTGCGGGAACGGGCTATAACCCACAGCGTGCTCAATGCCAAGTACCACGAGCAGGAAGCAGCGATCATCGCACAGGCAGGTCAGCCTGGGGCCGTCACCATTGCAACCAACATGGCAGGCCGGGGAACAGATATCGTCCTGGGTTCGAGTGTGGCAGGGTTGGGGGGGCTGCATATTATTGGCACCGAACGCCATGAGTCGCGGCGCATCGACAACCAGCTTCGCGGACGTGCTGGTCGTCAAGGTGACCCAGGGTCTTCACGCTTCTTCGTGTCACTCGAGGATGAGCTGATGCGCCGGTTTGGGTCAGATCGCATCGCCAGCATCATGAACTGGTTGAAGATGCCAGAAGATGAGCCAATTGAGCATGCCACGGTAACCAAGGCGATTGAAAGCGCTCAGGTCAAGGTCGAAGGTTACAACTTTGACATTCGGAAGCACGTCGTGGAGTACGACGACGTTATGAATGAGCAGCGCGCCTTTATCTACGCAGATCGAAACCGTGTGCTGCGTGGGGAGGACATGCGAGAGTACGTCCTCTCGCTGCTTGACCGGCACGTCAACAGTCTCGTCGAGGCGAACGTGCACGGCTCATTCTCGGAAGATTGGGATCTCGAGGGATTAGTCGCTAACCTTTCTGAGATCACATCCCTCCCTACGGATGTCACTCCAGATGCGCTGGCACAGCTCAGCCGTGAAGAACTCGAAGAGCATCTACTTCAGGTGGTCCATGCCGCCTATGAGCAGCGTGAAGAGCAGCTGCGACAAGTGCTGCTCGGGGCCCACATACAGCTGCGGGAATTCATTCTGTTGCTCGTGAGGCGCCAGGTCCGCCGTCTCGCGCACGATCTCGAACTTTCTGGGGCTAGCTCTGAGGAAGATCGGGCGGTACTGCTTGAGCAGGTCAGTCATCAGCTCCCCACGATTCCTCCGAGCGATGGTCTCCCCACCGACTTTGACAGCTTGGAAGAGGCGATTGTGCAGGGCTACGCCGCCCTGTACGATCAGGATCCCGCGCAGTTCAACGGAGTGCTTATGCGCGAGTTCGAGCGTCAGGTCATCTTGAATGTGGTCGATATGCTGTGGGTGGAGCACCTGACGGCGATGGACGACCTTCGCGAAGGAATCGGTCTACGGGCATTTGGGCAGCGTAACCCCCTATTTGAATACCAGCGTGAGGCCCACGAGCTCTGGGAGCGCCTCGTTGCTGCAATTAGCGCCCAGATCGTGCAGAATGTCTTCCGCATGGGGCTGCGGATCGAGCTGACCCAGCAGGAAGCTGCCTCGCCTGATGGACTGCAGGTCAACCGCGACGACGGGCAAGCGGTGCAGGGAAAACGACGTGTAAGCAGCACCAACGGGTCGGTCGAGAATGGTCTCACCCGCCGTGGTAACGGAAGCTCAAGCGGTCCTGGGGAGAAGACATCAAAGGCGCGCACCCGCTCCGCGCGCTCACGAAATCGTCACTAACCCCAGATGTGGCCAATACGAAGCAGACTCATTACGAGCGAGACGGCGTTTCTGTTGTTGGCACCGATAGGATCAGCTTTAGATGCTGTCGCTGCTCAGAGTGCTCTTCGTGTGGTGAGAGAGCACTCCGCCATCATGCCGGCGAGAGACGTGGACGGACCGGAGGCAAGTGAGCGGTTGATCAGTTGTGGCAGGAGCAGTGACCGCCGCAGGCGCAACCACCGGAGCTTGAACCGGCCTCGACGGCAACGCCGCGCGGAGCCGCGAACACGCTGAGGAGCCGTTTCACGCGAGCACTACCGCAAGTGGTGCACGGTATGACAGTATCAGCTTTGCTCGCGGGACGGAGCTCTTCATAGCGCTCATTGCACTCGAGACACACGTACTCGTACAGTGGCATCGTCTGGCAACCTCCCTACCTTGGATAGTATACGCTTCTCCTCACATCACGGAGTGATACGCAGATAATATCCGACAGCGGTGCGTGTCATAATGAGTTGCGGATGCTCTGGATCGGCCTCGATCTTCTGACGCAGGCGGCTGATATAGAGTCTCACGTGTTGTGTTTCACTGCTGTATTCTGGGCCCCACACATTGAGAAGGATTTCTTCGTTCGTCACGACGTTACCCGTCCGAAGCGCGAGTTGCTCGAGCAGGCGGTACTCCGTGGGACTAAGGCGGACCTCCCGGCCTCGAACTGTGACCGTGTGGGATCCAAGATCAATGTGGAGATCACCACTCGTAATGTGAGTGAACTGGGGCAGTTCTGCAGGCTTCTGCGCGCGCCGCAGCACTGCACGGATGCGTGCAAAGAGCTCCGGGATGCCAAATGGCTTCGTGAGGTAGTCGTCGGCGCCCGCATCGAGCCCAGTGACCTTGTCTTGCTCCGCGGCTTTGGCGGTCAACATAATGATGGGTGCTGATGAGAACGTGCGGATGTGTCGGCAGACTTCGAAACCGTCCCACCCTGGAAGCCCGACATCGAGCAGTATGAGGTCTGGCCTCTGAGCTTCTGCGAGACGGACCGCAGTGGGTCCATCGGGGGCTTCGATGGTGCGGAAGTGGTCGCGCTCGAGGTTAAACTTGAGCACGCGCACATAGCGTGGCTCATCATCCACAATGAGTACGAGGGGGGCAGGGGAGTCGTGTGCACTCATACGGAGGGATTCTAGCAGACAGTGGCGCAGATCGCAGCCAGAACCGGGTGGAGGATGTTCGGCCACCTCCCAAGGGAGCTCTCACAAGAGATACAAGACCGCCTGTCGTGAGCAGATGGACAGTCCATTCCTATGACGAACGGCGTGACAGAGCTTCCAGAAAGTCGTGGAGAAACCGACGACCCGAGGCAGTGAGCCAGGGACTGGCGAGCGCGGATCGGGCCGTGGTGATGCAGCCCTGAATCTCCTGTTCGCAGCGCGCGCGCGAGCCGCTCTTGTCGAGCAGTTCCTGGGCGATAACGACGCCCTGTGGGGTCAGCTCCGGATTGCCGAGCAATTTGCGCAAGTCGGAAGCAAACGGTCCTTGCAGGGCGTGGACTGTGAGCAGGGTGCGCTTCCCTTCACGCAGGTCAGCACCTACGGACTTGCCGGTGTCTTCTTGACGTCCGAACGCTCCGAGAAGATCATCTTGCAGCTGATAGGCGATTCCCAGAGGGACGGCGAATTCAGTGAGCGCTGCGAGTTGTTCCACGCTGGCTCCCGCGAGCAAGGCCCCAATGTGCAGCGGCCCTTCGATAGTGTACTTCGCTGTCTTGTGCTTGTGAATGAGCAGCACACGCTCAGGAGTCACTGTGGGCTGAATCTCTGCTAGAACATCAAGCTGTTCACCGTAGCCTGTCGCCTTGGCCACGCGGGTCAGGGCAGTAACCGCCCGCCCGACGTGACTCGGAGGAAACTCTACCGTGCTCAGCGCTTGCACAGCGAGCATCGCGGCAATATCGCCGGCGAGGATTCCGAGCGAGGCGCCATAGCGATCAGCCTCAGTAGTGTCATAACTCGCTGCGACCCAGGCACGGCTGTTCTCGTGAACGGTAGGTACGCCGTGACGGATCGTATCGCGGTCGATAATGTCATCGTGCACCAGCAAGAAGGCGTGCAGGAGTTCGACAGCGCCAGCGGCAGGTATGAGCTTGCACTCCGCCTCTGCAGTGAGAGGCTGGCAACTCTCGTATCCCGCAAACACGAGCGCAGCCCGGAGGCGTTTTCCACCAGCAAGGACGAACTGGCGGATCTCGCGGACGAGCTCACCTGATTCAGGGGCAATGGCTGCCGCTTCGCGGTGCTCCTCAGCGAGAAACCCAGCTAGCCACTGCTCGACAAGAGCTTTGCGATGGGTAAGTATATGGATAATGGAGGGCGAGAAAGGTTCCTGCGCGGAATGTACGTGTATCTACGTCGCCTTCCCAGCCGTTACCGGACTCTAACGGATTCTACCGAAGTCACGCCCCGTTCGGGCGTGGCCTAGTAAACCAGCTTGGCTCGTGCCGGCTAGGAGGCGATTCCACTAAGAAGAGCGCCGCTTGCTATACTCAGCAGCCGTGAGGGGGCTAGTTCCGTGCGAATTCTAGTGTTACATGGTCCCAATTTGAACCTGTTTGGTCGGCGCGAGCCGCACATTTATGGTCGAGTCACCCTCGCCGAGATCGATGAGCATCTCAGGGCGCTAGCGAGCGATCTGCACTGTGAGCTGGTGATCAAGCAATCGAACCATGAAGGTGATCTGATCGACTTCTTCCACCAGCACATCGACGATGCGGTCGGAGCCCTCATCAATCCGGGGGGCTTTACACAGTACAGTGTCGCTCTGCATGACTGCATCAAGGCGATGCCGTTCCCAGTGATAGAAGTGCATCTCTCCAATCTGGCTGCTCGCGAAGAGTGGCGTCATCATTCGATTATTGCGCCTGCCTGTCACGGCTCTGTCGTTGGACTGGGTTGGCGGAGCTACACAGCAGCCCTACGTGCCTTGGTGGAGATTGTGACCGAAGGCACGAGCGCGTAGGCTGTTGCCGTGCTGTTGCTATCGTCGGCACTTGTGCCGCGGTACGCCATCGTACGTTATGCTTATCTGTTGTCGCGAGTCCTTTGAAGTGCGTGGCTTACTTTGAGGAGACTGCGCGCCGCGCGCCTGATGAAAGTCGTACTCCCTCTCCCGCGAGAGTGGCGCAGCTTGGTGTGCGATGGGCGGATCATCCGCCACGGCTGATGGGCCACGAGGTTTGATTGGTAGAGGGTAGAGAAACACAGCATGACTGCTAGAGATTCGCATAAGGACCGTGTTGAAGAAGCGGTCTCAGTTGAAGACGTAGAGCTTGAAGAACTAGAGGGTGCTGACCTCGAAACGGACGACGCCGAGGAAGCCGGTGAACTTGTGGAAGGTAAATCTGAAGACAATGGTGGAATCACTCTCGTACTCAGCAGTGACCTACGCCGCCGCCTCATAAGGCGCGCAGAACGGTCGGGTGTTGCGGTCGAAGAGCTTGCCGAGGATCTCCTGAGTGTGGCGTTACGGCAGTCGTTCTTTGAGACGTTGCCGGACCTGCTCGCACGCGTAGAAAAGATCGAGAGACGTGTGGGTGAACTCAGCGGTCTGATCTCGCAACGTGCTCAGAGTGATAGTGGCAGTAGCCAGCGGAGCTTCGGCGATCGAGGAGACGACTCGCGTCGTTCCTTCAGCCCGCGGGGGGACCGTCCCCGCTTCACTCCGCGGTTTGGTGAAGATCGCGATCGCGGATTCGGGCCAGGTCGCACTGAGCGGGGTGGATCCTACGGCGGAGGCTTCGGGCGCTCCGACAGAGGCGGACGGTTTGATGACCGCGATGGACGTTCTCAGGGTGGTGATCGGCGAGGCTACTACGGCCGGGGCGATCGCTAGCTGAGGAGTTCGAGGGCGTGGCGTTCGCGTGACCGTGAGGGTGCTTCGCGCGGGCGCCATGTGGAGGCGTGAGTGAGTAGGCGCTGGTTCGACGTGCTGCCGTGGCCGGCGCGCCGGCTGATCAAGTTTGGTACGGTCGGAGCTAGCGGCGTCGTTATCAATGAGAGCCTGCTGTTCGCTGGCCGAGAGTTCCTGCATCTACCTCTTCTTGTCGCGTCAGTGATTGCCGTTGAGTGCTCAATCATTACGAACTTTCTCCTCAACGACCGTTGGACGTTCGGGCGCCAGCGGCCGCAGATTCAGCGCCTGCTCCAGTTCAATGCGGTATCGCTCATTAGCCTGCTCATTAATGTGAGCGTGCTCGCATTCCTCGAGCACGTCACCTCACTGCACTACCTCATCGCGAACCCGGTCGCGATCCTCGTCGCCTTCGGTGTGAACTACTCGCTCAATACGTATTGGACATATGGTAGGGCGCTGGCACACACCGTTGACACCGAGCACATCCCTCAGCCAGGCGAAGATACAGTATCGACCTGGGAGCGTGACGCCGCTCATCGCCCAATGAGCCCCAATGAGCAGCCCCAATGAGTATTGTGCAGAGCCTGATGTAGAGTCCATTGTTCTGGTTTGTCGTGCGGAGCACGGCAGCGAACCGCGATGGTAACTTCGGGGGATTTTATATTACGTTACGAAACAGCAATATGATACGTTCGGCAAGCTGTGGAAGGACTATAACTTAGCCGGCGTGAAGCTATTTCGGGTTGTTTTGCTCTTCGGGGTCTTCCTCTCTTGGCTATGGCCTACCGTCGCTTCGCCCGTTGTCCGCGCAGATTCTCCCAACTGGTCTGGTCAGCTACTCTCGGCAATCAATCAGGATCGACAGAGCAATGGCTTGGCTCCGTTGGTCAGCGATCCGCGCTTGATGCAGATCGCTCAAGATCGAGCGAGTTTCTTGATCTCTCATCACTTCTTCTCACATTGCACAGATGGAGAGGCCGATCCTACGTGCCCACAGTCGCAGGTAGACGTTGTTCCGCGACTCCAAACCGCTGGTTTCAACATCACTCAAACGGCTATCGGTGAGAACCTGGCGCTCAATAACTACTTCAGCGACTTTCCAAGCCAAGCAGTCGTGAGCACTAATCAGGATTGGCTCCACAGTTCTGAGCATCGTGCCAACATCCTCAATGCGGTATTTACGAACACCGGCCTCGCCGTCGTCTGTTGCTTTACGGGCAACGTCGATGGTCAGACACTCACGGCCAGTGAGCAGGTCTATGCTGTCGTTGAGGTCTTCACCGGAGGTGCAGGGGTACCACCACTACCGGCGAGTGCAGGTGGTGATCCTTCCTGTCAATTCATGCTGGGTTTTGCAGCGCTGGAGCAGATGATCCCAAAGATTGTGGGGGTGTGTCTTGACAATGAGCAACACAACCCGGCGAACGGCGATGGGCTACAACACACCACGGGCGGCCTTCTCGTCTGGAGAAAGGCGGACAACTGGACTGCCTTCACAGACGGCTACCGTACCTGGATCAATGGTCCATACGGCTTGGTAGAACGCCTCAATATGCAACGGTTCAGATGGGAAGCCAATCCCCAAGGATTACCCGTCATCGGCTCCTAGCACGTACGGAGTGCGTAATGTATGAGCATCGTCCAGCACAGCATCTTGGCGACACCAGAGCAGAGGAGTGAAGGAACCGGCACCATTCCAAGCGCCGGCGGCTCGTCGCGTGAAGCTCAAGGCTCTTTCGAGGGAGATCGTGGCAGGGCTCGAACTGCTGCGTTTCGCGGTCGTGCGTGCTACTCGGTAATGATCTTGGAACTGGGCACCGGGAGAAGCGGAGAGGCAGGGATTCGAACCCTGGGTGGGCTTGCGCCCACAACGGTTTAGCAAACCGCCGCACTAGGCCACTATGCGACCTCTCCACGCTGTCGTGGGCTGCGGAGGGAGAGGGATTCGAACCCCCGGAGGCTCAACACCTCAGCCGTTTTCAAGACGGCCTCCATCGACCACTCGGACATCCCTCCCTGGTTTCCTTGGCGTTTGAAAGACACGTCCCCAAGGAGAAACCGGTGGTTAGAAAGCCCTCGGCAGCTTGGCAGAGTATACCGATGAGTGCATTGGGCGGTCAATTGGGACAATGCTGGTGATTCAGGGTCTTTCTTCCCTCGAAAATCCCCAGCATCTCCACGAGAATCTCGCAGCCACGCTCGCTGGTCCATTACCTGTAGATGTGTACGCTGAAGCGAAGCAATGCCTTGATGCCGCTCAAGGTTGAGCAGTGACGAAAATAGATAGCCCCGATTCACCTGAACCTGCCTAAGGTGCAGGTCGGATGCGTGGAGGACGGAGTCACCCCGTTGCCACTCATCTATCTTGCCGTGTACTGTGCCACCAGTCCATAAAGCGCCCGACGAGTATGGCAAGACCAATTGCGACAAGAGAAACCAACACGGCTGAGAATACATCGAGAAGTGCCGGACTCAACTCGCGACCTCACGCATAGAGATCTGTACTTAGATACTTCAGCCCGCTGTCGTTGAGTGTGGTGACGACGGTGATTCCTGGCATCATCTTCAGCACGTGCAGAGCCGCTGCGATATTGGCACCACTTGAGAAGCCACAGAAGATACCTTCCCGCGTGGCCAGCTCGCGTGCGGTGGCGATGGCGTCGTCATCGGTGATGGTGAGGTAACCGTCAACAAGCTCAGGTTGCCAGAGAGGTAGGTGTATTCCATACCCGGCGCCCTGAATCTTGTGTTGCAGCTTGATCACAGGCTTTCCAGCAAGGACGGGAGCTCCTGCCGGCTCGACTGCAAACGTCTTGATCGTCGACCGGTGACGCTTGAAACAGCGCGCAATTCCAACGAACGTACCGCCGGTACCAACGGTGGATGCGAAAGCATCGACCTGCCCTTCGCACTGCGACCAGATCTCTTCACCGGTGCCAAATTCGTGGGCCTCGATATTGGCGATATTGTGAAACTGATCGGCGCGAAAAGCTTGGAGCTGTTGCACGATCTGCGTGGTGCGCTCATCGACCAGCCGGAGATCATCGCCGGAGACCTCTCCAGGACGCGACCCTTTGGACTGGGGGACGAGTTCCACTTCAGCGCCGAGCGCCGCTAGCATGCGACGGCGCTCGACTGAATTCCCTTCACTCATAACGGCGATGAAACGGTAGCCTTTGACGGCGCAGACGATTGCGAGACCAGTGCCTGTGTTGCCGCTTGTGAGCTCTACGACGATGCCACCCGGACGCAAGCGGCCGGAGCGTTCAGCAGTCTCGATGATACGCAGAGCAATACGGTCCTTGATACTCGCTCCAGGATTGGTGAACTCAGCCTTAGCGAGCAACCGACCAGGCAGGGAACTAACGAGCCGTTCGAGGTTGACGAGCGGTGTCCAACCGATGCACTCGAGGATGCTTCCGGCAACGGGCATGCCGCAGACCGGCAATCGTTAGCGTTCGCGAGGGCTTCGCCGGCTCGTGCGCAGCGATCGTCGAGGTCCGCGGGTAGGGGGCAGGTCTTCCTCGAATTCGCTGAAGCCGACGAATTCACCAACGTCCTCCTCGGGCTCATCCAAGAAACGGTTCGCCCGAGCTCGTGTCGGCCGCCTTGTGGGCCGGCTGCGACCGGCACTGGTTGAGGCCTCCGGCAACCCCTCTTCAAACATTGGGAAGTCTACTGGTTCCTCTTCGCCAGCATACGGGAACGTCTCCAGTTGTGCTGCTTCCTCTTGAGCGATGGCCTCGGCCTCTCGGGCGCTGACCAGCGGTATGCCAGAGCGCTCACTCTTCCACTCCTCGAGCCCCTTCGCGAGCCGGTCGAAGTACTCAGCCGGAGCTATATCGAGCTGGTCGAGAACAACCTCAAGTACGGTTCGGGACACGATCCTCGATCCCTTCAATAGTAGTTCAAGTGTCAATCTGAATCGCAGATAAATAGTGTAGCACACCTCACCTGCAGGTGAGCTTGTGGCACGACACGACGGCGGTCTAGGTCGCAGCGAGCCTGCAAGCTTCTATAGCATCAAACACCATACGCAAGGAGTCGATGTTGTCTGCACACGGTGTGGCCGGCAGCGCGCCGGTTTGGATCGCCTGAATAAACTCACGAAGTAGGTAAGCCTGGTCCTTGTATGGCATTTCTATACTCGGAATGGGGACCTGAGCTGATCCTTCGCCTTGGAGAGCGATACTTACACTATCATCATGGAGCCACGCGACGCCCTCGGTACATTCTACGCGCCACTCGCCGTTCCACGAGGTAGAACCCGCTTGTGAGCACCAAGACCCGGTGTAGGTAGCGATGATATTCTCGGGAAAACGAAACGCGACGGCGACAGAAGCGTCGCCGCGGAACCAGCTCCAAGAGGGATTCCAGCTAAGGCCGATCGCTCTCTGTGAAGCACCTCCGATGATGAATCGGAGGAGGTCGAAGTGATGGATCGCCATATCAATGACGAGCGGATAGGGCATCTCCTCGCGGAAACCACCAAAGTGCGGCCCGCGGAAGAAGGTGACGTGTACGGAGCCGACTTCGCCGAGCTGTCCTGAGGTGATCACCTGTTTGAGCGTCTGCGTCGCCGGGCGATAGCGGTAGTTTTGAGCGACCATGTGGATTTTGCCAGTGCGTTGGGCCGCACGCACAATATCTGCCGCAGCTGCAAGAGTATCGGCGAGTGGCTTCTCGGACAACACGTGGGCTCCGTGCTCGAGCGCAGTGATAGATAGCTCACGATGTGTTGCTGGCGGTGTTACGATGATGACACCATCAGGATGAGTCCGCTCGAGCGCCGTGGTCAGAGAGTCGAACAAGAGATTCTGAGAGAGATGATACCGGCTCGCTTGCTGCTCGGCGATGGCCGGATTGATGTCGACGAGACCTACGTACTCCACATTGGGATCGGCAGTGCAGCAACGCAGCCAGGTGTTTCCCATTCCTCCCAAGCCAACCTGCACCACTCGGGCCATGCTTCGCTGCTTCCTATTCTCGATTGTGCTCGTAGTCACGGCGAGTGTGTGTCGCGACCGTGGTGTAGTAATCCCACGATCTCGACCGGAGTACGGCAAGAGCATAGCACTCACGGTGGTCGGCGTGAGATTTCAGCTGAGTGTATCTCAGCGGCCATTACGAGGATGGACTGTACCGCGTTGTCAGTACTAGGGGTATTGAACTCATGCCAATGTTCAGCCTATGATCACTCTGGAAAAGAGAGCCGAAGTGGCGGTGCTCAGCCCCAGCATGATTATTGCGTACCGTCCCCATACCTTGGTATTTCTCCCTCTCTGCGACTCGCGTCGGAAGAAACATTGGTGAGACGGTAATCGCACATCTGATCGTACGTCATGACTCATGGCGAAAGGAGTTACCGGAACATGCATTCGAGTTGGTATGGCAAGGTCGAAAAGGCTCATCGCTACGCCGCTGAGCGAGACGAGCGCATCCGCTTTCAGAACTTCACCGTGGAGTTCCATGGTGACAATGACACCCATACGGTGACTCTCAAGGATGGGCAGTGGTCGTGCACCTGTCATTTTTTTGCAGGCTGGCAGCGTTGCTGTCATACGATGGCGATGGAACAGGTGCTGCGGGGAATGTTGAGCCCCGAGGATGCCCAATCGGGAGCCGCTCCCAGAGAGATCTTGACAGCCTGAATGGAGAGAGCTCGCGCTCTCTTTGGATGCCACAATAGATGGGTCGGCCCGTGCCCGCCATTGGAAATCCGCCCATCAGACCGCAAAAAAGCAGGTCAGTAGGCTCGATACGGCCACTGACCTGCCGGTCTAGCCGGATGAATTAGCTGGCAGACGTCGAGGCGGTGTCGCCGGGATAGACGCTGACCTGGCGCTTGTCGCGGCGATGCCACTCGTACTTGACGACACCATCGATGAGCGAGAACACCGTGTGGTCTTTGCCGAGGCCAACGTTATTGCCTGGGTTGATCTTCGTGCCGCGCTGACGGACGAGGATGCTGCCAGCGGTCACAACTTGACCATCGAAGCGCTTGACGCCGAGACGCTGGCCACGACTGTCGCGGCCGTTGCGGGAGCTACCGAGGCCCTTCTTATGCGCCACTGCCTATCTCTCCTGTTCTCTAGACGTCTGCTGCAGCCGTCGCTTGCGCAGTGCTCTGGCCATTGACAACGATGTCGCGAATGAAGAGTTGGGTCAGCGACTGCCGGTGTCCCTTGAGCACACGCACCCTCTTCTTCGACTTATACCGAAAGGCCAAGAGCTTGGGCCCGCGGAACTGGCGGCTCACCGTGGCCACCACTTTGGCGTCCTCGACGTGAGGTGTGCCGATGGTTAGCTCTTCGTCAGTGCTGAGTACGAGGATGCGATCGAGTTCAACAGTGTCACCCTTGCCGCCAGCGATTTGCTCAACCGCAATACTCTGGCCCACGCTGACACGGTACTGCTTTCCGCCAGTCTCGATAACGGCAAACATCGTCGATCTTTCTCTCGTGTTACATCCACCTCACCTCGGAGGCACGCCGCCAAGCGCAAGCGTTGAGTATAGCCCGTTGCCCTGGGGGCGGTCAAACTTTTAGATGTGAAGCAGCTGCTCCAGGGGGAGTACGAAAGCGGCTCCCCGGAATGAGACGTGACGCTGTGCCTCAGATACTTCTCTAGGGCGAACGTTTGATCGCATGATGCTGAGCGCCTCGTCGACACGTTCTCCATCAACTGCGAGAAGAAGTGTCGCGTTGCCTTTACGGAGGAATCCACCAACCGTGTTGATGCGGGTAGGGGCACGAAAGCCCCCGCCAATCAGCGCTCGCACAATAGTATCGACGTCGTCGGGCAGCACGATCGCAACGATGAGCTTCACCGATGACTCCTCCTCGCTGACCATCGACTCAAAGGGTTTCAAAGCGCTCGACATCGAGGATGAAGACAACCGCGCCTCCAACCTGCACTTCTATTGGCTCCGAGAGAAAAGGCTCAGCCATCTCCACGGGGTAAGAGGCAGTAAGATACGCCATACGGGTGCGGCAGGTTTGGCGGATGATCATCAACACCTCGGGGATCTGGCGCTCGTGCACTCCGATGAGCATACTTGCATTGCCTTTGCGCAGGAATCCTCCAACAGTGTTGATGCGTGTCGCCCGATAGCCTCGACCGACGATGGCGTCTCCAAGGACTGCTGCATCTTCGTCTTGCACAATAGCAATGATGAGCTTGTTCGGCTGGAGCCCACCATTGATCCCAGGATCTCCGGGCCTTGCCATCGATCTCTCCCTCAGCGCAGTGCTTCGTGGCGTATCGAGCACTGCTTTCCATATGACGAGCGTCCGCTGGCCACGGAACGCTTGGCGCCGCACAACGTAGCCGAGTGTACCGTACGGCTGTGGGTAGTCCGTCCCTTCAGTGTTCGAACCCAGTCTCGTGTGCTGGCTGCTGTGTGTCGACGGCACTGGTACAATACTGCCCAGATGAGCGTACTATTTGGCCCTCAGCGCTGGAAGGCACCTATCCTTCCGCAACCCCGCCCGCACGTGCTTGTCACGCTTATTGGCGCATTGGCCGCGCTCATAGGCGGGGCGCTCATCGGAGCCGTTTCACCGATTCTCGGTAGTATTGCGGTCATCGCTACGCTCGTTGGGATTGTAGTACTGATCAATGATGAAGTCACTGTACTCGCAGTCGTCCTGACCATTACCCTCCTGCCCTTCGCAACACTTCCCATCAACGTTGGCCTCTCACCTACATTCCTGGATTCGCTCTGTGGACTACTGCTACTCAGATGGCTCGCGCGCAGAGTGAATCCAAGGTGGCCTGCCTCGCCCTCGACCCCCGTCGATTGGGTTGTCTGGTTGTGGCTGGGGATCGCTCTTATAGCGCTGCTTGCCGCAAGCGGGCGGGCGCCGCTGACAGGTGACACGTTGCATACGTTCGTCAAGATCGTGCTCGCGACATTGCTTTTCTTCTTTGTAGTAGATGTGATCCGGACCCGAGACCAGTTCATTCGCCTGGTTGCTATATTCTGTTTTAGCACTACAGTTGCTGCTCTTGGTGGGCTTTTCCTCTACTTTATCCACCCATCGACTGCCAACCGCATTCTGAAGTACTTAGGGGTATTGCACTATCCTACGAGCGGCGACGTTCTGCGCTATCGTGTCGATTTCAACCATGCAGAGCGTGCAATTTCCACATCTATAGACCCAAACGTCTTTGGTGGCCTGCTCATGGTCGCAAATCTTCTCCTCGTGGGTCAGTTGTTTGCACGAAAGCCGCTTTGGGATCGACGGCTCAGCATGATTGCTTTGGTACCAATGATGCTCACTCAATTGTTGACCTACTCGCGTAGTTCCTGGGTCGGTCTCTTCATCGGGCTGGTTACTCTGGGAGTTCTGCGCTATCGCAAGCTGCTACTCTTGGGCATCATCGCTGCGATTCTCTTCCTCAGTCTTCCAGTGACACACCGCTTTTCGCGGCAACTTGTATCTGGACTCGAGGCAAAGGATCAGGCCGCGGCAATGCGTCTTGGTGAGGCAAAGGATGCCCTGAGACTCATTTCCGTCTACCCCACTCTCGGTGTGGGTTTTGGGGGATCTCCCGATATCAACTTTTATGTGGGAGTATCTAATATCTTTCTCCTTATGGCAGAAGAGATGGGAATCATTGGTTTAGCTGTATTTGCACTTGTCCTCCTCATATTGTTTATATGGATGCTCTATTCACTACCAAGAATGCTTGATCCTCCCTTGCAAGATGTATTGGCCGGTCTGATCGGCGTATTTATGGCGATCGGTGCGGCGGGAATGCTTGATCGCTATTTTTTCAGCTTTCAATCTGATATCGGGCTCATGTGGATGCTCTTTGCCCTCATGTTTGTCTGTGGGCGTATCGGCCGCCAGCCGGCGCCAGAGCCAGTCGTTCACCCCCTTGCCTCCCCGGCTGTTAGAACCGGGCACCTTCAGGTTCGGAGCTCAACGTCCGTAAGTCATGTATAATGGGGCCTTCTCATCGCTGCTGGATCGACGGACGGATGCTCGCCTACTCCGGCGGTGGAATCAGCCGCTACGTACGCAATCTAGTACGCGCGCTGAGTGCGTCGCATTCCTTACAGTTGGGTGTCCTTGTTGCAAGGAGAGATCCCAACTCCTGGAGCAGCACTCTGTCCACAAGTGCAGTCTCCCGGCGAGTCGTGTGGACTCCTTGCCATCATCGTCTCGAGCGGTGGACGTTGACTTTGGAAGTCTCGGCAGCGCAACCTAGCATGCTCCATCTGGTGGACCACGTTGGCGTCTCACTTCTGCCGTGCCCACAGGTGGTAACCGTTCACGACCTGGCTTTCTGGCGCTTTCCCAAGACGCACACCGATGAGAGCCGTCGGTATTATGCTGGTGGAGCGGCTACGTTGCATCGGGCCTCGGCCATCATATGCGTCTCGTCGTTTACGCGTTCTGAGTTGCTTCATTATCTACCACTGGACCCCGCGCGTGTAATTGCGATCCCCAATGGTGTAGACGAGCAGTTCACGCCGCGCCCAGATCCGTTACTGCTCTACAAGAAGTTTGACATAACACACCCATACATCCTCGCTGTCGGGACGGTTGAACAGCGGAAGCACCTTGATCTCTTGCTCGACGCTTTCGTGCGCTTGCATCGGCCACTCCTCGATCTCGCGATCGTCGGTAGTGACGGATTCGGTGCCGCAGCGCTATGGAACCAGGTTGAGCAACTGGGATTGAGTCACCGCGTCCACCGGCTTGGCCGGGTGTCCGATGGGGAGTTGGTGACACTCTACTCGACCGCAGAGGCTCTCGTGTTTCCATCGTATTACGAGGGATTTGCATTCCCACCACTGGAGGCTATGGCGTGTGGTACCCCTGTGGTCGGCGTCCGCGAAGGGCCACTCTTGGAAGTGTGTGGTGATGGGGATGAGAGCGCGGCGCTCCTGGTAGATAATGATCCTACCGCGCTCGCACGTGCGATAGAGCTGGTTCTGTCCGATCCCGAGTTAGGAGCTCGGCTTCAAGAGCGCGGTCAACGTCGTGCTGCTCTGTTCACTTGGGAGCGGACGGCACAGCAAACCTGGGAAGTCTACGAGCAGGTGCTGCAGAATGCACGTTAATCCCTGGCGTTGTTATCGAGCAAGGAGACAAAGCCTTGCACTGCAAGCTGCTGAACCAATGCCTCGACGTCGGTAGTTACCTGGTCCAGATTGGCGTTGAGGGCACTCGCGATAATCTCGGCGATCTGGGTGATTGAGTGATTCCCGGTACTGAGCTCCAAAATTGCGGCAGCTGTGACATTGAGTACGACGGAAGTCCCAGTGCCCGGAGCAAAGGCAACGACTTCGTCACCGATTTCCTCAATAAGAACGTCGGTATTGCATTGGGGAATCAAGCCGGTAATCCTCCTCGCCATTGTCTCAGTGTAGCGGCGAGCTGACCAGTCGTGTCAGGATGCGCCGTGTTCGGAGCATCTGCACCCGCCATGGTGGGACGGATGATGAAACCGCAAGCTCTGTTCGTAATTTGTCGACCGGCGGGAACAGCCACGCTCTTAACCAATCCGTGTGTTTCGGTACCGCGAGAAGCTGGACGAGATAGATCCTATCGAGATCACGCTCTCTTTGAGGAGATAGGAGGTCGGCATCGCCGAGCATAATGGACAATGCACGCGCTTGCGGACTGATCTTCATAGCTGGCAAAACAGGAATACGCCAAACTCGGAGTACCGTACGCTTGGCAAGCTCTAGCAAGTGACTGAGACCCGTTTCTACAGCAAGCGCTTGAAGATGCGTTTCGTCGATCATTGGCAAGAGCGTTACAGTGGCCCAACACCAGTCGACGAGCGTGCGAAAGTCGAACTTATGCTGATGCCAGTGGATGGCCAGGTGAAGCACCGTGAACTCAGGTGAGAGATGGCGTGCGCCGGATGGCAAGACTTGAGCCTCCTGCCAGAGAAGGTTCTCTGTTCCCTTCCAGTAACGGGCAAAGGCAGACGCGCTGTGGATCTCCACCTGGATCTGTCCAACCGCCCAGCCCGTTCCCAGATAACTGGCCCGACCGCCCTCTTCGGGATCAGGATCGAAAGGCGAATGGTAGTAGGTGAGTCCAGCCTTCGCAAGGAGCGTGCCGGCGATCTCCATCTGACTGCTGGGCACGATAATGTCGATATCCCCTATTCGCCGGGCGGCAATGTTCCCGAATACGTGCTGGGAGAGCTCAGGGCCCTTGAAGACGACGGTAGTGATGCCACCTTGGTTGAGGATGGCGAGACAGCGGCGCACATCTGCGAGGAGACGCACATTACGTTGTGCATTCTCCCGGACGATAGTCTGGAATTGACTGAGCAGACCAGGGCGTAGCTGCTGTGCACACCGCTGCAATGCTAGGAGTGCAGCAAGTGGCTCAACTCCGAGCTCTCGCGCGAGGAGAAAGCTAGACTCGGAAACGGCGGCGCAAGGAAGCGCGTTTAGCACAGGATTGCAGAGATCGACGAGACCTGCGTGCATAGGCTTAGGCTTCAACCGATCAACTGCTTGAGGGCAGCAAGCGCCGATCGAGTATCTGTGACGTCGAGGGAATAGGCAGGAATCACCTGAGCCAGGCGAGCGGCTTGGAGAAAGGCTCTCCTCCCGAGGGTTGCACCATTGAGAGTCTGCTGCAGTAGGTGAATAGCAACGCGACTTGGCGGGATGGTCTGTAGCAGTACTCCACAGCTGCTGCGACGCAGGAACACGAATCCGGCAAGTGGAAGAGCCGCGTCCGGTGGAATGGTTTCGAACGGCTGACAAATCGCGATACCAGCAGTCTCATCCAATCTAACCCGCGCCATTCCCTCGACTGACTCTTTAAGTCCGATCTGAGCCAGATGGTGGAGCGTGGGCAGTCGTATAAAGGCAGCCCGTGGGAAAGGATTGACTGTACCTGTCTCCGGCAGCAACGCAGCGACTTCGTCTGAGCAAAAGCTCCATCCAGAGGCACAAGCAGCAAGTGCCAGTGTCGTCTTACCTGTACTAGAAGGGGCAGCGAGAACGACCGCCTTTCCGGAGTGAGCAATGACAGCAGCGTGCAGCAGATGCCGCTGTGCGCACTGGTCCACATAGATTCGGAGCAAGATCTCAGAAATACCGAGGTCCGGGATGAGAATAGACTGAGGGCTTCGCAGAGGGCGACTCACTGAGACTTGAAGGGCGCCGGTGCTCTCGCTCGCATGGATCTCGAGTGCCGGTTCTTCACAACTGGATCTCAAGAATGCCCCGTACGTTTCTTTCAGCGGCTGCAACACTGCAGCGTCATCGTCGGCGATCACGTGAAGTGGGAGCGAAGGGAAACGCACAGTGTAGCTGGTGCTCAGATCATCGTTCCTGACCGTGGAAGCAGACCGACCCATGACATGAGCATAGCAGCGTTGCCAGCTAGTAGAAGGCCGGTGCCTGCTGTCTAGTCAGCAACAGTGAGGGGGCTGGAACGTGGTACACTCGCCAGCCTATGAGGCAGCCCTCTCGCGACATCGTCGTTGTAGCTCCCCAGAGCCCATTTCCGCCCGAGCAAGGCGCCGCGCTCCGCAACCTCAACATCGTTGCACACCTTGTCCGAAACTGGCGTGTCCATCTCCTCTACTTCAGTACCGGTGGCTATGGCGTGCCTACCGAACTCGAGAACCTCTGTGCCTCGGTACATCCTATTTTGCTGCCCAGACGGTCCGCTGCACGCCGCCTTGCCGAAGTTGTGTATCTTGCCCCCGACCTAGTACGGCGTTTGTATTCCCCGGTGTTCGAGATGGAGCTTCGGCGGGTCGTGCAGCAATGGCAGCCGTGCTGTATACAGTGTGAGGGCCTTGAGGTCTTTCCGTATGCGCTGGAGGTCGATGTCCCGATTATCCTTGATGCCCATAACGCAGAGTGGGTTCTCCAGTGGCGCGCGGCAACAGTTGCCTTTCAACGAGCACAGCTGGCGCCAGCGCTGTACTCCCTAATCCAAACCGTCAAACTGCGGCGGTATGAGCGTGAAGCGATTCGTAAAGCACACACAACCATTTCGGTATCGGCATCCGACCGTGCTGATCTCCTGCATTTGCTGCCGGGAGCGCGCATCGAGGTCCTTCCGAATGGCGTTGATCCTGAAGTCTACTCTCCGTTACCCATTGAAGCCCCCCTCGGTGAATCGTTGCTCTTTGCGGGAAAGATGGACTTTCGCCCGAATATCGAGGGTGCGCTCTGGCTCGCGAAGCGCGTGATGCCGTTGCTATGGCGCCAGCGACCAGGGCTGCGCCTCATCCTGTTTGGCAGCTTCCCTACAACTGAGGTCGCTGATCTTGGTCGCGATCCCCGGATCACCGTCACTGGCCACGTGCCTGGAGTCGAAGCAGAGAAACGTGCCCTGGCGTCTGCCACTGTCGTTGTGGTTCCGCTATTTTCAGGAGGCGGAACGCGCCTCAAAGTGCTCAATGCCCTTGCTATGGCCCGTCCTTTGGTGAGCACGCATCTCGGGGCCGCAGGATACGGACTGCGTGACGGCGAGCATCTCCTCCTTGCAGACTCAGCGGAGGCGTTTGCGACTCACGTCTCTCACCTCCTCGATGACCGTACCCTTGCCAGCAAGCTGGGGAACCAAGGTCGGGAGTTCGTAGTCCGGCGCTTCTCGTGGGAGCGTCTGGTGCCAGCGCTCGACAGCGTGTACGCAGAGGTTCTCGATGCCTAGGGTCTCTGTTATTGCGACAGTTTTCAATGAGGCAACGTGTATCGAAGCATTGCTAGCTACACTGAAGGCACAGACTCGCGCACCTGATGATATCGTCATCGTCGATGCCGGCTCATACGATGGAACTCTCGAGGTGCTTCAGCGCTGGCAAGAGCGCTGGCAAGCGCTTCGAGTGGTGTCGGTTCCGGGCGTGGGACGTAGTGAAGGCAGGAACTGGGCCATTCGGCTCGCCGTACACGAATGGATTGCGGCGACCGATGCCGGTGTTGATCTCGATGTGGATTGGTTGGAGCAGCTCCTGCACCCCGTTGAAGAAGCTAGAGAATGTCTCCCTGATGTGGTGAGCGGCTTCTTCCACGTGAACGCTCGGCACCCCTTTGAAGAGGTGCTGGGTGCGGTGACGCTTCCTTTGGAAGACGAGATCGATCCGGATAGCTTCCTTCCATCTAGTCGATCCGTGCTCTTCACTCGCGCGGCCTGGTCGGCTGCTGGTGGGTACCCGGAGTGGCTGGACGTCTGTGAAGATCTGGTCTTTGACATGGCGTTGAGAGCTGCCGGTGCGCGTTTCCATTGTGCTCCGCGCGCAGTCGTGCGGTTCCGGCCGCGACCATCGGCGCGGCAGTTCTTTCGTCAGTACTACTCGTACGCCCGTGGAGACGGTAAGGCTAATCTCTGGCTGTTGCGTCATCTTTCCCGCTATGTGGCATACGTCAGCCTTTTCCTCTCTCTTGCGGGTGCGGCGAGCAGCTGCCGGATACCTCAGCGTCTGCTCTGGCTAGCTCCTGCTGTCGCCGGCTCTGCAACCTACCTACGCAAGCCATACGTCCGCCTATTTCGCACAGAGTCCGGCATCTGGAAGCAACGACCCGTGTGGTGCAAGTTGCTCACGCTGGCCCTCGTACCACTGCTGCGTTTCACCGGCGATATCGCAAAGATGCTGGGATATCCAGTCGGAGCTTGGTGGCGGCTGCGCTACCGGCGACTGCGTCCCTCGATAGAACCTCAGCATCGCATCTGGCCACAGACTGCTGATCAAAGGGATGGGTGAGTGAATCGTTCCCTGGCGCACGTCTGTTTGCGAGGCCAGCCATCATCTCAAGTGCGACTCGGTGCACTGGGACCCGCCGATGAGCGGGCAGTGATTTCGTGCTCTGCCATCATTGTCCATCGCAACGCGCCGTTTTCGACAGTCGAGGCCTGTGTCCGTGCAATCCGGGGAGCCGCCCTGGAAACCTGCACGGAGGTGATTATCGTTGACCAGGGAGTCGACCCTGGATTCCACAAGCGGATGGCTATGCTGGACCCAGGCATCACCGTGCTGACCGACACGAGCGACGGAGGCTACTCCGTTTCCAATAACCTGGGGTTGCTACAGAGCCGGGGGCGCTACTTGTTGCTCGTCAACGATGACGTGGTGCTGTCACCTGGTGCGATAGACGCGATGGTCAGGTGGATGGAGGCTCGCCCGACGTGCGGCTATCTTGGTCCGCGAGTAGTGCTTCCAAGCGGTGCGCTGGATGTAGCCTGCCGCCGGTCCTTCCCCACGCCGATCATTTCTCTCTACCGTCTCAGTGGTCTCAGTACACTCTGCCCGCACAGCGCACTCTTCGGTCGGTACAACCTCACGTATGTTCCCGAGGATGTTACGATGCCTGTAGAAGCGGTCGTCGGAGCCTGTATGCTTGTTCGACGCGAAGCTGCGCTCGAGGTCGGTCTGCTTGATGAGTCGTATTTCATGTATGGCGAGGATCTCGATTGGTGCTTTCGCCTACATCGTGCCGGATGGCAGGGATGGTATCTCGCCTCTATTCTGGCAATCCATCTCAAGCGCTCTAGCTCTATGAGAAGACGGCTGAAGACCTCCTACGAGTTTTATCGGGCGATGATCATCTTCTTTCGCCGCCACTTTTTGGCAACCACGCCTCTTCCGGTGGCGTACTGCATCATCGTAGCCGTACTGCTGAGAGGGTCTGTAGCCGTGCTGTCAGCCCTCTGGGTGGCGCGCTCATCTCGAAGGTAGGACAGGAGTACAGACTGTGACGTGGGTGCCGTGGGAGGGACTTGAACCCTCACGCCCTTACGAGCACATGCCCCTCAAGCATGCTTGTCTGCCAGTTCCAACACCACGGCGGAACGTTCGAGAGCGTACCATGCCTGTGGGCCCTGGGCAACGTTTTCCGAGAATACGACCTATTGAGGGAGATGGATGAGCGCTAATGGAGCCGGCTGATCCGTCAGTCTACTGTGTGGCAACGCTCGGAAGCCACTCTGCCTTGCAAATCTTGCGAGGTGCGAAGGATGAGGGCTTCCAAACACTCGCGATCTGCACGCCGCGATCTGCTGGACTCTACCGGCGTTATCGGTTCGTGGACACCGTCTGGGAGCTGTCGAACTACGCAGATGTGGTGCAGTATGAGGATGAGCTGCACCAGATCAACGCGATTATTATTCCCCATGGCTCATTTGTGGCTCACCTCGGGGTAGAGAACACTAAGAAGTTACGCGTGCCGTATTTCGGCAACAAGGATGTCTTGGACTGGGAGACTGATCGCGAAGCGCAACGGCAATGGCTCGAACAGGCTGGCATTCATCTACCCCGGGAGATCCGTGGAGCGCACGAAGTGAACTGTCCGGTCATTGTGAAGTTACACGGGGCTCGCGGTGGAAGTGGCTACTTCTACGCCAAGGATGCTGACGACTTCATAAGCAAGACGGCGACTCTGGATCCTGCGTCTTTCACTGTTCAAGAGGCCCTCATAGGAGCACCAGTCTACTACCACTACTTCTACTCTCTGCTCGCAGAGCGCCTCGAGTTCTTGGGTGCGGATATTCGCTACGAGACCAACGTGGACTCGCTTGGGCGGCTACCGTCGGAGAATCAACGTGGCTTGCCTATTGAGCCCAGTTATGTGGTCGTTGGAAACTTTCCGCTGGCAGTCCGCGAATCGATGTTAGTGAGCGCTCTCAGTCTCGGTGAGAGCGTGGTGCAGGTATCTCGGCAGATTTGTCCACCCAAGGGCCTGTATGGACCGTTCTGTCTCGAAGGGATCATCACCCCTGATGAGCGTTTCACTGTGTTTGAGATCTCTGCACGTATCGTTGCTGGTACGAACGTCGCGATTCCGGCCTCTCCATACGCTGACCTGTTGTATGGAGAGCCGGTGTCGACTGGGCGCAGGATCGCTCGTGAGCTCCGTCAGGCCCTGGCTGCTGGCCACCTTGCGGAGTTGGTAGAGTAGCATCAGTCGAGCAAAGGAGGGATGAGGTGAGCGCTCGTACGATCGCGACGATTGGGATCAACTCTGCGCTCCAGATACTCAAAGGAGCCCACGATGAGGGGTTTGCGACGCTATGTATCTGCTTGAGCCGTGCTGTTGATCTCTACCGCCGGTACACGTTCATAGATCGCATCATCGATGTAAGTGATTTTGCTGATATCCCTTCAGTGTGCCGGCAGCTCAATCCTGAGAGTCACGCCATCGTTCCTCACAGCTCGTTTCTGAGCCGCCTTGGCGTGGAGGGGATCAAGAGCTTGCCACTGCCCTACTTTGGTAGCCGTGAGGCGGTAGCGTGGGAGGACAGTCGCGATCGACAGCGCCAGTGGATGGCACGTGCACAGCTCAAGCTGCCACGAGTTTTTCAACACACCGATGAGATCGACGCCCCTGTCGTGGTGAAGGCTGGCGGTAAGATGCATTCGGAGAACTTCTTCGCTCGCAACCAGCGGGAGTTTGAGCGGCGGTTGCGCGATTTTCGGCCTCAGCACTATGTCATCCAGGAATACATCATTGGCGTCCCGATCATGCTGCACTTCTTTGCTTCCCCCCTAACGGGGGAAATCGAGTTCCTGGCCGCCGACCGGCGCTATGAGACTAACGTGGACTCGTTGGGGAGGATACCAACCGAGAACCAGGCTGGGTTGCAGATTACTCCCTCCTTCGTTCGCGTGGGCAACCTGCCTGTCGCGATCCGGGAGTCTCTCCTAGGCGAGGTCTACCGCATGGGTGAGGCACTTGTGGAGGTATCACGTGAGTTGTTCCCACCGCGGGGACTATTTGGCCCCTTTTCGTTGGAGGCTATCGTGACACCGAGTCAGCAATTCTTTGCGCTAGAGTTATCTACTTCGATCGTGGGGGGAACGAACCTCTTCATCAATGGCTCGTCTTACAGTGCGCTGCTCTACGACGAGCAAATGAGCATGGGGCGCCGGTGCGCACGCGAGCTGCGGCTGGCAGAGCAGACCGACCAGTTGGGACGCGTCCTCAGCCGCCCAGAGCTTTCGGCGGTCATCGTGGAGTAGAACTGCTCACGTTGTGGGGAGGGAAACCGGGTTGTCCCCCCCACAACGTAGCTGGCCTGCGAATCTCAAGAGGGGCGGCGGCTGCTTGCTGCTGCTTGCCGGATGTGAACCTCGCCGGACTCGAGAAGTTCGGCATAAGGCCGCGGGGTCACCCGGACAAAGTGACCACGATATTCACTCCAATGGGTGAGGATCTCATTGGCACGTGGACTTGCTGTAGCCTCGTAGTGCTCCTGAATGAGATCCTTCAGGATCTCCGCATCGTCGTCGCTCTCAACACGGGCAAGGCTGGCAAGCTCTTTATTGACCCTGGCTTCAAAGTCCCCAGCGAGGTCGAGGACGAAGGCGATGCCAGCCGACATTCCTGCCGCAAAGTTCCGGCCGACGGAACCGAGGACAGCCACGACGCCGCCGGTCATGTACTCGCATCCGTGGTCGCCAATACCTTCGACAACGGCACGCGCACCACTGTTGCGAACCGCAAAGCGCTCTCCAGCGCGGCCTGCAACGAAAAGAGCACCACCAGTTGCACCATAGAGGAGTGTGTTCCCAGCAATGACGTTCTCATGCCACGCGTAAAGAGCAGTTTCTGATGGTCTCACGATGACTTCGCCGCCCGACATGCCCTTTGCTACATAGTCGTTTGCTTGACCGATGAGGCACCAGCGCATGCCGTGTGTGAGAAACGCCCCGAAGCTCTGCCCTGCGGAGCCAACGAACGTGCAGTCGATGGTGCCATCTGGCAAACCGCGGGCTCCGTATCGATAGGCAATCTGCCCCGCTATCTTAGCTCCCACCGTTCGGTTGCTATTCCGGATTCGATACGTGAGCTTGACTTCGCCCTCACCATCGAGCGCAGCCTCAACATCGTGAAGGATGCGGTCATCTAAGGGGGTGTCCTCGCGATCGTTGCGCTCCTGAGTGTGCATCCTCGGTCCCGTTTGCTCCGTCAAGTGGGCGGCGAGGACGCGTTGCATGTCGAGCGATGCGGCACGAGCGGTGTTGGGCAGGGATTTCGAGCGGAGCAACTCAGTATGTCCGACTATCTCATCGAGACTGCGATAGCCGAGCGAGGCAAGGATCTCCCGTACCTCTTCCGCCATGAGGCTGAAGTAGTTGATGACGTGTTCAGGTTTGCCAGCAAACTTCGCGCGCAAGTCTTCGCGTTGCGTCGCAATCCCTGTGGGACACGTGTTGAGATGACACTGCCTAGCCATATCGCAACCAATAGTCACGACTGCGAGCGTTCCGAACCCAAACTCTTCGGCACCCAGCAATGCTGCGACGACCACGTCTCGGCCAGTGCGCAGACCGCCGTCGGTACGCAGCCGCACACGGCGGCGAAGATCATTCATCCGGAGGATTTGTTGCGTCTCGGCGAGGCCAATCTCCCAAGGTGAACCAGCGAACTTTATGGAGCTGAGTGGAGATGCTCCAGTGCCGCCGGAGTGGCCGCTGATGAGAATGTAGTCAGCATAAGCCTTGGCAACGCCAGCCGCAATCGTCCCTACACCGGCCTCTGAGACAAGCTTCACGCCGATTCGCGCCTTAGGATTGACTTGCTTGAGGTCGTAGATCAACTGAGCGAGGTCTTCAATGCTGTAGATATCGTGATGGGGAGGCGGTGATATGAGCTGGATGCCTGGCACGGCGTGTCGGAGTCGGGCAATGAGAGCCGTCACCTTGTGACCAGGAAGCTGACCACCTTCACCGGGCTTAGAGCCCTGAGCCATCTTGATTTCGATCTCCCGGGCACGAGAGAGGTACTCGGCAGTCACTCCGAAGCGCGCCGACGCTACTTGCTTGATAGCACTGTGCATTGCGGGGCCGTCTGAGAGGGGGTGGTACCAGGCTGGATCTTCCCCGCCCTCCCCGCTGTTGCTCCTGGCCCCAATCATGCTCATTGCCCGGGCAAGCGTCGTGTAGGCCTCGGGGCTGAGAGCGCCAAGCGACATAGCCGTCGATACGAAGCGGGCACGGATCGACTCCATGGCTTCCACTCCGGCAAGTGGGATGCTTGGGCGGTCAGAGACAAACTCGAGGAGATCACGGACCGTGGTCGGTGGCTGTGCATCCATGAGATCGCGGGCTGCTCGATAGGCTTCGCGGTCGCCCAGCTGTGCCGCTTTGTGAATCGCGCGCACAACGTTCGGGTTATAGGCGTGGCTCTCGCCTTCGCGGCGGAAGCGTATGAAACCTGCATCAGGAAGCTGCTTGAGCGGAGGTGTGCTGAAGGCGGAGCTATGCCGTATCAGGACATCCTCTTGAATCTGTCGAAGCCCGACTCCACCAATGAGGGAAGGGGTCCCGGTGAAGTACCGGTCTACCACCTCCTGGCTAAGCCCCAGCGCTTCGAAGATCTGGGCACCGCGGTAGCTGCTGATAGTGGAGATACCCATCTTGGACATGACTTTGAGCAGTCCGGCCTCTACTGCCTTTTGGAAGTTGGTCGCGGCGGAATCGACGGTGACTTCCTCAAACTTACGCTGACCAGCAAAGGACTGCGCACATTCGATTGCAGCGTAGGGGAAAATGGCGCTCGTGCCATAGCCGATGAGTACGGCGAAATGGTGTACATCCCAGGCTTCGCCCGTCTCAACGATGAGATCAGCACGCATGCGGAGGCCAGACCGAATGAGGTGATGGTGAATGGCCGCGACGACTAGGGCGATGGGAATGGGTACAGAATCTGGACCTACCTCCCGATCGCTGAGCACCAACAGATACGCACCACCCCGGACGGCGGCCACTGCCTCAGAGCAGAGCTCTTCAAGGCGCTGCTCGATACCGGGGCCGCTCACACTAAACACGGTGGAGAGAACTACCGAACGGTAACACTCCTGGGTGAGGCTTGTTAACTCAGAGAACTGCGCTGCTGTCAACACCGGAGATGGCAGATGAATCAGCCGGGCGTGCTCTTCTGTCTCTTCGAGCAAGCTCAGCCGTGGACCAATGTAGGTGTCGAGAGCCATCACCAGGTGTTCGCGCAGCGGATCGATTGGAGGATTCGTAACCTGGGCGAAGCGCTGCCGGAAGTAGGAATAGAATGATCGCTCAGTCGTGTTCAGCGGCAGTATCGGGGTGTCATCCCCCATGGAGAAGATTGCCTCTTTCCCCTCTGTCGTCATCGAAGGAAAGACGTAGAGCAGGTCCTCGCGTGAGAATCCAAAGAGGCGCAGCAGGCGAAGATCCGGAGTTGGTACTTGACCATCTGCGCTCAGTGGTACCTTTGCTGTCTTCTGGGTTGACTTGAGGCGGACGATTTGCTGTTCAACCCAGGTAGCGTAAGGCTGCTGCGACGATAGCTCGCGCTTGAGCTGGGCGTTGCGAAAGAACTCCCCCCGGCTCGTGTCGACTGCAATCATGTGCCCAGGGCCAAGGCGCCCTTTCTCGACAACGTTGATGTCGTCAACCTCGATACGCTCCAGCATTCCGACTTCTGAGCCAGCGACGACAAGGCCATCTTTGGTGACGAGGTAGCGTGACGGTCGCAGACCGTTGCGGTCTAGGGCCGCACCGACGATGCGGCCATCGGTAAAGGCAAGTGCAGCGGGCCCATCCCAGGGCTCGGTTAGGCAGGCGCTGAATTCGTAGAATGCGCGACGCTGCCGATCAAGGTCCGCCATGTGCTCCCACGCATGCGGCATGAGAAGCGTCAGTGCGTGCCGAACATCCCGCCCAGACTGTGTGAGGAGCTCTAGAGCATTGTCGAGGTCCGAAGAGTCGGACCCATTGGGAAGAATGACGGGCAGTAGCTCTTGGATACGATCTCCCCAGATCGGAGACCTAAGCTCAGGTTCTCGAGCGTGCATCCAGTAGCCATTTCCCTGCCGTGTATTGATCTCACCATTGTGAGCAAGGAGCCGGAACGGTTGCGCGAGCCTCCAGTTCGGGAAGGTATTCGTGCTGTAGCGTTGATGGAAAACTGCGAGACCGACTTCGTAGTCAGCGTCGCGGAGGTCGCGATAGAACTGACGCACTTGGGGGGCAACAAACAATCCCTTGTACACAATGGTTTGAGAGGAAAACGACGGGAAGTACGCCTCGGTGATACCGATCTTGAGCCAGGCCACCTCAATCTTTTTCCGTATGAGGTAGATGGTGCGCTCAAAATCCCCGGCCGCTAGTCCCGCTCGCCTGCCAACGAACACCTGTTGAATGTCGGGTAGGGTTGCGAGGGCCTTTTCTCCCAGCACCTCCGGACGGATGGGGACTTCGCGCCAACCCAGTACCCTTAAGCCCTCACCCCGAATGGTGTCCTCGATGATTTTGCGGGTGTGGGCATTGCCCTGTGGATCTTTCCGAGGGAGAAAGACCATGCCTACAGCCAGGTCATCTGGATCGTCCAGCTGGACGCCAAGCTTTGCGAGCTCACGGCGAAACAGTGTGTAGGGGAGCGGAGTAAGGATGCCAGCGCCATCGCCAGTGCGAGCATCAGCATCGACAGCACCCCGATGCGTCAAGTTTACGAGACACTCGAGTGCGAAATCCACTATGTCGTGACTTGGGCTGCCGGAGACACGGGCCACGAAACCGGTACCGCAGGCATCGTGTTCGAAGAAGGGATCATACAGGCCTTGAGCCTTCCCGGTCATTGGTCCCCTAGTTGGAAAATCATAGTGTGTATCGATGATGCTCACCTCCCGGTTAGCCTCGGCAATGGTCTCCATCGACCCTTCCGTCTCCTGACGACGGAGGCGGGTGCGCTACAAAAAATGTCCACGGTGCACCACCGCCGGTGGTGGGCCGTGGACGTCGTTGTCGCACGAAGGGAAGCGCACAACGTAGTCAGTATGTTCGCCTGTGTGCGAGCTTGCCTCCCTTGTCGCACATAATACCACGGGTCTCCCGTGCTCCCCAAGCACGTACGCTTCGGAGACTGCTGACGATGAACTGGTGCCGTTGAGGCAAAACGGATTCTATGGATACGCACCATAACTTTGCTATACTTCGATGGACACGAGAGTTCCTCACACCGCGGCGTTGCAGCTCACTTCTGATCCGAAGAGTGGGATTGTCGTGGCAGCGTTGGAACCTCCATAAGGTAAAGGTCTCGTGGTGGCTACAGTCATTGCCATTGCCAATCAGAAGGGCGGGGTTGGCAAGACAACGACGACATTGAATTTGGGCTATGGGCTTGCCAGCCGGGGCAAGAGGGTTCTTCTCGTGGACATGGACCCGCAAAGTAATCTGACCTCAGGAGCTGGAGTTCTTGATCAGCAGCGTGTCACTATCGCTGATGGTCTGTTGGACCGAAACAGCTCGTTTCCGTGTCTCGTGATTCATCAGGGAGGGCAGGGATCTTTAGCGCTCGTACCTGCAACCCTCAAGCTAGCCCAGGCTGAAGCGGCTCTGTTCAACCGGTTGGGCAGGGAGATGCGCTTGCGTGACCAGCTCAGACGCCTCGACCGCGACTACGACTTCATTCTCATCGATACGCCGCCATCACTGGGTGTATTGACGATCAATGCTCTCGTAGCGGCTCAGCTCGTGCTCATTCCGACGGAAGCCCGGCTCTTTTCGCTTGAAGGGCTGCGAATGCTGCTTGAGAGTATCGAAGAGGTGCGCTACCTCAATCCGGAGCTTCGTGTCCTCGGAATCCTTATTTCCAAGTATGATCGACGTCTCAAGGAGGAACGGACGGTCAATAGCTACTTGCGCGGGCACTGGGGTGATCTCGTGCTCAACACGGAGATTGGCACGAACAGCAAGATTCTCGAAGCAGCGTCAGGCGGATTGTCCATCTTTGAAATCGAAGGTGGAGACCGCGCCAGTGAGGTTTACAAGCGCTTGACTGACGAGGTGCTGCAGCGTGGGTAAGCGGGGTGGGTTCGATCCGAAGCGTATGTCGCGCGCCAGCCGCTCGGAGGCCATTGTGCCGCGGATTATCGATCCACAGCACATCGAGGTGACAGGTGTCACTACGATTCGTGCGATTGGTGTGGGCGGCGCGGGGGGGAACGCCATTCAGCGATTGATTGAGGCAAACGTACAAGGAATTCTCTTTGCGGTCGTCAACACTGATGGGCAGGCCCTCGAGCAATCCACCGCACTCGATCGGGTGCAACTCGGGCGAGCGGTTACCGGTGGGCTCGGCTGCGGTGGAGATGAAGCGCTCGGGAGACAGGCAGCTGAGAGCAGTATCGAAGAAATTGAGCAGCTGGTGCGAGGGTCGGACCTTGTGTTCGTCACTGCCGGGCTCGGTGGCGGAACGGGAACGGGAGCTGCGCCCATCGTCGCAGACGTGGCGCGTCAGGCTGGGGCGCTGACGATTGGTGTAGTGACACGTCCATTTTCCTTCGAAGGCCGCCGTCGCCGGGAGCTTGCAGATCGGGGGGTGGTGACACTCCTCACGCACGTAGATGCATTGCTGGTCGTGCCGAATGATCGTCTCATCTCACTAGCCGGCTCGAGATTGCAGCTTCGCGACGCCTTCCGGCTGGCGGACGACGTGATGCTTCAGGGCATTCGTGGTATATCGGACCTCATCACCACAACGGGCATCATCAATGTGGACTTTGCCGACGTCCGAGCGGTGCTGACTGACGGAGGAAGTGCGCACATGGCCTCTGGTAAAGGATTCGGGCCACGCAAAGGAGAGGATGCTGCGCACAGCGCCTTACGTAGCCCTCTGCTCGAGAAGCCTTTTCACGGCGCGACGCGCATCCTGGTCAATTGCGTCGGCGGAGATGATCTCTCCCTCCATGAGGTGAGCAGCGCAGTGTCTATCCTGGCTGCAGAGGCTGATCCCAATGCCAACATCATTGTCGGGGCCTTTATCCATCCCCGGCTGCACGATCAGCTCGAGATGACCGTCATTGCCGCCGGAATCCCGTCGTAGGCCGATGACGCTGGACCTGATAGGCTCATGATTCGCGTTGTTCCGTAACTCGCGTCTTGGCTAGCGGCCGAGCGCTGTTATAGCACAGCCCAGACGCGTGGGACGTAGATTTCCTGGAATGTCTGGATGGCATACGTATCGGTCATTCCAGCAATGAAGTCTGTAAGGCGGCGATCGAGGGACTCATCACGAGGGTTGTGCTGGTAAAGGGCGGGAAGCTCATCGGGGTGGTCACGAAAGCGTTGGTACAGCACCGTGAGCATACGCTCCGCCCGCTGGTCCTCACCCTTGGCAAGAGGGCTTGTGTACACGTGCTGGAACATCCACTCGCGAAGCTCATTACTGGCTTGGAGGACTGTCTCGCTCATGCGCACATCCGGCGCTTCGAGTGATGAATACACGAGGTCGCACACCATCGTATTGATGCGCTCCGAGTGCGAATCGCCGAGGACTTCGATGGCACTCTTTGGCAGCACGTCGCTCGTGATGATCTGGGCACGAATCGCATCATCGATATCGTGATTGATGTAGGCGATTGAGTCCGCGAACTTGACGATCTGGCCCTCAAGAGTGGCGGCATTGTAACCATAGGAAGCGGTGATGCCCTCTCGAGGCTTGGAATGCCCAAGGACGCCGTCCTTGACCTCCCAAGTCAGATTGAGGCCGAGTCCGTTCTTTTCCAGATACTCAATCACCCGAAAGCTTTGCACTGTGTGACTGAAACCTTCGGGATTCAGGTGCTGGAGGATCGTTTCGCCAGCGTGCCCGAAAGGCGGATGGCCAAGGTCATGGGCAAGCACGATGGCTTCTGTGAGATCCTCGTTGAGCCGGAGCGCTCGAGCAACGGTACGAGCGATCTGGGCTACTTGAAGCGTGTGGGTCAGCCTCGTGACGTAGTGGTCCCCAACGGGACTGAGAAACACTTGCGTCTTGTGTTTGAGCCGGCGAAAAGCGCGGCAGTGGATGACGCGATCTCGATCGCGTTGGTACTCCGTACGGATCAGTGAAGGCTCTTCGGGACGGGAGCGGCCTCGAGACTTGCTGCTGAGGGTTGCCCTTGGTGAGAGGATCTGTGCTTCGATCCGCTCGAGCTCACGGCGCAGATTAGGGGCATGAGAAAAGTGACGGTCGAATGCGCGCTGGTTTTCTGCGGCACTCACGCTTATACTGCCCTCATCGCTCTAACCAGGAAGCGGGGCGATGCGCACACTACTACATCGCCGCCGCTCCCTGCAGAGAGTCATCGCTACTTATCGCGCTCGACAGATGCGAGAGCAGCTTGTGCTGCTGCAAGCCGGGCTACAGGAACTCGGAAAGGAGAGCAGCTGACGTAGTCGAGGCCAACCTCATGGCAGAAGCGGATCGATTCCGGGTCACCGCCGTGTTCGCCGCAGATGCCGACCTCGAGCTTGGGGTTGGCGGCCCGCCCGTCCTGGACTGCCATGCGCACGAGCTTGCCGACACCCTCCACATCCAGCACCTGGAATGGGTTCCGCGGCAAAATTTCGTCCTGCACATACTTCAGAAGGAACTTGCCCTCGGCATCATCGCGGCTATAGCCGAACGTGGTCTGGGTGAGATCGTTCGTTCCAAAGCTGAAGAACTCAGCATACTGGGCGATCTGGCCTGCGGTAAGGGCCGCACGTGGCACCTCGATCATGGTGCCAAACTTGTAGTCGATCGAAGCTCCCTTCTCCTGGGTGACTTGCTTCGCGACCAGCTCCAGCTCACCTCGAAGCAGCTTGAGCTCGTTGTAGTGCCCGACCAGCGGAATCATGATCTTTGGCAAGACCGTAATTCCACGCTTCGTGCAGTTGATGGCGGCTTCGATAATTGCCCGGACCTGCATTCGGGTGATGGCTGGGAACATGATCCCGAGGCGGTCACCGCGCAATCCAAGCATCGGGTTGGCTTCCCGCATGCCCGCAACCGCGTGCAGGAGGCGCTCCTTCTCCTGAAGGAGAGGCCCCGACTCCCCTTTCACGCGCATCGTCGTCACCTCGACGAGGATCTCTTCATACGAGGGTAGGAACTCGTGGAGAGGAGGATCGATGAGACGAATAACGACGGGGAGTCCGTCCATGGCGTCGAAGATGCCGGTGAAGTCGCCACGCTGGAACTCCAGGAGTTGGGCGAGACTCCCGTGATAGTCGGCATAGGCCTGTGACGAGGCAATCTGTGCCTGTAGATCCGCCAGGGCCTCCTCGCGCCGCCTGCGCTCGGCCCCCTCAGCCTTGGTAACAGTATCTTTAGCTACTTTGAGCTGCTCATCCAGCCGGGTGGCTTCGGCCGCGGCCAAAATCATCTTCTGTACGATTGGTAGCCGTTCAGACTCCATGAACATGTGCTCGGTGCGGCACAGACCGATTCCCTTAGCGCCGAAGGCGCGGGCTCGCTGTGCGTCACGCGGGTAGTCGCCGTTCGCCCAAACGCCCAGCCGCTTTACTTGGTCGCACCAGCCGAGAAGCGTCTGGAAGTCATCGCTCAAGCTGGGTTCGAGCGTGCGAATGGTTCCCTGGAAGACTTCGCCGGTACTGCCATCGACGGAGATCGGGTCGAATTCCTTGACGATCAGGCCGGCGGGGGTGGTAAACAGACCTTCTTCCACATTGACACTGATGTCGCCACAGCCGGCGACGCAGGGGAGACCGAGCTGGCGTGCCACAACAGCAGCGTGGCTGGTAGCGCCTCCACGCTGCGTTAAAATGCCCTTTGCCACGAGCATGCCATGAACGTCGTCGGGGCTCGTCTCCTGCCGGACCAGGATGACGCTCTCACCGGCCTTGCCGCGCCGCTCGGCTTCGTCGGCATCAAACACGACGCGGCCTGTAGCAGCACCAGGGCAGGCGTTCAGGCCTCTCGCGAGTAGACGGCCACCTTTGCTGGCGGCTTCTTTGTCATCGTTGTCGAACCGAGGGAGAAGTAGCTGATTGATCGTCGCTGGCTCGATGCGCTGGATGGCTTCTTCCTTGGTGATCAGTCCTTCGCGTACCATGTCGACTGCGATCTTGACTGCGGCGGCGGCGGTACGCTTCCCAGAGCGAGTCTGCAGCATGTAGAGCTTGCCACGCTCAATCGTGAATTCCAGGTCCTGCATATCCCTATAGTGGC
The DNA here is from genome assembly GCA_023381895.1 of Chloroflexota bacterium. Next base: position 52,306 of record JAMCTA010000057.1, read on the forward strand.
GCTCCATCTGATTAGCGATGCGCACGAACTGCTCGTAGACAGCGGGCGCCTCTTGGGCAAGGCGGTCGATCTTGCTTGGCGTACGGATGCCGGCTACGACATCTTCACCTTGTGCGTTGAGGAGATATTCACCATACAGATGCTTTTCACCCGTTGACGGGTCACGTGTAAAGGCAACACCGGTGCCAGAGTCGTTCCCAGCATTCCCGAACACCATGGTCTGCACATTCACTGCCGTTCCAAGGTTGTGTTGAATTCCCTGGCTGTTGCGGTAGTCGATGGCGCGCTTGTTGTTCCAGCTTTGAAAAACGGCTTCGATTGCGAGCCGCAGCTGCTCATACGGATCCGTCGGAAAGTCCTTACCGCATTCTTTGCGGACGATCACCTTGTATTCCTCGACGAGCTCCTTGAGCGCCGGCGCAGGGAGATCCGCGTCAGTCTTCGCCCCAGTAGCTTCTCGTTTTGCCGCCAGGGCGTGCTCGAACACATCGATGTCGATCTGCAGCACCACCTTACTGAACATCTGAATGAACCGGCGATACGAGTCGTAGGCGAAGCGCTCGTCGCCGGTGAGTTTCGCAAAGCCTTGGACTGCATCGTCATTAAGGCCGAGATTGAGGACGGTGTCCATCATCCCAGGCATTGAGAACTTGGCGCCGGAACGGACGGAGACGAGCAGCGGATTGTCGACGCTTCCGAACTTCTTCCCGGTTTGCACCTCCACATCCTTTAGGGCCGCGAGCGCTTGCTCCCACATGCCCACAGGAAATTTCCGCCCAGACGTGTAGTAGGCATTGCAGGCCTCAGTCGTGATGGTGAAGCCCGGAGGAACGGGAAGGCCGGCGCGCGTCATCTCCGCGCAGCCCGCACCCTTTCCACCGAGGAGATCGCGCATCGATGCATTGCCATCCCGAAACAGGTACACCCACTTGTGAGAGGTTGCAGATTGGCCTTCAGACCGGTCGACAGCAGATTGAACCACGCCAGCTCATCCTTCCCAAGCGCTGCCGGGGAAACAGCGGCTACACCCATCAACGTGCTGCCCCCAGTATACAGGCTTCATCTTGCTGCGCTTATGAACCGATGTGTCGCGATAGCGCCGAATCCGCCCCGTTACCCTGTAGCGCAGCGGTTAGTGGCGTCGCAACGCCGTCGACGAGAACGTCCATCTTCTCCATTTATCTCCCAGGAGGAGATCGCTGCAGAAGAAGCGATCGCTGAGGAGGTAGAAAAACATCCGTAAATGGCTCTCCCATTCCTTGATACCAACATTTTCTTGCGTCATCTCCGTCAGGATGATCCCATCCCCGAAACCTCCTCCAGTGAGGCTTCGCTTTCCCCGGTCGCGGTCGGCGAGTGAGACGTCATCGACACCTACGCCTGTATTGCGATCGTCTGCTCGTGTGCGCTCGGGAAGTCAGAAGACTGGCAGCGACTTCGTGAAAGACGCGAGGGTCGCAAGCGGATCGGCTGGAGGGGTCAGGTGCAGCACTTCTTGCATGCGCCGCACGTCTGCGATGAAGCGCTCCACTTGGTGCGCCGGTCGCGGTCGCACGACGAGGCGGGACGTGGATTCCAACGCGCTGATGATGACCGCGGCGGCATCGACAATGGGAGTGCCCTGTCCGCTGGCGACGTTGATGGCGAGTGCGGGAATCTCGGGCTGCGCGGCCACGAGCAATGCATCGACTGCCGCCGCTACTGGTAAGAAGTCGCTAATCCTGTGGCGACCCTCGATCTCCAGATCGAGCCCCTGCCGCGCCCGCTCGATCCAGTTCGGAATCAGCCGGTCACGATCGCCGGACCCAATGATGGTGGAGAGGCGTAAGATCACCGTGCTCAACGTGTCGGTGTTGCCCAGCGCGACGCAATAGGCCTCGGCGGCGACCTGGCTGGCGCCATACACGTTGAGCGGCTGCAGCGCCTGTTGCTCATCGACTGGAAGAGTGGCAGGCTCACCGTACACCTCACAAGAAGAGGTGTAGACAACGCGGCGCGCCCCGGCCCACTGGGCCGCGCGGAGCACGTTGATCGTTCCCGTGACGTTGGTCGCGTGGGTGTGCTCAGGCAGCTGATCGCCAAGATCCACGCGCGATTGGGCAGCGAGGTGGAAGACGACCTCTACTCCGCTTGTGGCCTCCCGGACGGCTTCAGCGCCGCGGATGTCCGCTGCCGTCAGGGAGGCGATGCGACGGAGCAGACCCACACGGTCTGAAGATGGTGAGGAGAAGCTGTCGATGATGCGCACGTCGTGCCCCGTTGCGACCAAGCGCTCGACGAGGTAGCTGCCGAGGAAGCCCGCTCCACCTGTTACAAGACAGCGCATACCACCGACCCTGCCTCCAAGTCACTTGCAGCCGGGTGTTCGCCCCGGGGCTAGCACTCTATAGCGCGACCAGGTGAGGATGCAATGAAACGGTGAAGACACGTTGCCTGACCATTTCATTCAGGAAAAGGACGCGTGACTCACGTAGACTCCCCTGAGCGGCTGGCCTGGAGAGAATGCACGGGGGGCCACTGCAGACGCCGTTCCCTGAGCCCGAGCGGCACTCGCGTCCCCTAAGCAGGGCCAGGTGCTGAGTCGATCAGCGCTGCCAGGGCCCGCCGGCAACTGATGATGAGCAGAGAAGAGCATGCCTCGGTTGAGACCGGCGAATCACACACTAACCCAGTACTTTTGGTGAGACCGGCTGTTAGGACACCCGAGACTCCTTCGATCAGCGCGGTGCTGATGCCGTTACAGTGCTCTTGGAGGTTGTGATTCTGCTGGTGAATAGTGACGGGCACGTCATCGAAAGTAATGGATAGATGAATATGAAGTATCGAATTATCCTCGCCCTCGTGCTCATCCTTACCGGTGGGCTTTCAGCAGTGCATGCTCGCGCCCAGTCGCTCGGTGCGACAGGCGGCCAGATGGTGCTGCCTCCCAACTGTGGGCTGTCGGCGCCGGCATTCTGCGATCAGTTTGGCTCTCCTTCCCCTGGAGGAAGAGCGGGGGACCTCAATGACGCTCAGTGGAGCTTCGCCCGGTTGACGTCGAACAATGATCCGGGACAGGGTGCGCTTGATCAGTATCCCCAGGCGAACGCCATGTTTTGTATCCAACCGATCAGCGGCGTGCTTCCCGACAAGGATTCTTTCTTCTGTGGCCCGCAGTTCGGTGAGGCGATGCACTGGATGACGGCGATCAATGACGCCGGAAGCTACGTGACTGACGCCGCACGCATTCGCCAGCCATTCGACTTCGCCAACCGGACAGGTATCGTTCATTTTTCTGTGGATGCCGTGACGCGAGGTCCGCACTCGTGGTGGCCGGGCATTGCAATCACGGATCAGCCCCTCCCCGGAGCGCACGAAGACCATCCTGGCGTCGCAACGCATCCCCGCAATGGCGTCATCATCGAGTTCGATCAGGGCTGCAATCCGACCGGCGGCCTCTCCGATTACCCCAACGTCGAGCCGTATGACTTCTGGGTGTTTCACAACTATCATCTGATCAATGTCAATCCGCAAGAGGTCACGCCCAACGTCGAGGATGCGCCACGGCTGCTATCGGGAGGTCAGTGCGTGACGGCACTCCGCGACCATCCGAACCAGTTCGAGATCCGGATCACTCAGGATCGGGTCGAGGTGTGGGGCTCGAATGAAAACAGCTCATCGCTCGTCTTTCTTGGCGGGCTGAGTAACCTGAACCTCGGCTTCACTCGCGGCTATGTGACACTCGAGCATTCTCAGTACAACGCGGAGAAGTACAACGGGTCCGACTCCAACAGCCACACCTACCACTGGCACTATGCCGGGTTTGACGGGCCCAAGCTGCCCACACCAAGGGCTTACGAGGTTCCGGATGCGCTTACTCCGCAGGCTCCTGGCGACTTCGGGGGTGTGAACCTGGGCTACTACGTCACCACAGATGGACAAATCCTCACGTGCTGTACCTCGCAGACGTATCCCGCTGATAGCGTTCCGGGCCTCTCGCTCGCTAACGTTGACCTCGGTGGGGCTACGGGTGCGACGCTCACTCTCAACTACCGTGATGACACCGGATCAGCACGGAGTCCGCTCTCCTTTGACTACCGATTCAACAATGGGGCCTGGTTGCGCTACACCGCGCCGTATCAGACTTCAGGGAGCGTCTGGTACGCTGCCGTCATCGATGTGCCGCTGTCAGAACTCGTGCAGGGCACGAACACCTTGCGGCTCCGTGCTATTGGCGACGCCATCACCGTTGCCAACATCGATCTGGAGGTGAACACTACAGAGGCGGGCAGCACACCCACAGCAACCGCGACGGTGACGCCATCTCCCACCGCTACCAAGACAGCTACACCGGAGGCGACGGAGACGGCGACGCCTCGGGCCACGCCAACCTCCACGCCTGTACACACTCCAACGCCGACGGTAGCGCCGTCTGCCCCACCGACGTTCCGGCAGTCAACAGTTCTCTCTCCGTCTACAGTCGCACCGGGAGGATCTACGAAGATCAGCACAACCATCCTTGATACCGGTGGTGTGCTGAGTCAGGGGAACGTCGACGTCGAGGTCTATAACTCCCAGTGGCAGCGCGTCGGCCAGCACGTGTTCGGAGGGGTGAATCTCTCCCCGTCACAAGCGCAGACGTTCACGTACAACTTCACGGCGCCGGCAGAAGTCGGTGCCTACTACGTCGAGGTAGGGGTCTTCGACTGCTGCTGGACCACGGACTACTTCTGGACCTGGGCTACCCCTGCGGCAACAATTGCCGTCACACGCCAGGGAGGATGAACCGCTCTGCGAGGTTGCCGGACGTGAGAGAGGGAGGGTCGGCCTCACGACTGGGTTGGCGCGTGCGCCTCAGCGGCGCCTGGCTCGGGGAGGAGGTCGCGTCGGCCCGCTACTACCGGCCGGGCCGGCGCTGTCGCTACCGCTCGACGAGCTTGCCCAATGTGGGAAAGACGTCTGCGGAGCCGGGCACAGGGCTGCTCAACGAAGCGATAGATGATTACGCAGAGTAGCAGCGTGACAGTGAAAGAGATGAGACCCTGCAGCAGGGCGCCAACCGGCAACCATTGCTGTACTCCATAGATTACCGTGGGATGAAGGAGATAGAAGGAGTACGATAGGATACCCATGAAGCGTACCGGTGCGAAGTTTAGGATTCGGAACGGCCCCCACTGGGGATAGCGGATGGCGCAGATGAATACGGGATAGAGCGCGATTCCCTGGATGGTGTAGCGGATGCTCTCCTGAAACCAGGGCGATTGAATAACGAGACTGCCTAGGAGCGCTACCAGACTGAGCGGCAGTGCGACCCACTTCATGTGTCTCTCGGACACCCGTGGGGGATCGAGCGTCGGATTGCCCACGATCGCCAAGATGCAGCCAAAAAGAATCGAGTCGATGCGGGTGTCCGTGGCTATGTACGTTCGCTCTTTGATGGCGTGAAGGCCGAATACCAGCTCGAAGCGCCACAGCAAGACGAGAGCACAGACGCTGCCCAAGATTAGGGCCTGAATTCGTGCCGATGGGACGTGGCGCCGCAACAGCAGATAACAAAGCGGGAACGCCAGATAGAAGTGCTCCTCAACGGCAAGCGACCAGTACACCCACGAGCCAGGTATCCCTGTCCACCAGCCATGATCGATGACGTAGTAGTTCGTGAGATAGAAGAACTGAAAGAGAAATGCGGAGGGGTCGAGGCTTCCCTTCAGGAAACCGAAGCCAGTAAGGAGCGTTGCACTGAGGAGCACAAGATAGAAGGGTGGAAAGATGCGCAAGATGCGGCGGAGATAGAAGTCGCGCAAGCTTATGGCTTGTGACCGCTCATATTCCATCCGCAGCAGCGTCGTAATGAGATATCCGCTCAGGAAAAAGAAGACGGTGACCCCGAAGTTGCCGGGCAGGGCCCGCACGGTGATGGCGTGGGAGAGAAAGACGAGCAAGACGGCGCCGGCACGAAAGCCATCCAAGGATGGGATGTAAAACCCCTGTGCTAGGCTTCTTGCTGTTGACGCCCGTGATGGAGCTACCTGCACCATCCCCATGCTGCCGAGCCTTTCACTACTTGAAGAACCCTTCTACTCAACGTCTTCACCTCGTTCGCGCGCTTGCGACTCCTCGGGCCGCAAGCTTTACCTTGGGATTGCGGCGCCGTCTCCTGCCGGATGACTGTTCCGTAAGCGTGCCCTCGCTGTTCGAAGGTCCGGAACGGCGGGGGCATCGATGAGCTTCGACGTGACACCGAGGAGACCAAGCATTGCGCCGAGCACGATCTCGGTGCGCTCGTAGGCTAGACCGATGTCGACGTAGGCGAAGACGAGCAGCATCCCGACGTAGGTCGCAGATAGGAGGGCTGCGAAGCGGTAGCTCGGCGAGGAGGACCGTCTCAGGATTTCACCGGACCGCATGAGTGCGGTTATCAGCATGAGCAGGAACACCGCGAAGCCACCAGCCCCAACCTTGAGCCAGATCCAGAAGACGTCTGCGTGCGGCGTATAGAACTGAAATGTCCACCAGTTGAACACAAGCATGGGGTAGACCGAGAGAAACTTGCGCCCAAAGCCGACCCCGGTCAATGGTGCGCTCAGGATCGTAGCCCGGACATTCTTCATCTCGACAACGCGATAGGTATCAGAGGATTGGTCGCGTGCAGAGACCGCCGTGGGATCGACGTGTGCCTTCCAGGCGCGAATAGGCTGAGCCAGAACGCTTGAGCTGTTCCACATCACGGAACCATAGACCAGAGTGAGTAGCACCGCCGCTGGAACGATTCGGAAGAACCAGCGGCGAGATCGGAAGTAGAGTGCCGTTGCCACCATCACAAACCCGAAGGCAAGGCACACTGATGCAGCCCGACGCTGCATCTCCAGCATCAGGAAAAGCGCCGGAACAGCAAAGAGCAGCGCCCACCACCGCTTTGAAGGCACACCTCCGGCAACCAGTCGTGAGACACAGATCACCACTAACCACCCGGCAAAGACCGCATCTTCGTGATTGTGGCTAAACTCCCCATCTGGTCCGCCACTGTGTCCGTGGAACACGAGGAAGAGGCGGAGGATGGCCCACACGACGATGATTCCCAGTGACACCAACGTGAGGCTAACCAGACGGCTGAGCTGCTGCTGGGTCCTTACGAGATTTGTGACGAGAAAATACACCACGAGCATGCTGAACGGGTCGCGCATCTCGAATAGGCCCACTTTGACGTTGCCGTGGTTGAAGATGCCCCATGCGAGGCCGAATACGAGGAAGGCGCCGTAGATCAAGACGTGGCGCCCCAGCGATCCGCCGTGGATGGTCCGGCTGTCGATGGCGCGGAGCAGCCATGAGAGAAAGGTGAGGAGCATAAGCAGCTCGATGGGTGTAAAGGCGATGCCGGCGTGGGCGAAGGTATTGATGTCCAGTTGCGCGTACGACGTGTACTTGCTGATGCCATCGCCCTGTGTGTACGGCTCCAGTGCGATGTCAAGCACCACGATGCTATAGAGTCCCAGAACTGGTCGGGCAAGGATGACGGCACAGATCACCATCACAAGGAGCCCAACGAGGAGAAGGCCGAGCACTGTCGACCCGCGGCGTTCTGCCTCGACGACGGCGACGGCGCCCACGACACTGAGTAGGGATATCACCACAGAGTGCAAGCGGTTGCGGCTACCGAGCGCAGAAGAACTGATGGCAGCTTCCGAGAGCACGGTTACATCGCCCCCTGCACCCAGAAGTAGGCAGCTGTTGCAGCTACCGCGAGGACGAATGCAACGCGCGTCTGCTGATGGTGTGCCAGCCTCCCACTGCAGCCGGCGACGAACGCACCAAGGATCAGTGTTGCCATAATGTACATTGATTTCTCTTTACCTTGCTGAGCCGCCACATCACCGCTGCGGCCCAGTAGCTTCCCGGACCGTAGCAACACCAGATGACAGCAATGTGAACACTTCGCATCGGACCATGGACGGTGCTCGTTAAGCCAGCGCCGGTCCTTTCACAGCAGTCTGCCCCTCGGTACTGAGTGCAATGAAGATCTCTCCTTGCTCCAGCTGTCTTCCACTCTCCCGGCAGAGCAGCACGACGTGCTGAGGGTTCACAGCGTTCTGGGGATTGTTGACGTGCCACACCGCGATCAGTTGATCCCAGACGGTTGCGCTTTCGATAAGCACGACCCGAGCCGATCCCAAGCTTCCGGTGATATCGCTCCACTCGCGAAACAGAGCGCGACCGGAGGGCGAGCCTGAGAAGCACGCAGACATTGCTGCGACATCCGAACGATCGCAAGCGAGCCAGAGTCTCTCCAAGACGGTGATTCTGGCGGCAGCGCGGTTCGGAATCGCTTGTGTTCGCGCGATGCAGGTGAAGGCTCCAAGTCCGACCAGCGTTCCACCTGCGGTTGCGATGAAGAACAAGCTGAGAACCCAGTCGAGCGTGACGATCCCGCCTATGGCCGGAAGCGGCTGCAATGGGGGAGCAAACTGCTGGACGGCAGCTGTGATCGTTGCAAAGCCGAATAGGAGGCCCATCCCGAGGATCAGCAGACGTCGCGCCTGCTGGCTCAGCCGGATATACGCTCGCGTGATATGCAATCGAGATGGACGGGTCACCCCCACGGCAATGAGGGTGATCACGAGTCCGGTGGTTGCTCCAAGGGCCTCAGCAGTGATGCGAGCTCGATGTCCCTCTGTTGAGCGGAAGAGCACGGCGAGCACCACGACGCCGAGCACGAAGAGAAACGCCCCGGCACGGCGGTTGAGAACCGCGTGCTGCCGGGAGTCACTCGTTTGGTGCGCTACACGCGCATTCATTTCTGTTCACTGCCTTTCTAACGTGTACACACGCATTTCATATGGGGTCTCGTCGGGGACGCTGAGCGAGAGCACGCGCCAGTGTAGAGGAACGCTCCTGCGGCCGCTCGACGAGCTGCCAGAACACGGCTGGACTGCCGAGGGCGGTGGCTAAGCCTTGCCAGTAGCGAAGGTTCCAGAGAGCGCTGCAGCAAGAGAAACCCAGCCGGTGGAGGCCGGTTCGGTTGGCAACGAGCACTGTCAGGGTGAGCAGCCAGACCAGTTGTTGGGTGATCGCCGGGTGCCCCAGGCACAGCTTTGTGAGGCGCTGGACAGCCCAGTGGCGCCCCACGAACTCGTCCAGAATCGATTGCAACAGGTGAATGCGCGCCCGATCCCGAGCCATAGCCACGTCGACACGAGCGTAGAGCTCAGGAATCGATACCCAGACCTGCAAAGGCCGGTAGGAGTTGTGCTTGCCATCGGCGCGTGGCTCATAGATAAACGCGAGACCAAGGTCCTGTAGTCTGTACGCGAGCTCTACATCCTCGGCGCGTCGCAAGGAGGGATCGAATCCACCAACAGCCTCCAGCCAGCGCCGGCGAACCGAGCTATTTCCGGTGTAGAACTGCCGGGGGGTTGGACCATAGTGGCCAGCGAGCATCGCCTGGTACTGCTTCTGGAGTGTTCTATCCTCCCAGCGTACCCAGAGCGGGCGCTCGGGATCGATCCCGGGCGACAGCGGACCAATTACTACGGCGTGGTCAGTACGCGTGTGATGATCGAGGTGTGCTGAGAGCCAGCCTCTCACGGGAACGACGTCGTCATCGAGAAAGACGATGACTTCACCCCGGGCTCGCGTGATCCCCAAGTTGCGTGCCGCTGCCGGCCCCACCCCAGGGCAGGTAAGCCGGTGTATACGGAACGGCAGAAACTGCGCCCACGCTCGGACGAGAGCGATGGTGCCATCAGCGCAGCCATCGGCAATGACAATAACTTCGAAGCTCTCTGGTGAGCAGTCCTGACATCGTAAGGCTTCCAGAGTCGCGTGCAGCTGCTCCCTGCGGTTATGTGTGGGGATCACGATCGAAGCAAACGGAGTGCGGGCAGAATCGGGTTGCTCCTCCAGATGTGGCACTGCGGTGGTGTACATTATTTCAGCAGCCTCACGCGATCCGAGCACGCGCTTCCTCGCCGGGTGGAAGCGACCAGGTCGTCTCAGGCTTACCGGCGATGAACATATCCGCGAGCTCAACCCCCTGCATCACCGAGTGGTCGGTGT
>JAMCTA010000109.1 GCA_023381895.1 Chloroflexota bacterium
GTCGGCGCTGTCGTTCTGAACTCCTCGCGGAGCGTCTCAACAAACCTTCGTCTGGACCGCCCACGGAGTGAACACAATCCGAATAGTACTCGCTGTGTGAGGCTGCAAGGCACCGGTCCCAAAGCCAGCACCTCGGGAGCTAGGTTCACAAAGGGTCGCAGGGTGCGAGAATATTCCTCGGTTGCACCTTCCGCAACCAGCTTCGCGAGGTTTGCGAGCGCTAGCTCGCGCACCTGACGGAAGCGTGCAGCTTCCGGGGTTCCCCGCCGACCGCGACACCACAATGTGAACCGCATAGTCTACTGAGCCTCTTCACCTTCTCTCATCGCAGCCAGATGCGGCAGTTCCGAATCGCAGTTGCAGGACTTCCTCTCGAGTGATCGTCGCGAGCAGTACACCTGGCGGTCCTTCAGTGGATGAGCACAGCGGATGCCAGAGATCGCTCGCACGGTCGAAAGTAGCAATGGTACTGACACGAGCTACGGAGCCAGCGACGCCACCTGACAGGGCCACCAACGGAGCGAGACTGAATCTTCGCAATCTCTCGAGATCGACGGGGACAGGTGTATCCGGAATCAACACGACCAGCCACGGACGGCGGTCAGTCAGGATAGACGGCAGTGCGCTGCTCTCTAAGAACGTCGAACCCATGACCAGAGCTTCCCCCTCGGCGATCCCAAGTGGTATGACGTGCGCTAATGACGTCCTCAGCCATTCGAGCGGCGAGTTGCATGATCGTCCATCAGGCCCAAAGACGAACACTTGGTCTTGCCCGCTCCGCACGGTGAGCAATCCTAGCCCAGTGCTTGCTGCCACGTAGCAGCGAAGCCGAAATGCCAGTAGACGGCTCAACACGCGCACCAGACGCCGAGACGCTGGTGCCACACGACAAAGTGGTCTCGCCAAGGACCTGATTGCACTTTGATCCCCACTCAACGCAGCCTGCAGCGCGGCCAACTCGAGGAACGGTGCAGCTAGTGCCACTCCCGTTAGAGGAGACAGCACGAGTATCTGTGGCGCATAGGGTGCAACGACTTGAGCAGCGACCACGAGATGATCGAGCACATCGGGCACCGTACCCAGTTCTGTCAGTGTAAGGTGAGTGATAGCAAGGCGAACCAGAGAAGGGTCGGGGCCAGCAACTATTGCGTCCTCCTTGAGCCCACGGGTAATCGCTTGCTCCACAAGAGCAGGACGAGACAACCATCCGAGGCGGAGACTATTGAGCACGTCTGGGGAGCTAACCTTGATCTCGTAGCTTCGCGCTTGCCAGTCGTATAGTACGTTGAGCGCGCACGAGTGCGCGTGGTACCACGAGCATGAAGTCGCGCGCTGATCAAAAGAAAATGGAGCCACTACTATTGCAGATGTCCCAGCGGGTCCGCCGCATTGCCCGACATAGTTTCAAGGCTGTAGCATCTGCAAGTTTGAACGCCGTTGGTCAAGCTCAGCAAGCCTTCGTCAGACGGAGGCACTTAGCATCAGACCTTGCAGATATTCAGCAAATTCTCGTTATCCGGCTCGACCTCATCGGAGATCTCGTCATGTCATTGCCAGCGATCCATGACCTACGGGTCTGCTGGCCACAGGCTCACATCACGATGCTGTGCGCCCCTGGTGCAGCGCCAATAGCCCGGCAGTGCAGCGATATTGACACAGTGCTCACCTTTGATCCGGGCGGAGTCCGGCGGCTGAGTTGGTGGCTGAAGCGCTCGACGTATCGTGAGATCTTCTCGCTCATCCGGGAGCTACGTCGCTCCCACTTCGACATCGCCTTTAGTCTCTTCGGAGAGTTTGCATGCCTATTCGCATGGGCGAGTGCCGCCGCTCGCCGCATCGGCTACGCAGATGAGGGGTATCGCGCACTCTTCACACATCCCATTCCTGGGCGGCGCTATCAGGTGGCTCCGGGTGCCTTGCCGCCGCACGAAGTCCAGTGGAACGAGCGGCTGGTGGAGATGGGAGGAGCGCTGCCCCTAGGGATATTGCCACGACTCTCAGTAGATGGCGCCGCTACACAATGGTGGTACGAGCAGAGGATTCGCTTAGGGCTGCGAGAGAGACGTTACCTCGTGCTCTCCCTCGGAGCCCAAAACGGCACCGCCAAACGCTATGACCCAGCCCTGTGGGCCGATGTAGCCAGCACTCTCTGGCGGCGGCATGGGTTAGTGGTGGTACTGACAGGTAATGCTGCAGACGAGCCGCTCGCCGCGGCCTTTCAGAAGTCGTTCCGGGGTGAGGTCTGCAATCTCATCCGGCGGACATCTCTCGATCAGCTGTGCGCAATCATTGCCGGTGCAACCCTCGTGTTGACTGGGGATTCAGCTCCTGGACACATCGCCGCAGCCTACGGCGTTCCAGCAGTTGTGGCCTTTGGTCCTACGGACCCTCACGTGTATCGCCCTTACAACGCTTGCACTTCGGCGACTCACGTGAGCCTGCCTTGTAGCCCGTGTTACGATCTCCTCACGACTGCAGAGTGCCGGCTAGGGCTTCGCGAGCCTCTTTGTATGCGTCTCCTGCCCACCGCTGTGCTGATCGAGGAAGCGGAAGCTTGGCTCGCGGTACCCCTCGAACTTGCTCACAGGCAGCAGCGTAGTTTCTGCTCGCCTGGACGTGATCGGCTTGTCATGCTCTCTACCGATAGCTAGACTCCCCACGTTCATATGCTTTTCAAGCAGCGTCCAAGTCTTAGGAAGAGGACGAAAGCAGCATGGTCCAGACATTGGGAGTCGCGGTAGTCGGCTACGGCCGAGTTGGCGGCGCACACATGCGCTCGGCTCAGCAGATCCCCGAGACACGACTTGTCGGGTTGGCAGAGGTGCTGCCCGTTCGACGCCAAGAAGCCGCTAAGCAGTTTGACTGCCTCATCGTAGAGGACTATCACGATCTCCTCGGGCGCGACGACGTGCATATCGTGACGATTGCGCTACCACACTGGCTTCACGAACGGGTTGCGGTCGACGCCGCACGTGCCGGAAAGCATTTGCTCGTCGAGAAGCCACTGGCAATGGAGCCAGACGAATGCGACCGCATCAACGCAGCGGTCGCGGCCGCAGGCACAAAGCTGATGGTAGCACACAGTCAGCACTACAACCCGTTCAATCAGACGGCCAAAGCGCTTATCGAGGAAGGCGCCATCGGCCAGATCGTGTTCCAGACCGTTACCTGGTATAAGCCTCTCGGCCTCGCATCACGCCCTCCGTGGGGGATGGATCGCAGCAAGGGAGGTGGCATGCTCCAGATGAACGGAGCACACATGATCGATGTCTGCCGTTGGTTCGAGGGTATGCCGATCGTCTCGGTGAGCGGGCGGGTGGGCAATGACGTGTTTGGAGATCGCGTCAAGGCCGATGACAGCTTCGTGGGCATACTTCGCTTCGCGGATAGCAAAGTGGCAAGCATCGCCCATGTTGCTTACGAAGAAGGCGTGGAGACCTACATCCACGACGTCATCGGAACGCGAGGACAGTTGCGCGTTGCGTCGTACCCACCGGCCCCCGGCCTCTGGATCAACCACGGAGGTGCGCTTGAAGCCATTCCACCGCGTGGGTCGCACAGTCGTGGGTTGCAGGGAGAACTGCAGGATCTCATAACGTGCCTGTACGAGAACCGCGAAGTGCCAATTACTGGCGCGTATGGTCGGGAGATCGTTGCGGCGATGTCAGCACTGGAGGTATCAACTCGTGAGCAGCGTGAAGTGCCCCTGCGTTGAAGACGGGTCTTGGTCCTGAAGAGATTCCTGATCCGCTGGTTGTACTCTTGTAGACAGCGAACTACAATAGTGCAAAACCTCTCACTGCAGCCAGTCTCAACCAAGGAGGAGTGTGCACCGTGGGCTTCTTCAAGAAACTACTTGGGGGATCAGATTCGAGTGCCAGCACAAAGGTCCCGAAGCGTCCTGAACCCGAGACGCTAGACGCGGTGGAGCTGGCCTGGAAGACCTTGCAGGACCTCGTTGATGAGATCAACAAGGGCGGCCCTAGCGGGTCACTCGTCGGCATTCCTCTGCAACAGCGCGTCAAGTTGCGGGACGAGATCACGGCGATCGGAGAGCGGTTGGGAACAGATCGAGCAACTGTAAAGTCCCGTCACGCCGAATACACAGCAAAGTCGATCGGCGGCATCCTGAGAGATCTTGCGACACTGGCCGGGAGCGATCCTTTCTGCCAGTTCAGATTCGATCCGGACGACCCACAATCTCCGACAGTCGCTCAGCGCTGCACTGCCTTCGCCGACGAAGTAGCGGCATTGGAGCGTCAGGTCGAGCACACACGCAAGATAGAACACGACCAACGCAAACTCTAATCGACGTTGCGGCAGGTCATCAAGCGCACTATTCCAGTCGCTGGTGCCCAACGTGCCGTCACAGAAGGATTCCAAGCTTCCGAAGGCTCACGACACACCCGGATGCTTGGGGAAGCGGAATGTCTTCCTCTGACTTCAACGATGGTACACAAGATGATAGCGATAGTGTCTATGGCGTCGGAAGGAATTGGCGAGAGTTGTACCGGAATCGAAAACGCGGGTGATGTATGATCCGCGTTGGTACGTGCAGCTGGACGGACCACAAACCCTTCTACCCTCCTCTCTACGAAAGAGCTGGAGGCCAATCAGCCCGTCTCGCCTACTATTCCCACTTCTTTTCTCTCGTGGAAGTTGACTCCACCTACTATGCGTTGCAACCGGCTCGTAACCTTGAGCGCTGGGCTGCTCAAACACCACCAGACTTCCGTTTCAACGTCAAGGCCTATGGTGAGCTGACGTGGCATCATCGCACGAGCGAGCGGCGAGTTATCGAACCGGCTATTGAGACCCATCGACGGTTCTCCCAGATGGTCCAACCGCTTCGTACTTCCGGGAAGCTAGCGGCGCTACACTTTCAGTTCGCCCCATGGTTTGACACCTCGGATGCTCACCGGGACTACTTGCAGCAGTTACGCGACCTCTATCCTGATGACCAGCTCGCCGTCGAGTTCCGGAACCGAAGCTGGTACTCGCCACAATGCTGGGAAACGATCCGTTCGGATCTAGCTACACTCGGATTCGTGTACGTAGTCGTTGACGAACCCCAGGTCGGGAGATCCAGCGCTCCGCCAGTCATTGCCGCCACCTCATCGCAGCTTGCCATCTTCCGCTTCCATGGGCGGAATCGCGCTACCTGGTACATCAAGGAAGCCACGTCGAGCGGCGATCGCTTCGATTATCTCTACGACCGGTCTGAGCTTGAAGGGTGGGTACCAGCTATCCAGCAGATCAGCCATCAAGTAGCCGAGACCCACGTCCTGCTCAATAACAATCGTAGCAACTACGCCGTCATCAATGCCTTCGACTTCCTTCAGCTCCTGGGACTTCCGATGCCGCCAGCTCCAGGAGCAGTTGCGCCGATTCTGCGTGAGCGCGGTCTTGACGTGACGTCTGCGGACTCTCCCGTCACACAAGCGTTCGATGTGGAACCCTAAGACGTGGCACGGCTACTTGGACTCGACGCCGGCTCCAGTGCACTGAAAGCGCTGCTATACGATACGGAGATGCGTCGAGTGTGCGGCATTGCCCAGCATCCTACTCCGGTACTGCAGCACGCCAATGGCATGAGTGAGTTCGATCCCGAAGCACTCTGGATTGGAATATGTCACGCAATCCGTGCCTGCTGTGCTCAGGCGGATGATCGACCGGTCGATGGAATCGCGGTTGCGTCTATGGGCGAGGCAGGCATACCCCTCAGCGACGCAGGTGAGGTGTGCTACCCGGCGATCACCTGGTACGACCGTCGCACGCAATCGTACGTACCGTGGTGGGAAGCACACGTCGGAGGAAAGCGCATCTTCACGATCAGTGGACAGCTTCTCCACCCTATGTTCGGAGCGCTCAAGATGCAGTGGCTACGCGATCATGCACCTGGCGCGTGGCAGCGGACCGCGCATTGGCTATCCATCGCAGATTATGTCATATTCCGGCTCACGGATGCGCTCGTGACCGACTACTCACTGGCTAGCCGCACCATGCTGTTTGACCAGCAACTGGCGACGTGGTCAGATGAGCTCCTCAGTGCTGCCGGGTTTTCGGCAGCACTTTTACCCGTGCCACTTCCCAGCGGTCGCATTGCTGGAAACGTCACCGCAACGGCCGCCGGTATAACAGGGCTGTCCATGGGGACCCCTGTTGTCACCGGTGGCCACGATCATCTCGTCGGCTGTCTCTCCGCTCAGGCCGCACAGCCGGGGATTGCGTTAGACTCCGCCGGCACCGCGGAGAGTGTCCTGCTCACGACTCCAACCTACAATCCCTCAGATCGTCTGCGCGATGCTGGGTTTTCCACATATCGGCACGTCCTCCCCGAACACTACGTCGTAGTAGGCGGTCAACACGGCTCCGGGGGCCTCATCAACTGGATCCTTGATACGGTGTATGGCTGTGATGAAGAGCGTCCGTATGCCATGGCCTTTCGGGAGGCAGAAGCTATCCCGGTGGGCTGCGACGGATTGCTCTGTCTTCCGCACCTGAGGGGCAGCCGCGTTCCGCATCACGATCTTCAATCTCGAGCAGCCTTTGTGGGCCTCGTCGATGGGCACACTCGCGCACATCTCGTGCGGTCCGCACTGGAGGCACTCTCTCTGTGGCTACGGAGCACCCTGGAGGTACTTGAGTCGGTGCTTCCCACTTCGATTGGATCAGTTGTCGTGATTGGGGGCGCGACACGTTCACCTTTGTGGATACGTATCAAGGCTGATGCCACCCGCCGTCGCTTGCGCATCCCCGACGTGCCAGAGGCAGTTGCCCTCGGTGCTGCCTTGCTGGCGGGCACGGGCATTGGTGCGTTCTCAACTGCGCTGGACGCGTCGCTCTCTCTGCAGCTGCCCCTTATCGACATACGGCCCGATGATCAGGCAGCGATACTGTACGATCGTCTCTACCTGCTCCATGAGCAGCTCTATCCAGCACTACGAGACATCAACCGTGGGCTCGCAGCTTTTGCTGACACAGCCAGAGCCTGACACGTGAGATAGAGGTTTTGCAATACTTGCAGACACACCTTTGCTATTCCACACCACTACTGCTCCTACAACGTACATTCGATTTATGGAACGGGGCACGTGCTACCGGTCTGAAGGCTACTTTGCCCCTGGTCGCAGCGACCGTCACAGCCCCCAAGTTTGGTTACAAGCTTGGTATAGAGACATTGGAATTCTGGAGGGCACGGCACATTCTCAGCAATCCAGCGGCCTTGGCGAACTTTGCTCCCACCGACTGCTTCGCTTGCTGCTGTAAGCTTTCCCGGAGCTACTCTTTCGAGGGTGGCTTCGAGGCTCTCATTGTTATTTTGCCTTCCGGTCTGCCAGCCGGAAGCGTGCGTAAAGATGCCGAGTTGCTCTCCCAGCGCTCTTGCGCGGTCAAATAGCTCCGGAGACATACCTGGCGACGCGCACTGGAGAAAGCCTTCGAGAGCAGAAGAGTTGACGCCAGCATCGCGGACTTGATGGAAGATACTGGTTCCCCCCGTTATGTTGAGTGCGGCGCCGTCACTGATGATGACCCAGGGAATCTTGAGGGCATGCAGCAAGGTCACGAAATTCCCAAAGTTCTTGTATCCGTTTACCGCGTAGAAGGCGAGATCAAGAGCCTCTGGCGTCGAGAGTTTTTTTGCTTCAGCTGCTTTCTCAAACCAGGTAGGAAACAGTCCGAGCTCTGTGTCGCCTTCCAGTAGGACAACGTGGCGCGCGAAGAGCGAGGCGACAGCGTCGGTGGAGGAGGAAAGCTCTTTGGTGAGCTTTGCAACTTTCCCGTCGTCGAGGAGGTTGGCGGGCAGGCAATGAGGGTGGATGGAGCCAGACTCATTCTCGATGCGTACCAAGCGGGCGAGGTCATCCTTGTTCTTCAGGGGCAAGAGGTGAGCGGAGTGGGTGATGACGAGGAACTGGCTGGATGGCTGAGTGTTCTGATTTCCTGTTGGCCGGAGCCTGTTGCGGAACACCCGCTGCCAGGTGGGATGCAGGCTGAGCGCAGGCTCATCGAGGATGACCAACTTTCCCGGAGCTTTGAGGATCTCTGCAAGGATGAGCGCTTCCCACGTTCCGCTGCCGTGGAATTCAATGGGGAGCTCGGGAGGAGAGGGTCCGTCGGTGCGCTTCACTACCACGGTGATGTGTGCCGCGGGTGGAGAGGATGGATTTCCTGAAGCAGCTATTTCCTGACCTGCTCCGGTAGCCGCAGGGTTCGTGAGTGGAAACATCTCGAAGGTGACGTCGCAAGAGCGGCGAGGGGCAAGCTGCTCAAAGGTTTGCTGGATGCTTTTGAAGCGGCACCGCTGCTCGGCGGTACCATTTTTCAGGCGGAAGAGGCGGGCGGGGAGCTGCCACGGTTCATGGCCGTACAGTGGCGCAGCGAGCTCTTCCGGGGAGTGCCAACCAGCTTGCCGGACGGGAGCGCCGCCTGGCCCTAAGCCGCGAGGCTGCTCTCCGAGGATGATGAGACCATCGTTGAGGAGCCAGCAGAGGATACCGGCGAGTGTTACACTGCGCCCGGAAAGTGCGCGCTGAGAGATGCCCAGCACCTCGTTGAGGCGGCGGAAGGGCTCGAGACGCTCATCGTAGCCCTGGCTACCAACGGCGATTGCCGGAGCCGTTCCCTGCTGGGGGCAGAGCATGTCAAGGGTGAAACTGGGCAGTGAGCTGGGGGGTGCTGGTAGTAGAGAAGGTGGTGTGGAACTCCCGAACACAGCTTGAGAGAGAGGGAGGTAACCGTGACTTCCGCCGGTATTGTTGCCACGTGCGGTAATGTTTTGCTGCAGTAGATCCCAAGAGTACTCCTGGCTATTGTGGCAAAAGTCGTACCTGATCTCCCAGGGCAGGTGAGGCGGGCCGGCGTGGTGGAGGACGATGGTCCCTTGGAACAGGGGAGTAAGCTTCTGCTGCTCCACCCAGGACGACAGGAGTTGCTTCCAGCCCTCGTGACCTGTACTTTGCAGGAGGGTGGTGTGGACGGCAGCGTGAATGAAGGCCGTGAATAGCTGGCGTTCGTCTGGGCGGTCAAAGTCTACGGTGAGAGAAACACTGCTTGGACGCTGAGGCTCTGAGACGTGGCGGGCAGCGGCGAAGCCGCGGAGCACTGTTTCAGCGATAGTGCGGAGCTGTGGAGAAAAGGAACCTATGCTATCCAATGCTTTACGCACGAGGTCGACTGCGCGCACAATGCTCGTTTTGCCACCGCCGTTGGGGCCGATGAGGAATTGCACGCCATCTTTGATGTCCAGAGTGAAATCGTCGAAACCGAGTAGATTCTCGATGTGCAGGACGGTAGCTTTCATCTTCAGCACGCTTTTCTTCACGAGGATAGGCACCCGGGGTTTCATTCTACGGCGAGGTTTGCTCCCGGCGCCGCCGCCTCCTCCAACCCCGCCCCCTGACGCTCCCACCAGGACACGCTCTCGTTGTACGCGTCACCGTGCGCATGGACCCCAGGAGCGACAACGGAAAGCGATACCCCTCACCCCTCTGGTTCCGTTTCTGTCTCCTCAACGGCCGTTTGTGGAACAGGGGCGTGCGAGGATCAAGATTGCACTGGTGTGGCTGACGCCAACGGTCGGAACACGTTCCGGTTACTGGCCGCTGGCGCTGAACTCCTCGACGCGGTCGTTGTTCCCATCGGTGACGTAGACGTGACCGGCGCTGATCGGCGCAAAGTCACTGCACGAAAGGTTGATCGTCGCCGCCCTGCCCTGCAACGCTGCGCCAAATAGCGCGCAAAGAATTACGCCATTTACCAGAGAAAGTGACAGCGCTCCGCCCACCACGGGTTCGGTAAATGAAACCAATGGCCCCTTCGGTTATATTCGAGGCATAAACACGAAGGAGCCGCCCATGCCGTCCACTGGCCAGCCTCCCTCTGTCCACGCTGGATAGCCCGAGCGTAGGAGATGGTCAATGGTTGGCCAACCCGGGAGGGAAGACCTGGCTAGGTGGACTGGCGCTGCCGGCTATGAGGCTGGTTCGTCGCGCGCCGCTCGCATGCGCTGCAACACCGCTTCCCAATCATCCCGCCGCGGCGTTACCCCAAACTCGCGGATGGCAAGCCGGACCATATCCTGGATGGTCACCTGCCCCGTTGGGAAATGGGCCCGGGTCGCCGGTCGCCACAGCTCACCAATGGCTGGACCGAGATGGACGTGCGGCCAGGTGACGGGGCCGGCACCCTGAGGATGCCAGTGATAGGCCACCAGTTCGCGTTCATCCCGGCGCTGGAGCTCATAGTGGTAGCCGGCGACATGCACGGTCCACCGTGTGGCATCTTCTTCAACGATCCGGTAGCGCAAGACGGCGACCAGGGCTAATTCCGCATCGGCGAGTGGAACAGGCTGCCCGCGCTGCAGGTCGGCACGGTACGGGAAATCGATGGGGCGATAGCCCTCGACGTTGAACTGGCTGAGGGTCAAACAGGAGAGAGCAAGTTGATAGGCATCGGCAAAGGCCCGGACGGCCGCCCGTGCGGTTCTAGCGGCCAACAGGGCGAAGCATCGCCACGCGGATGAGCGCGGGCCGGTCGGGATCCTCGCCGAAGCCGCCAGCGTCCCACGTCGCGATGAAGGCTTCGCCGCTCATACCGACATAGCGCCGCGCCGCCTCATCGAAGCTCTCCCACGCCTCTGTCGGCGTCAAAACATGCATGGCCGGGACGTCGCCGACGGCAACGTCATCCTCAACTTTGCTTCGCTGGTGTACGCTCACGGTCGACCTCTCCTGCCCGCCCATGTATTCTACCGGCCTGCCAGCCGTGCATTTCAGCACCGCCGCCTCGGGACATGCCGGCGAAAACTGTGCCTGTTCGGCAATTCGCCATCCTTGCCAAGGCATGGGCCTGTACGTCGCCGTTCCGAACCCCTAGCATGGCGTATGTGCGTTAAGTGAGCAACTCCCGCGTCACCCTCTTTGCTTTGGCCGGCAGGTGGGTGGCGCGGGGGCCAACGGAAAGGCTCCTGACATGTAGCGTAGCACCTCCTCCACCCGTTGCCTAGTCCCGCCCTTTGCCGGCTAGGCATGTCTATTGACCCCTGCACCGGAGATCGGAGGCACGGCATGCCCATCCACGTCCGCGATAATCGCGGCGGCAACTGGTTCTGGATTCACAACGCTATTCTCGATGACTTCTGCTCGGAGCTCGGCCCCTACGGCTTTACGGTCTAAGTCCTTATTCGGGAACCGCGGCGGTGCTGAGCCGGCGGGTGGCGGGGTTGCTGCGGGGGGGGCGATCATCCTGCGGGAACGGCTGGGGGAGGCGCGCTATCAGCAGGCGTGCGCGAAGCTGGAGGCCGCCCTGGACCGGCTGCTGGAAGCGGAGCAGAGCGACCCGGACAACGCCCGGTTGGTCAAGCTGCTGGCTGGAATCCTATTGGGGCGTGCCTGGGCGTTTTCTCGGCTGGGAGAATGCCGACGCAGCGCCGCGCCCGGCCAGCGAAGCGATTATCGCGATGGACCGCCGCACCTGGCAGGCGATGACGACGGGCTACGTGGAGCTGCCGCGCCGATGCATCCACGCGGGATTGTGGTTTCGGACGCTGCGCACGCTGCTTGATGAGCTGAACACCCCGCTCTCGACGTGCGGAACTTACGCGGGATATATCCGCCATGTCTGGGAAGGCTGCGGCCAACCGCTGCGCGCCGGGCAAAGTCTGTGGCGACCGTATGAAACCCTGGACCCGGCAGTGCGGTTGCAGATGCTGGAAGCGGCGGCAACGGCAATCAACTTGATGGAGTCGAGGGTGATAAGTCCACCAGGGGAGCAGGCAAAGCTATTCTGGTCCGAACCCCAAACCGAGTTCTCCAACGGACTGCCGCCAGTTGCACGGAAGA
Organism: Chloroflexota bacterium; assembly: GCA_023381895.1. Next base: position 11,844 of record JAMCTA010000109.1, read on the forward strand.
AGGAGCCCATCAACTATTGGCAGGAAGCCGTCAAAGCGATTGACGAGGCCATCGCCGAGGCGCGACACAATCCCGAGACGGCCCGCTCGCTGTTCGCGCTGGCGTCCCTTGGTCGGCGCGACCCCGAATCCCTGGAGCGTTTGCGCGCCACGTTCACCAAGGAGGGCATCCCTATGGAATTTTTGTCACATTATGTGCCTGACTGACCCTTTGCATGCCTTAGACTGAATGACGGATTAAGTGACAATTTTTGACGCACAGAACTTTCCGGCGCACACTGTCACATAATCGAACGTATATGTGACAGGCGCGACATGCTGATTGATTACATTCGGGTATCGAAGGCGGACGGCTCCCAGGCAACCGACTTGCAGCGCGATGCGCTGATCGCCGCTGGCGTCGATCCGGCGCATCTCTACGAGGACCATGCATCCGGCAAGCGTGAGGATCGTCCTGGCTTGGCGAGCTGTCTGAAGGCGTTGCGGCCAGGGGATACGCTGGTGGTGTGGAAAATTGGATCGTCTCGGGCGCGACCTGCGGCACCTGATCAACACCGTGCACGACCTGACCGGGCGCGGCATCGGCCTCAAGGTGTTGAGTGGGCACGGAGCGACCATCGACACCACGACCGCTGCGGGCAAGCTGGTCTTCGGCATCTTCGCGGCATTGGCCGAGTTCGAGCGCGAATTGATCGCCGAGCGTACTGTGGCGGGGCTGGCCTCGGCACGAGCGCGCGGCAGGAAAGGCGGACGGCCATTCAAGATGACGGCTGCCAAGCTGCGGCTGGCGATGGGGCAGTCTGAAACCAAGGTTGGCGATCTGTGCCAGGAACTCGGCATCACGCGACAAACCCTGTACCGGCATATTTCGCCGAAGGGCGAGCTGCGGGCGGATGGAGCAAAGCTGCTGTCGCGAACTCGATAGGGAGGATGTCTTGTGAACGGCTCAGACGCAGTTAGATCAAAGATTCGGCAACTATATGCCTTTCTGAAGGAGGCAAACCAGCTGCGCTTCCGGCCTGTGCGCGCGGTCGGCGATCAGCCGAAGATACTGCGCCTAGGCGACCTACCGGCCCATGAGTCAGCTCAGCTCTACCGCCCAGTACGCACAGCCGAAGGCCAAGAGATCCCCGATACCCTGATTCGTGTCCGGCGGCCGACGCTGACTCGCTGTCCGACGCCCCCTGAATCCGTTGCCCCGTGGCTCCTGCCCGGCTGGGATGATCCAATTAAGGAAGGCAAAGTCGCCGAGAGTCAGAATATTACCGTCCCCGGTGATGGCGAGGATGGTGAAGACACGATCACTGTCCGCTTCGAGGATGACGAAGATCGCTTCGCCGACTGGGAGGCATGGATTGAGCGCCGCTCCGCCTGGGCCACGCCTGAATTGGCAGCCCGCAAGGCAATGGGAGTCTTCGAGGCGCTCTACGACGTCTACTCTGCGCTGGAGAAAGATGGAGAGCAGCTCGAGCTCCTTGCTGCGGATGGCCGCCTATCCTGGCAGGCCAGCTCAGCTCTAGATGGACGGGTCACCATTGACCACCCGGTGCTCCTGAAGCGCGTTGAGCTGCGCTTTGATGCGAACGTGCCGGAATTCACGATTCATGAGACGGACCGCGAGCCAGAGATCTACGGCAGCCTGTTCGTCGATCTGCATGGCGTGGAGCCGGCGGCTCTGCGCAACCGCAAGACAGAGCTGGAAACCGCCTCGTACCACCCATTTGGCTGGGACGACACAGAAGCCTTCCTGCGCGCATTCATTCAGACGGTCTCGCCGCTGGCAGGCGAGTTTCTTGACGAGTCCAGTGGGTCTGCGAACGAGGTCCCCAGGCTTTGGCGCGATCCGATGCTCATCCTGAGGAAGCGCGTCCTGGGCATCGCAAATGCCGTCGACGCGATTCTTGACGACATCGAGCAGCGGGAAGCTTTCCCCCCTGCGCTCGCGCAGATCACGGGGATGCTGGACGAATGGGCTGGCTCGGGGCTCAGTGACGGTTCTCTTGGTACGCCTGGCTCGACAGCGACTCCGGCGATCAACGATGACGACATCCTCCTGGCCAAAGAAGCCAACGAAGAGCAAATGCAGATCATCCGTCGCTTGGAGCGTAGCGGCTCGGTGATCGTCCAAGGCCCGCCTGGCACCGGCAAGACGCATACTATCGGTAACTTAATCGGACACCTGCTGGCACAAGGCAAGTCCATCCTGGTGACTGCGCAGACCGCGAAGGCATTGCGGGTAGTGCGCGACAAGGTGCCGGAGGCCCTGCGCCCGCTGTGCGTATCGGTACTAGGCAGCGATCAGGATGCGAGAAGTCAGCTGGAATCCAGCATCGGCTCAATCACGGAACGTCTGACCAGCGACACCGCTGAAACCCTGCTGGGCAAGGCGACAACCTTCGGTAGCGAGCGGCGCAAACTGCTCACCAACACGCGGCAGCTCACGCATACGCTCAAGGAGGCCCTTGAGAACGAATACCGCGAGATTGCGGTGAACGGCAAGCGGTTCTCGCCTTCCAATGCTGCGCGCCATGTAGCCGCAAACGGTGAGACTCAGAGCTGGATTCCGTCGCCGGTCAAGCTTGGCGCCGATCTCACTCTGTCCGACGAAGAGCTTAGCCGTCTCTATGCTTTGGGCGGCACGTACACCGCACAGGAAGAGCAGGACGCCCGCTGTGCGCTACCTGACCTGGCCGGTCTCCCTTCGGAGGTGCAGTTCCAGATCATGGTCTCCGAGTACAGGGACCTCACGACACGCGACATTTCGGTAGGCGCCGACTGGTGGTCTGGTGAAGGCAACGGCAGCGAGGAACTCGAGGAAATCGCCAAGTCGCTGGAAGCAGAATTCTCCAGCAACCTCCTGAAACAGGCCTGGCGTCCTCATGCCATCGTGGCTGGGATGCTAGGCGGAACGGAACGCGAAGCCTGGGAGCTGCTGATCTCCGCCGTCGAGCGCGCGACGGAGGCCAACGGCAAGCATGCGCTTGTGCTTCATCATCGGCCGCGGCTGTCCGAGTCCATGCCGGCGCACAAGCAGCGCCACCTGATCGGCGAGATCCATCAGCACCTGACCGCTGGCGGCAAGATCGGCTTCCTCCAACTGGCCACCCGCTCCGAGTGGCGGCAGCTCATCAAGACGGTCTCCGTGACTGCCGGCCAGCCGAGCCATCCAGACCACTTTGACGCCCTGGGGCGCTTGGCGGAGTTGGAGATCGCCCGCCTCGAGCTAGAGGATCTCTGGAATGCGCTAATCGGTCAGCGCGCCGGGACGCTCTTTGCCTCGATGGCTCCGGCACCGGAAATGTCCTGCCGGGCGTTGATCCCGGAGATCCAGCGTTGTCTTGACTGGCACGCGAAGACCTGGGAGCCGCTAGTGGTAAAGCTCAAGGCAGCCGGGCTGAAACTAAACGAGCTCTTCGCCTCCAAGGCACGGGAAGCCAGCCAGGTAGCTGAATACCAGCTGATTGAGGGCATGGCGTCCACCACGATCCCGCTGCTGTTGTCCAACGAGGCTGCCCGTAGACGCTTGAAGGAGTGCAAGACTTGGTTCGCACACCTGGCGGATCTGTCGGCGAAAGTAGATCCGTCTGCACCGAACCGAGGATGCGTAGGTCGCCTGATCGCCGCTGCACGCTCGCAGAACCCGAGCGCCTACGCCGAGGCCATCGAGTACGTGCGTCGTCTGCACTCTGTACGCCCGCTGGTGAAGGAACGGGATGCGCTGCTGACCAAGTTGCGGCTTGTCGCCCCTGGTTGGGCGGATCAAATTGCACATCGCGTGCCCCCACACGACCAGGGATCGATCCCAGGGGACTATCACGTTGCCTGGACTTGGCGTCAGCTCAATGACGCGCTTATCGAGCGCGACAAGCTGGACGCTCACGAACTCCAGCACGACATCGACAAGACGCGCGACACCCTGCGCCAAGTGACGCAATGGCTGATTGAAGCCAAGGCGTGGGGCAAGCAGCTTGAGCGCCTGCAGGCAGACAACTCAGTCCGCCAGGCTCTCGTGGGCTGGCTCGACACCGCCAAGCGACTGATCTCCACAAAGCAAGCCGACAAGCGCCAGCTGCTGCTCTCTGAGGGACGCAAGCTGATGCGCCGCTGCTCGGCTGCGGTGCCGGTCTGGATTATGCCGATCTCGCTCATGACTGAGAACTTCGACCCACGGACGACGCGCTTCGATGTTGTGATCGTCGACGAGGCAAGCCAGGCGGATCTCAATGCACTGATCCCCTTGTATATGGGCAAGCAGGTCGTCGTGGTCGGCGATCACGAGCAGGTGACTCCCCTGGGTGTCGGCAGAGATCAGACGATGCTGGAGAACCTGCGCAAGTCGATGCTCCAAGACATTCCGAACTCGCACCTGTTTGACAACCTCTCGTCGATCTATGACATCGGCCGTCAGAGTTTCGGGGATGCGATCCGCTTGGTCGAGCACTTCCGCTGCGTGCCGGAGATCATCGCGTTCTCGAATCAGCTCTCCTATGAGGGCAAGATTCAGCCTTTGCGCGAGGCCAATTCCACGAATCTCAAGCCAGCTTGCGTCGCCCGGCGTGTGCAGAGTATCCGCGAGAACGACGTCAACCACGGCGAAGCGGAGAACATCATCGCCACCATCAAAGCGATGACCCGGCACCCTGCATACGCCGGCAAGACGATGGGCGTGATCTCAATGAAGGGCGACGCGCAGGCCATTCTGATTCAAACGATGCTGCACAAGGAGCTCGACACCATCGAGCTAGAAAGTCGGCGTATTCAGGCTGGAATTTCAGGTGAGTTCCAAGGGGACGAGCGCGACATCATTTTCCTTTCGATGGTGGATAGCTCGGCCGACGAAGGTACCCTTCGCACAACGGGGGCCGGCGCTTTCGAGCAGACGAAGAAGCGTTACAACGTCGCAGCCAGCCGGGCGCGAGATCAGCTTTGGGTGGTGCACTCGTTCGACCCGGATCTCAATCTCAAGTCCTCCGATCTACGCTTCCAGCTGCTACGCCACGTCAAAGACCCGCAGGCGACCTTGCGAGCCTTCGACAAGGAGGAGCATCGGACGGAGTCGCCCTTTGAGAGCGAAGTGCTCAAGCGGCTCACCAGCGCGGGCTATCTGGTCCGCACGCAGTGGCAAGTGGGCTATTTCCGCATCGACATGGTCGTTGAGGGCGGAGGCAAGCGCCTGGCTGTAGAGTGCGACGGCGACCGCTGGCATCCGCTGGAGAAACTCGCCGAAGACATCGAGCGCCAGACGATCCTTGAGCGGCTTGGCTGGCAGTTTGTACGCATCCGGGGCACGGCATTCTATCGCAATCCAGATCTCGCCATGCGGCCAGTCTTGGCGCGCTTGGCTGAGCTGGAGATCCCGCAGGAAGCGTTTACCACGGCGCCAGAGCAAGCAGCGGACATGGCACTGGTCCATGAGCTCGACGAGATCATTGCGCAGGGCTTTGAGGACGATGAACCTACCGAGATGCAAGCTCCGGCCGAAGCTCCAGCAGATGCTGTAGATGACCCGCTAGCGCTTACCTCCCCGGATTTCAATCACGGGCAAGTGGAGGAATTCCTGATCCACAAGGGCGGCGTGGCGCCTTTGGAGACGTTTCTGCGCGAACTGGCGGCGGCCGCCGGCTACCAGCGGCTCGGCAAGAATATCCGTGCGGGTCTGGAAGCAGAACTGACGAAGCTGCAGCGAAAGGGCAAAGTCTCCCTCTCTGGCGGCATCATCCGGCTACTGTGAGCTCAGCCTCAAAAGGCTGAGCTTCACATTCCTTGGCAGGAGCAAACCAAGTCAGCCAGCAGGAGCATGTAGCACGTGGCAGCCATTGGTCGAAAGCTGTAACCGGCTGAGGCGTCCCGATCACCAATTTTTTCCAGTGCAGTCCACTCCTGCACGTCCGCGCAGTCGCCTTCTGAAAACGACACTTTCGGTCTCCCCAACGGCCGTTTCTGTGCCCACCGGCCGCCGCCCCGCCCAACCCCCCGTCCTCGGGGCGTACGCTGTCTCAGAATCCCATACCACAATCTCCGTCTCACCTCCTCCCCTTCCTGACGGGTAACGAGAAAGACGGCGTCCCTTGACTTTGTAGCGCATTCTGCTACAATACCCCTGTATGTTCACGGTCCGCTGGCTGGTTTAGGATACCTGGAACGTCGCCCACATCGCCCGCCATGGGGTGATCCCAGCGGAGGTAGAGCAGGTGTGCCACACGCAGCCAGTGACCAGCGCGACGCATCACGAGCGCCTCCGGGTGGTGGGCCAACGCTGCTGGGGCGGATGCTCACCGTCATCCTCGACCCAGAGCCGGAACCAGACGTCTACTATCCCGTCACGGCCCGGCCAGCGAGCCGCCAGGAGCGCCGGCACTATCAGGAAACCAGAGGAGGTGAAGCACGATGACACGACAAGAAGCACAACACCAGGGGAAAGACCGCCGCCTACCGGAGTTCCACAGCCGAGAGGAGATGGCGGCGTGGTTCGACACGCACGACACCGCTGCCTACGAAGCGGAGTTCCGGCCGGTCCAGGTCCGCTTTGCCAAGAACCTCTCAGAAGGCTTGCACATCCGCCTGGACCCCGCTTCCTTGACCCAGCTGCGGGAGACAGCGCACCAGCAGGGCATCGGCCCTACCACCCTAGCGCGGATGTGGATCCTGGAGCACCTGCGGGAGCAGGAGCGCCGCCCCGCTCCCTGAGCGCCCCCTGTCTCACCTGGTGATTCTCCCGAAAATCCCCGGCGTCTGGGCTAGCCGGCGACCTGTTTTGGGGCGGTGGCGCGCCGCCTGGCCCTAAGCCGCGAGGCTGCTCTCCGAGGATGATGAGACCATCGTTGAGGAGCCAGCAGAGGATACCGGCGAGGGTTACACTGCGCCCGGAAAGTGCGCGTTGAGAGAGGCCCAGCACCTCGCTGAGGCGGTGGAAGGGCTCGAGACGCTCATCGTAGCGGCCGCTACTTGGGTGACAAACTTGGCCTGGGGAATCGACCGCGACGGCCCCTACCTCCTCCTCGCGGGCATCCGCGCCGTCTTCGTCACCGCCGCCACGCTCGCGTATGCCGCCCACCACCCGTTTCCCCAAGGCGGCACCTAGATGTGGGTAATTACCAGTCTCGCCCCCCTTGACAAGGAGTAAAGATTTTGCTATGGTATCCTTACCTATGAATGAACACCTTACCTCAGGAGCAGCGATGCAGGAAGTCCTTGCCACCCTGTCGAGCAAAGGCCAGGTCACGATTCCCCTGGCGGTCCGCAAACGCTTGGGCGTGCGCAGCGGAGACAAGGTCGCTTTCGTGCTGGAGGATGAAGGCAGCGTGCGGCTCGCTGTTCCCCACTACCCAACGGTCGCCTCGCTGCGCGGGGCAGCAGGCTCCTTGAAGCAGCCGCTCTCCTGGCCGGAGATGCGGGCCATAGCTCGCGAAGACCGCCTGAAGCAGCACCAGCCGGCACCCTGATTCGCCTATGGCTCTTCCCTATCTTGATACCGATATCCTCATTCGCCTGCTCACCGGCGACGACCCGACAAAACAAGCCGCCGCTGCTGCGCTCTTCGAGCGGGTCGAGCGCGGTGAGCTCACGGTGGTTGCGCCCCCTACGGTTCTTGCCGACGCCGTGTTCGTCCTCTCCTCCCCACGGCTCTACCATCTTCCCCGTGCCCACGTGGCCGCCCTGCTCACCCCCCTCGTACGTCTCCCCCACTTCCGTCTCCACAACCGGCGCGCGCTGCTGGCGGCGCTGCAGCTCTATGGCAGCAGCACCCTTGACTTTGGCGATTGCCTGATCATCACCTCGATGCAACAGGAGCGCAGTCAGATCCTCTACTCCTACGACAGCGACTTTGACGGCATTGCCGGCATCCGCCGCGAGGAACCGTGAGCGAAAAAGAAGTGGACGTGTGAGGAGAGGATGCCGTGGGCTTCGCGGACGAGACCATGCAGGGCAGGCGGCGGGCCTCTTGCCCGCCATCGACGCGCTCAAGGAGCAGACGCCGCTCGCGGTGCTGGTCTGGGACCGGGTGCCCGCCCGCCGCGACGAGCAGATCCGCGCCCTGACGTGCGGCGACTTGCGGCACTCATTCGCGAAGAGCGCACCAGCCGGTGCCGCTCACGAATGCCCAAGGCCTGCAAGAACGTATTCGCTTACGAGATAATGCCCTCCAACAGCTCGACTACACGGTGTCTGGTCAGACTGTTGCTGACCGGACACCATCACAAGCCACGCCCACTAGCTCGTAGCCCGGCTCGATGGAAGCCGGACGCAACGAACTCTTGCGTCGGTGGCGACCGGCTCGGCCTGCAAAGGCACATTTTTCACTACTCTTCAGCTGTACGTGTTTCGCACTCCTGAGTCATACGTCAATCGAGACGCTGCGATCTCGGTGTCCCCTAATCCCTTGCCGTATGAGTCACGCCCATAGGGCGGCGAGTGACCTCTGGGCAGCACACGGCCTGTCGCATTCTTGCCTGTTTTCTGAGGAGCACGTATCGTCTTGTCTTGTGTTATGCCGACGTCAACTGCGAGCAGTCGGAATACGGGAGGAGACTAGGGCAGGTGATGACGTGCCGGGAACGCTGGCAAGCGGGTCCTAGGAGTAAGTCAGCAGATACTGCTCTTCCAGCGGATCCTCAGCCGCGATGTTCTCTCAGGGGGGCTAGCGGTTGCTCCGGTCAACTGTGCTCGCGTGTTCCTGGCGTCTCCCGAAGCGCGAGCCGGTGCTAGCTCTCAGGCGCCTATTCCTCGCACTGATGCTCCTCGTGCCGGCAGCGATCGCTGTTCCGCGCTCAGTGCTTGCCAGCGGCCTTGATTTCCCCGTGCCCGGCGGCCATTTCTACAAGGAGGCTAACGGACAGGGTGGCACCGGTAACACAGGCTACGCCATTACCGACGCGCACGGCATTCCCTTCTGGACGGTCTACCAGCAGCTTGGCGGCCCTCAGGCGCTGGGCTACCCGGCAAGCCGGCGCTTCGTCTGGGACGGCTTCACGGTGCAGGCCATGCAGAAGGTCGTTTTCCAGTGGCATCCCGATACGCACCAAGTGCTGTTCGCCAACGTTCTCGATCGCATGCACGATGCTGGCAAGGATGGGTGGCTGCTCGCCTTCCGGCAGACTCCATATCCTCTCGATACCGCGCCAGATACGGGCCTGCCCTGGCCCGAGGTCGAGCAGCGCCACTGGGCACTCCTCAATACCAACCCGGCTATCAAGGCTCGCTACTGGGCAGACTCCGATCCGCTCGATCACTTCGGCCTGCCAATGAGCACTGCGGATGAGGGCAACAGCTTCATCATCCGCTGCCAGCGCGCTGTCTTCCAGTACTGGAAGGAAGCGGTGCCTTGGGCCGCGGCAGGTCAGGTTACCATTGCCAACGGCGGCGACCTGGCCAAGGAGGCTGGCATGTTCCCGGCGACGGCGATCACACCGGGTCCGGCTGTCCCTTCCGGATCGATACCACCTAGCCACGACTGGCTCGTTCCTGGGTTCGTGAGCGCTGTTGGCGGCATGCTCTACGATCCCCGTGGCGTTGCCCTACGCTCTACGGGCGTAAACGTGCCCAACCTTGCGTTTGGTGAAGATGTTGGATGGAACTTGGAGTGGATGCGACGGCACCACCTACGCTGGGTGCGCGTATTTGCCACCGGTCATGGTCTGGGGCCAGATCGCGCACCCCGGAATGCCGCACAGGCCATCCAGGCCCTGCAATCCGTGCTCACGCAGGTTCAGGCCTTCAACGCGGCGCACGATCCTTCTGCATCCATCTATGTCCTGGTGAGCCTCACCGACTACTACCCACCAGGTGTGCCAGGGGATCGCTACGCCTACGATCACCCGATTTTCCGCCTCTCGCCAGTGCTCCCCGCTCCCTGGTTTCGTACCGGCATCCGCCGCTTCAGCTTCCAGCAGGAGCATAACTTCGGAACGCTCAGCGACCTGCCCAACTACGAGGTCAACTACAAGCCTTGGGTCGAGCAGATCGTTCCTGCGCTCGCCAACGACCCCGCTCTCCTGGGCTGGCAGCTCGGCAACGAACTCAAAGCACGTGGCAGCCCCCGTAACGGTATCAGTTCAGCACAGGCCTACGAATGGTATCTTGGCTTCACCAAGGATGTAGTGGACACCATCCGCTCTCTCGACCACAACCACCTCATCTTCATGGGGGCTCAGTACATCGGCGAGCTGACGGACTGGGAGTACCGGCCCAACGGCGCACTAGACCAGAGTCGCGTGCCTGAATATCACCAGCTGGTCCAGCGCATGCTCAACGATTGTGGCAACGCCTGCTGGAACGTCTGGAGCCTCACCGCCTACGACTTCAACCCCTATCCCATTGACGACGCGATGGTCTTCCATCAGGCGGGTGTTGCGGTGGTCGCCACAGAGTATGGGTTTACCCTCGGGACACCGGAGCAGAACCAGGCGCGCTACGGTGGCGACCGCGCCGCCGCCGTAAGCAACGGCTTCGGGAGTGCCTGGCAGGACATCAATGGTGTCTGGCATAATCACGACTGGAGTGTCTCGCAGCTCATCGCTAGCACCGGCTTGGCTGGCGTCGCCCCGTGGGGTGCGCCAGCGCCAGGAGATTCCGCCATCCTGGATGAAGACAGCAGTCGGGGAATTACCGGTGCACCAGACGCAGCATCACTGTGGAGCGCCTGGGGTCGAGTGGCGGCTGAGTTGGAAGCGGCGAATCAGGCGGGGCAGTGACGCGCACCGGTTTACGATGTGCAGTCGGGAGATGTATCAACATCCGGGTTGCGAGTAGCGTGAGTCAGCCCAGTGATCACCCTCATTGGCGAGGCAGTGCCCCATCTACCCAGCCGTAAGCAGAGGTTATTCTCACGCGGCGCCATCGCCGCCGGTCTTGTCTGAGCTACAGCGAGCATGGCTCGCTGGCTCTACCCGTTGCTCGTGTGCGTCTCAGGCGCCACGCGGCCACCACAGGCGGCCACGATGCGTGGTGTGGACGCGGTAGAGCCACCCGCCGATGAAGGTGACGTAGAGGTCTGTCAGATCTGGTCCTGCAAACGTGCAGTTTGTCGGGCGGTCTTGCGGGCAGGGATGCCGCTCGAGTACTGTTCCATCTGGTGCGAACACTATGAGTGCTGGTCCAGGACCGCTCTGTTGCCATCCCGTTGCCGCCAGGACGTTGCCGTCAGCATCCATACACATGCCATCGATACCACGATGCGGTCCGAATTCGTGCAGCACACGGTACGGCCCTAGTGTTCTGTCGCTCCGGATGGGGTAGGCGCGCAACTGGCGCGGTTGGTCAGGCGCATAGTCGCTCTGGGCGACGTAGAGCGTCTGTTCATCGGGCGAGATGAGGATACCATTGGGCTTCGTTGTGTCGAACGTGACTCTCGTGATCTTCCAGTCACCATCCTCACGGGCTGGCGGATCAAGGCGGTAGACCGACTCGTGGTCCAGTTCACGGTCACTATGATCGTTTCCATAGCGAGGATCGGTGAACCAGATGCGACCGTATGAGTCGATCGCTAGGTCATTTGGACTGTTCAGACGCTTCCCTTCGAAATGAGCAGCGATGACCTGCGCTGGGCCACCCGGCGGATAGAGCGCGATACACCGGCCTCCGCCTTCACAAGCGAACAGGCGTCCAGTAGCGTCGAACATGAGACCGTTGGCACGGTTGGTGCCCTCCCGATACACGGCGAGCGAGCCGCTGTCGGGCGTATAGCGCCAAATGCGGCTGTTGTCGATGTCCGTGAAGAGCAATCCCGTTCCGTCCCAAGCAGGGCCCTCGGTAATGTTCCCTATCGGACCGGCAATGTACTCGAACTCTAGGGTCACAGCCATCCTCCCTTCTCTGCTTTGCGACGATAGCACACAGCGACGCCGTACTTGTGCCACTCAGCGTTGCCAGCTCCTCCAGAAGCCCAACAGGCGCTCCGCTGCCGTATTACCCATTCCTCTATCTTGACTCTTCACTCTCCACCGGCCACTGGCGTCACCGTTGATCTCACAGCGGATGGCGTGTGCGCCCAGCGGGCCCAGCGCGAGAACAACCACTCGAGTGCGAGACGCGGCTGCGCGTTGGCGTCGAGGGCCCACGAGCAGACTTGCAGCGCTCGAAGCTGATGAGCGATCACCATAGGGCCTGGGCGGGTCGCACTGTCTGTCAGCTCTCGCCCGCACATCGTCCGTACGTCCGTATGCGCTCCTGGATCGTCTTCATCATTACCAGCCGGCACACTCAGAGTCAGCAAGTCGCGCCACACGCGCGTCGCCAGATCGAGAATGGCGCGGGCGGTAGCAACGCTGTGACTCCACTCGGCTGCACGCTGTAGCCGATCTAGTGGTGAGAGTTGTGGAATTTCGAGCAGCTGGCGGGAACGTTCCTGCAAAGCTTGACGCCGATCAGCACGTTCAACGAGACGGATCGCCAGTCCAGCACGGCCACCGGCAAGCCATGCAGCGCCACGAGCAGCATCGATGGTTGCTCCGTAGTGATCGACCAACCAGGGTACGAGGAGCTCTTCCGGAAGAGCGCGGAGAGTCAGGACCTGGCAACGCGAGACCACTGGAGGTGGGAGCGCTTCTGCGCCTGTGGCCCGCAAGATGAACACGGTATGGGTTGCTGGCTCTTCGAGGAGCTTCAGCAATGCCGATGATGCAGCTTCGTGCACGAGTCCACCGTCAATGAGCGCGACTCGGAGTCGCGACCGCACAGGGGATCGAGCAACTTCTGCCCGTAGCTCGCGCACTCGCTCGATGTCTAGGCTGCGATGGGCCTGTTCCGAGGCCCGTTTGTCCCAGATAGCGCTGAGCTCGACGTGCTCGTGGTCGCGGTCCTCGATGGAGATGAAGTCGGGGTGAGTGCCAGCGGCAAGGAGGCGGCAATCCTCGCAAGCTCCACAGGGTGGCTCAGCTTCCTCACAGAGCAATGCACGCGCCAAGTCTCGTGCAAGCGTTGTCTTACCAGTGTGCGCTGCTCCGATAAATAGATAGGCATGGGCGATGCGATCCGAACGCAGCGCAATCGACAACGGAGTCACCAGCGCATCCTGGCCAAAGGTCGTCCACGGCATGGCCAGTGCCTCCTCAATGCGACGTGGTCACGTGCATGGCATGCTACCCGACGTGGAGCGGCTCCTCGTGTTCCGTGCTGGCGCTCTGGGTGACGCGCTACTCACCCTTCATCCTCTCGCTGCCTTGCGCACGCGTTTCCCCGATGCGCACATCACTGTGATTGCTCCAAGAGCACTGGCGCAATGCATACGCTTGGAGACTATCTGTGACGCTCATCTTCCCATTGAAGGAGATGCCGGACTCGTTGTCTTCCAGGAGAATGGACCTGCGCCTGCCTGGGCCGTCTGCGACCTTGCCGTGGTGTGGATGGCTCAGTGGCGTCACGTCGCCCAGCGTGTGCAGTCGTGGGGCACGGCACGTGTCCTCGGCGGCCCGTCACTCCCAGATGAAGGGAGTGGGGTGCACGTGACTGATCACCTGTTCGAGCTGCTCGCCCCTCTTGGTATCGGGCAGAGTCGTCTCATTGGTCCTGCACCTGCGCCCGATCTCTCTCCGAACAGTGAACAGATGATCGATCAAATATTCCAGCGCACCTGGCAACCTGTGGTGGCACTTCACCCGGGCAGTGGCGGCCCTGGGAAGCGCTGGCCTCGAGCACTTGTAGAGGACCTACTCAGGCAGCTTAGCTCCGCTGGAGCAAGCACCCTCATTGTGCTCGGTCCGGTCGAGGAGGCTGAGCGTGAGACCTGGTCGGCTTTCGCCGGAGTCACCCGTGGCTGCACTCTAGCGCCACAACTCGGTCTGCCGGCTCTTACACATCTGCTCCAACAGTGCACTGTCTTCGTGGGTAATGACTCTGGCGTGACCCACCTCGCCGCCGTGCTCGGCGTGCCGACGGTAGCGCTGTTCGGTCCAACCCGGCCGGGGCGTTGGAGACCGCTCGGTCCACGGGTTATGATCATCGATGCCGGATCGCGCTGGCCGCCCTCTGTGCCCACCGTCCGCTTGGCGATCTTGCAGCTCCTTCGTTGATGCTCACGGCAAATCAACGATCAGGGTGACTGGCCCATCATTCTCCAGACGTACGAGCATATCGGTACCAAACTCTCCACTTTGCACAGGGACACTAACGGAGTGGCAGGTCTCAATGAAGGCTTCAAAGAGTGGTCGCGCTAACACGGCTGGCAGAGCTCCTGAAAAGTCCGGGCGTCTGCCGCGATGAATGTTCGCCGGCAGGGTGAACTGGGGGACGATCAACAACTCACCGCCAGCATCTGCCAAGGAGAGCTCGAAGTGGCTCTCGCCGTTACGGAAGACTCGGAGGTTGCGTATGCGCTCGAGAGCCGGTGCCAAGAGATGCTCACCATCACCACGCTCGAATCCGATGAGAAGCACAAGACCACATCCGATGCGAGCGATCACCTGACCTGCCCGCTCTACCTCTGCACTACGGACACGTTGAACGACGATGCGCACAGTTGAATGCTCCTGGTAGAACCCGGCTGAAACCGCGCGGCCGGGACGGTGTAGAGGGAATCGTCAGGAAGCAGCCGCTTTCGTCGAGGTGTCGGAGCCGTTCGAGTTAGAGGCCGGTGTGCTCGAGGAGCTGCTGGAGTCACTCGACTCCGTCTTGGTGTCCTTGGCGTCGGCACCACTCTTTGCTGTAGTGGTTGAGCTTGATGACGGGCGGGAGTCGTTGACGTACCATCCTGACCCTTTGAATACGATACCAACGGGTTGGAGGACCTTCCGTAGACGCTGCCCACACATCGGACAGACGGTCAGTGGCGGCTCGCTGAAACTCTGATACTGTTCGAAGCGATGACCACAACTCTTACACTCGTACTCGTAGAGCGGCACATCAATACTCCTTGCAGTTACTGACCCACTTGCTAACCCAGTATACGGCTGGGATAGATGCGATCAGGAAATGAACACCGGCGGACTATTAGAGATTTATTCCCAAAATGCCCTGAACGCTCTCCAGAATCTGGGCGGGCTCGAATGGCTTTGCGAGATACCGGCGAATGTTAGGGGCAGGGGTTTCCTCATCCTCGAATGGCCGGGAGAGTGCTGTCAGCAGAATAATCGGAATTCCGGTCGTAGCCGGATCCTGGGATAGAGTCCGGGCGACCTCGAGACCAGTGCCACCGGGCATAAGCATATCGAGGATGATGATATCGGGCCGCTCTCGACGCGCAACCTCGACGGTTTCGTCCCCTGTGCCTGCTTCTAGGATCGTGCATCCTTTGCGCTGTAGAATGATTGACACAAGGCGGCGAATGTCAGCATCATCCTCCGCGGCCAGCACCCTTATAACCACGTTCCACTGTCCTAACCCACTCATCGCAGGGTCTCAACGGGATTCTCCTCCTGCATGTTGCCCGGTACCAGGCGCGGTAGTGACAAGCAGAAGGGCCGCACGTTTCGGAGGGAGTCTACCCGCTACTGCGTAACTCTGGTAGTCACTGAGGCTCTCACACTATATTGGGATGAAGATGGTGGCCTGCGGTAGATTTCGATTAGGCTTTGCCACGGAGCAACGTCTATCCGCGAACACCTTCTTGCGCATTCACCGCCGATATCCTACTGCTGCGGCAGTAATGTTCCGGCCCGGCCGAGGATGTTGAGAATAGTAGAGTAAGCCAGGGCCGGGTCTGTCAGCTGGCGGCCAGCATTCCGGACCAGCGGGTTTGGATACCAAATCAGCTGCGGGTGTCCACGCGGTCCGGCCCGACTCCTTCCTTCCCAGCCACCACCGGTAGGGCTTGCCAATGGACCCGTGATGTAGTAGTCGAACTCCTGGCCTTGTGGGCCAGGATATGGCTTCAAGCCTACAATGTTAGCGTTCACGTGATAGTCGGCCATCCACAAGGTGAGCTGCACGTGCGTCACGGCAGGATTCTCTGGATCAGGTGCATACACCATGCGGAATCGGTAGACGGGGAAGCTCTCGACTTGCTCATTGCTCGCGATGTCGTCGATGATGAACCCCAAGTGCCGTTTTCCCAACCATTCCAGCACCATTCTCTGAAGATCGGCAGGGTTCAGTGCCTTGGAGAAGCTCCCATAGATCCATAGGGGATTATCGGCAAAGTGGTAGTCGGAGAGCAACCCCTTTTGATCAGCAACGGTGAAAGTGATCCCCGCCGCGGTGACTGATCTCGTAGGCTGAGGTTCGAGAAGTGCCGCTGCCGCCCAGCCGTTGCAGTGTCCGGCCCAGAAGAGCTGTGATCTGTCAAAGTGGATATGCTCCTGTTCCCAGGTGCGTACGTGAGGATTAGCGCCGCCGCGCGCCACCACGTAGGCATCGTACTTTGCCAGCGGCCCTCCCATTTCAAAGAGGTATGGCGGCTGATACGGATCCACAGATGCTGGCCACCACCAGCCAGACCAAGGTAGTGTCGCAGCTTGACCATCGACGACCGGCGGTGGCCCAGGTGTGGCGGCAGCGCTGGGGATCAAGCCTGCCGCCTTGGCGATATCTCCAACGGCCACAGTGGTGACCGCTCCAGGACGTGACCACGGGGTGGTCACTTTCCAGAGCTGGAGCGCAGTGCGCTGGCAGCGAATGACGACAACGGGACCAAAATCGGCGGGTCCAGAAGTCGGCAGCCCGTACAGTGCTATTGGATTCTGAACCTTGAAGTAGGCGGCTCGCAGAGCTGGAACGGTATCAAGGAGAGCAAGATGCCGCTGCACGCTTGAACTGCCTGGAAGCGGCAGCGCTGCCTCTGGGAGCGGGGGCGGGATTTGATACGTTGCCTGTAGCCACGCATCTCGTCCTGCATCGTGAAGGAGATCGAGCACATTGATGAAGTCAACGGCGTGCTGCTGTGGCTGCCACTGCAAGATCACCCGCTGCGTCGCCTGTTCGACGTAGCCGCCAGCGATGAAACGTCCGGAGATCGGGTAACCGAGTACAGCAGCACCTCCCCAAGCCTCGAAGGTTGACCAAAATGGGATTCCTTGATCATTACTCATACCGAATCCACTGTCATTGGTCTCGGGGGGGAATCCGTTTGCTTCGGAGAAGAAGTGGCCTCCGGGGATCGAGAAATCCGTAGTTCCTGTCGCTGAAGATGATGACGAGGCGAAAGTCGCGGCAGGCCGGATCAGGTTCCACGTCAGAATCAATAAGACGGGGGCGTACACTCGGAGAAGGGCTCCCGGCGCGCACCAGAAACGGCGCCACCTCGGAATCAAGCCTCCGTCACACGGTGTCATGATCACCAGGCGGCTCAGAGTGGCTACCTGTGCGGACTCGCAGGACGTAGCGCGTCATGCCGATTGTTGCAGGGTCTTCAACGAGTGCGACCAGCAAGTTTTCGCCATTGGCCTCCACAATAATTGTGCCCTTGCCGGTTTCCCACACGCACCGTGCAAGCGGCTCGAAGTCTCCCTGGCTGAGCGATTCTGCAAGAGCGCCGAAGAGCGCGGCCACAAGGGAGACCAGCGTGATGCTGGCAACGTCGTGAAGCGTGCTCTCCAACACAGTACCGTTGCGACGAACGCTCGCCAAGAGGCGGGCGTGTGTGAGTTCGCGCTGGAGATCATCTAGGAGAGCTATAGTGTTACCGCCGCGTCATTCACGAGCCTCGTCTCCTCTCTGGCTCTCGTAGGTTTCGTAGCGCTCGGGACAAGCGATTGACCTTCGACCAGTAGTCCTCTCGACCATGGAGGGAAACGGATCGTACCTCGACGTCCCGCAAGTCGAACCCAGCCATGGGCAGCTGCGTCCGTGGCTTAGGTTCCGATTGTAGCTCTGCAGACGGAGAGATAACCACCTCCGGCGGTTCTGGCAGTGGTGCAGAGCCAGTATATTCCCCCATCGCTGGCAGACTGCTGACCGGAGACATCGTCAGATCAGGTTCTTCTTGTGGTTTCAACGTCCCATTCATGAGGAGGATATCAGCAGGGGTCGCTTCGCGCTGCACTACTGGCCCCGCGGGTGGCTTGGACTCTAGTGGCAGAGGTAATCCACCCTGAAGTGCTGTGTTGCGCAAGTGCTGCTCGAGGGCCCACGCCAGCGATTCCAGATCCATGCCTGGTCCCAACTGTAGAGGAAGGTGCCGTGGGGCTGCCTTGGGCCGCCCTTCTGTCACGCCGTTCTCCTCAGGCGCGACCAGCCATTCAGGCCATACAGTCTCAAGGTCTGCGAGCAAGATGTCTTCCGGTTTCTTCGAGGATTCTGTCGAAGCAGAAGACAGACCACTCATCTCAGAGCCTACCGCGACGGAAATGGTGTGGCCGGTGTGTTGCACCTCATGCTCTGCTTCTCCGGATGTCGGAATCGCTTCTGGCTCGTGAAAGGCATCTTCATTCGCTGCCGGTGCGATCTCGGCGCCATCTACGCCCACGGTGTTGCCGGAAGGCTCAGTGTCCAGTACAGGACCGTCTTGACTGCTTGCCTGAGAGTCTGCAGAGGGCGCTGGCTCTGCCGCCGAGTCATCAGAAGTCTCGTTTCCTAAGGAGGGAGCTTCCGGAGCGATCCAGGACACGACTCTTGAATGAACTGGCAGCCCTGTGACATCTTGACCCATAATGACGAGTTGAGAGCGAAGCCAGACGAGGGTGTGTTGCTCAGGATCGAGGAGTGCCAACTGTTGCAGGCGCTCGGCACTGCGCTCCGGCTCAAGGAACACGAGCGCCGCAAGCGCCTTCAGGCAGTCCGGGTTGTGATCCAGAATGGCCTGGAACCACTGTCGCGCTGCTGCAAACTCTTTCAGCCGGACCAAACATTGAGCGCCGATCAAGAAGAGGTCGAGCCGGTCCGGCTCGCGTCTCAGCCCCCGCGCCACGTGCTGCAACGCATCTGCGGAGCGACCTGCCCGAAAAGATGCATGAGCTAACCCTGCATCCGTTGGCTCAGCGCCGGATGCTGAGCCATCCTCTCCCGTGAGCTGCGCAAGGTGCCGGCGAGCCTGGGGGTTCATTCCACCGATCTCCAGGGTTTGACGCCACAAGCGTTCCGCCGCAACCTTTTCACCAGCATCCTCGTAGATGCCTGCCAGCGTCTCGTATGGACGAGGATCATCGGGTGTGGCGTTTGCCACAGCCCAGAAGCAGCTGCTGGCCTCTGGCACGAAGCGACTATAGAGGAGAATCTGCCCCAGGAGCCAGTAGCCCTCAACCCACCGCGGGTACCTGATAAGCGCTGCGCGCGTCACAGCTGCGGCACGCGCTACATCATCGTCGTCAAGGGCTTCTCGTGCTTCAACGGCAATCCACGAAAGCTGGAGTGTAGGCATTCTTGCTCCTCTGTACACTCCCACTGAACTGTTCCCTCAGCGGGGAGAGACGTCCTTGGCGGCTTTGTGCTGCCTCAGCTCGAAGCGAAGACAGCGAGAATAACGCCAGTATCCTCGTCTTACTGTGCCTGGTCAACTTGCTCCTGTTCCGTAGACACGACTCGCGGAAACCCTCCTCACAGCAGCCTCTAGTGAGTTTCAAGAGAAGGATAGGATGCAAGATCGCTGGGATTGCGCATTGACGAGAAGCTGATCACGGGCGTGCTGGGCTACCTGCAAAGGGCTGGCATCAGGATATGCGACGACCCACCAGAGTGTGCTGCGCCGCACCACGTGGACACCAGCGAAACCAAGGCGCGCTTGGAGGATGTGCTCAGCCTTTCCAGTTTCGCCATCAGTGAGGTCAGTCACGAGAATTCCAGCGACACGCTGTAGAGGAGCACCAGAGGGTCGTGAAGCCGTCTGGAGACCACCCTGGATCCAGCGCACACGATGTTTGTTATAGTTGACTAACACGTCGGTGTGAGTAAGTCGCTCAGCCAGCTTCGCGAGCTCGTCTTCGTCAGTCAGATCGGTCTCGAATTCCCAGCCGATCTCTCGCAACAGATCCTCAAGGCCGCTGCGTGGATGGCGCTGCAGGGCTCGACGAGCCGAGATCGCCGCCGTATCGGGAATGATCAACCGCACAAGCAAGGAGAGCTTCACTGTACTCATCCCCGCCCCCTTGACAGATGCTGAGCCAGCGACGCGAACATACGATGTGCGGGTGCAGTGAGATGTAATCGGTCCGGCCGTGCTGCCCAGCCGGGCGGCCGCGAATGCGGTGCGTGCTGCCACCACCAGCTGGCACGCTCAGGGTGGGGCATGAAGGCGAGTACCGTCCCCTCCTCGTTTGCGATCCCCGCCGCTCCGAGCGGCGAGCCATTTGGATTCCAGGGAAACTCAGTGGTGGTTTCACCAGTGGCATCGACGTAGGCGAAGGTCAGCTGTTTGTTGTCACGAAGGTGCTGCAGCGCCCCTGGATCCGACGACGTGAATCTGCCTTCACCGTGTGCGATAGGAACGGCAAAGATCTCCCCCTCTGCAAATCGGCTCGTAAAGACCGTGCGGTTGCTGGGGACCAGTAGGCGTACGCGCGTCCAGACGCACCGGTAGCCCAGCAGGTTTGGTCCAAGCGCCAGTGTGGGAGCGCCGCCGTCTGGGACGAGGCCAGACTCGACCAGAACTTGGGCGCCGTTGCAAATCCCCAGAATCGGCTTACCTCTGGCTATTTCGTCTCTGATACTTCCCACGAGATCCTCGTGCGCTGCTATGGCGCCGGCGCGTACGCGGTCCTCATAAGACCAGCCACCAGGAAGTACGTAGGAACCGAAACTTCCCTTGGGTAGCGGCTCGTTCCAGCGCACGAGCCGGGCATCCAGTCCGGCAGCCCGGATGGCGCGAAGCGTCTCGTCTTCACAGTTCGTGCCAGGGAAGAGGATTACTGCTACCTTCGTGGTCACTCCAGCACCGCCGGTACAGCGTTCCACCACGCTTGTGCTACGGATCCCATCTCCAGTGTGTAGAGCAGTACTCCGTTGAGTTCGATACGCAAGCTATTCCCCCCCGTCTCGCCGATCACGTAGGGTGTGAGCCCGGCACCATCCGCCAACCGGAGAAGCGGTGTGACATAGGCTGGTGCGACGGCCAGCACAATGCCACCTGCCTCTGAGAACAATGCCACATCAGGACGGGAACCTAGGTCGTCAAGGCAAAGGCGAGCCCCAAGACGCCCCAGGGCTCGAGGACCTAGAAGCATCTCGCTAATACAGGAGATGAGTCCACCATCGCTGATATCGTGCGAGGCTATAAGCCATCCCCTGCGGGCAGCCTCAGCAACCACTCGATGGAGACCGCGCTCGGTCGCAAAGTCGATGCTGGGAAGCTCTCCTACCGGCCAGCTGGAGACGAGCTCGTATACTGAGCCGCCAAGTGCTTGTTGACGAGGACCAAGCAGTATGAGGGTGACTTCTGGTTGTGTCACCTCAAGGCCTAGAGCTGTACTGACGTCATCGAATGTGCCAAGGCAGGCGATGATGGGTGACGGAGGAATAGCACGACCGTCTTCCGCCTCATTGTAAAAGCTGACGTTTCCAGAGACGAAAGGCAGAGGTGGTCCCGATTCCCCCTCGGGACCCAGTGCGCGGGCTGCATCAGATAGCCCGCGCACTGACTCCACAAAAGCCCAGAAAGCCTCAGGATCTTCAGGATCACCCATGTTGAGGCAGTCTGTGCACGCTCGCGGGATTGCCCCCGTTGCTGCAACGTTTCGCGCCGCCTCAGCAAGCGCGAGCTGCGCTCCCTTGTAGGGATCGATCCGAGAATAGGCGGGGACACAGTCCGTGCTGAGGGCGATTCCTAGAGCACTATCCGGAAGCGGACGTACCACTCCGGCGTCACCTTCACCAGGACGGAGCACCGTATTCCCCTGGACCTCCTGATCATAGCGACTGAAGATGGCCCATTTCGATGCCACGCGTGGATGACTGAGCACACTGAGCGTTCGCTGCCGCAGAACCTCGGGAGGTGGGCAAGGAGGCAGCGCTGCCGGTACGTGAGGAGGTATCGATCTCGATGTGCGTTCGTAGCGAATGCCCCGACAGACTGCGCTGAGCGGAGCATCACACACGACGTCGTCGCCCAACCGTAAAACATAGCGATCATCGTCTCTCGTCCGGCCCACAACCTTGGCTTGGGCGCCCTCTGACATCGCAGTCAACTCGAACTGATTGTTGTAGATGTCGAGAAGTGTCTCTGTGAAAGAGGGCGGCACGATCCACATGAGGCGCTCCTGTGTTTCTGCACAGGCGATGACGTGCGCCGGGAGATGAGGTACGGAGACCGGCACTTCATGCAGCCACACCTCGACGCCAATACCAGCGGCATCGCCCATCTCTGAGGAGACGCAGGCGATCCCGCCAGCACCGAGATCCTTGAACCCGACAGCCAAGCCGTGCTTACGCACTTCACTGAAGACAGCCTCGGTGGCGCGAATGATGACTGATTTGAGAAACGGATCCGGAACCTGCACCGCCCCCTTGCTGCTCTCATCGGCCTCATTCGCCAGGATTCCGGAGGAGAATGCGGCACCGCCGAATCCACTACTGTCGGTCGCCTTCCCGACAAGCACAACGTCCCAGCCTACCCCGCCATCAGGCACACGGCTGTGGATAACCTCACTGGCATCGACGATACCCAGGGAAACCACGTTGACAAGACAGTTGCTGTCGAAGCCGCGATCCCAGTAGACATCCCCCGCGATATTGGGGATTCCTACAGCGTTGCCGTAGCCGGCAACACCGGCTACCACCCCATCAGCAATGTAGCGGACCGTATTGGTATGAGGCCCGAACGGATCCCCGAAGCGGAGCGCATCGGCAACTGCAAAGACATGGGCCCCCATGCAGAGAACGTCGCGAATGATGCCGCCGATTCCGGTTGCCGCCCCCTCGTACGGGACGACTTGTGAGGGATGGTTATGGGACTCGTGTCCAAAGACGATGCCCCAGCGCCGCCCCCGCCACTCGCCAAGCTCTACGATGCCTGCATCTTCTTGGGGACCTTGGATGACCCACGGGGCACTTGTCGGCAAGAGACGTAAGTGCGACCGGCTGCTCTTGTAGGAACAATGCTCGCTCCATTGCGTATTGAAGATGTAGAGTTCTACCAACGAGGGGTCGCGTCCCAGCGTGCGGAGCACCTCCCTCACCTCGCTCACGGTTAGGCTGACACCGAGTGAACGGAGGCACGTAGCAAGCTCTGCATCGCTCTGCGAGCTAAGTGGCAGCATCTGCGCGATCACCCGTCAAGCGTTCTAGGATCTGCTGATAGATCAGACTTGTGCGCTCGATGACCTCCTGGGGCAGAGCAGGGGCTGGCGGCTGTCGATCCCAGCCCGCGGCCACCACAAAGTTGCGGACGTACTGCTTGTCAAGGCTAGGGATTGTCGATCCGAGCCTGTAATCGCGAGCATCCCAAAAACGGGAAGAATCCGGGGTGAATGCCTCATCGATCCACAAAAGCTTCCCATTGGACCAGCCGAATTCGAGTTTCGTATCAGCGAGGATGATGCCACGACCCTGCGCAATTCTGGTGGCTTCTAGGAAGAGCTCCAGGGTGACGTCGCGAAGGCGGGTGGCTGTACCTACACCGAGACGTTGCACGACTTGTTGAAACGAGAGCGGTTGATCGTGCCCTTGTTCGGCTTTGGTTGCAGGGGTGAACAGAGGCTCTGGGAACCGGTAGTTGGCTTGTAGTCCGGAAGGAGCCGCCTCGCCATGGATGGTTCCGTACCGCTGATACTCTTCCCACACACTTCCGGTGAGATATCCACGCACGACGCATTCCACGGGGATCGGGTCCGCTGGGCGACAGAGCATCGTGCGACCGGAGAGCACGTCGCGATACGGCTGTACTTCAGGAGGGAAGCTCTCAGCCTCAACTGAAATAAGATGGTGTGGCATGTAGTCTGCGAGGCGCTTGAACCAAAAGGCAGAGAGTGCTGTGAGCACACCCCCTTTTCCAGGAATCGGATCAGTGAATACGACGTCAAAGGCCGACAACCGGTCCGTTGCTACCACAATCAGCGTGCCAGTCGCCAGGCGATAGACGTCGCGAACCTTTCCCCGCCGCACAAGCTCGAGAGTCGGGAAATCAGTTGACTGCACTACAAGGCTCATCTCCCCGCACCCCTCATCAAACTGGCGTCCTCATCTCCTCGCCATAGTATCCGACACGTGAGCGGGTCTGCTGCGACTCTCTCTAAAGTGTATTGGCACGAATGACACTTGCAGAGCCGCTAGTATCGCGATGGCCGCGCCTAAGGAAAGGCACTGATGCAAGGGCAGCACCCGACTACGACGGCACCACTCTGTGCACCCTTGCCACGAGGCCAGCAGTCGTTGCGTGCTTGTCAGGAAGCTCGGGCTTATGTTCCCCCTCACCCCCTGGACGTTTCTCTGCATACCTTTTACCGATTAGGAAGCCTTCCGCAGTGAGAGTTCTACCTCGATTGTTCCGACGGTACCTTGCCAGCTCAAGGTCATGTCTTGGGGATCCTGGACGAGCTGATTCGCGAGTGTCTCTTGCCGGATGTAGTCCCCCCACTCTTCGAGAAGCCCAGCTAGAGACTCCGATCCGCGCCAGCCTAGCACGATGCGGTCTTGCAGTTGGAGATTCGCTTCCTTGCGCATCATCTGAACGCGGCGGACAAGATCGCGAGCCTGCCCTTCGAGCTCGAGATCAGGGGTGATGGTCGTATCCAGGGCCACGACCACCCCGTCGCCTTCCGTAACTGCCAGGCTGGATCGCGGTCGCGCCAGGCGGTTGACCTCGTCATTGCTGAGGTGAAACTCCCCGGCTTCCACTGAACCATCGGGAAGAATCCGGTACTTGCCTGCACGTAGGAGCGCCGTGATGTCGCGGACCCGAGGGCCATATTTTGGCCCAACGACACGCAGGTTGGGCTGTACGACGAAGTCGTGAATTTCACCTTCCTCTTCGACGAGACGGACCTCCTTGACATTGAGCTCGTCTCGAATGTGATCGAGGAGAGGTTCGAAACCTTCTCCTCGTACCGACGGTGAGGCGACCAACACTCGAGGGAGAGTCTGGCGCACCTTTATCCCAGCTTTGCTGCGGGCAGCTCGTCCCAGCTCGACCACCGTCCGGACAGCGCGCATCCTATCGAGTAGGTCGTGGTCCAGAAGCTCTTCGCATACGGTGGGCCAGTCCGTGAGGTGCACCGATGGAGGCGCATCGGTGTGCAGACTGCCGGCGAGATTGATGTACATCTCCTCCGCCAAAAAGGGCATGAACGGTGCGAGAAGCTGAGAAAGGGTCACCAATACTTCATACAGAGTGAGGTAGGCAGCGGCCTTGTCGCTATCTGCAGAGCTCTTCCAGTACCGCCGCCGTCCCCGGCGTATGTACCAGTTCGATAGATCGTCGATGAAGCGCTCCAGTGTCTGCACGGCCGATGGAGTATCGAAATCGTCGAGGTGTTGAGTTACCGTTCGGATGAGCTCCTGCTGCCGTGCCAGGAGCCAGCGGTCGAGCTCTGGTCTCTCCCTGTAGGGCACGGTGGTGTGAGTGGGGTCGAACCCGTCCAGATTCGCGTACGTAACGAAGAAGCCGTATGAGTTCCACAGAGTGAGCAGCCGGCGTGTTACTTCTTCGAAAATGCCCCAACCGAGGTTGACGTTGCTCGCAGGATTCGCCCCAAGGTACAGCCAGCGGATCGCGTCGGCACCAACTCTTTCCGCGGCCTGATCGAACTCAATGGAGTTTCCCCAACTCTTGTGCATTTCTCTGCCGTGTTCATCGCGCACTTGACCGTGACCGAGTACCGTGAGAAACGGCGGCCGATCCTCGAGCACGGTGGCCATCGTAAGCAGTGAGTAGAACCAGTTGCGGTACTGTCCCGGAAAAGACTCTGTGATGAAGTCTGCTGGAAACCATTCCTCCCAGTAGTCACGCCGAGTCCGGTAATCGAGTGTTGAAAAAGGCACGATGCCTGCGTCCAGCCACGGATTTCCCACGTCCGGAACCCGCTGCACTGTCGCGCCACATTCCGGACAGCGGATGCGCACGGCGTCGATCCACGGGCGGTGAGGCGAGGGCATTGGGGGCAACGGTCCGATTGACTTCTGTTCAAGCTCCTCGCGGCTGCCAATAACCTCGAGATGGCCGCAATTGGGGCAGGGGAAGAAGGGAAGCGCTAGGCCCCAGAAGCGCTTCTTAGAGATCATCCAGTCATCCATGTTGCGGAGCCAGTCTAATTCCCGCTCTAAACCAAAGCTAGGGATCCAGCGGATCTGTTCAGTAACCCTCATAATGCGACTACGGGCCTGGTCAAGATTGATGAACCATTCGTCGACCAGGCGAAACACAAGCTCACTACCACAGCGCCAGCAGACGGGATAGCGGTGGATGAATGGGCGAATGTGGTAGAGCATGCCCTTTTGCGCCAGCGCCGCGAAGATATCCGGAGCAACGGTAGCGACCTCTCGTCCGGTGAGCTGCCCAAAGCCAGCGACAAAGAAGCCAAGCTCGTCGATGGGCGCTGGGATCGGAACGCCAGCCTTGTTCGCCGCCATTTCCGTTTCATTGTGGTGCTCACGCCACAGGTGCAAGTCCTCACGTCCCGAGCTTGGGGCAATGTGGACGATCCCGGTGCCCTCTTCTTCTCCAACATCAGCCCACGGCAGCACCTCATGCTGGAGACCAGCTGCCACGGGGAGCTCGTCGAAGGGCCCGCGATAGTGAAGGCCAACGAGCTCCGACCCAGGAAGCTCCTCCACGACGCGGAATTCACCCTGCAAGGCGCTAGATATGGTGCGCTTCGATAGGAAGTAGAAGGCGCCGTCTTGCTCAACCTTCACATAGGTGAGCTCAGGGTTCACCGCTGCTGCTACGTTGCCAGGAAGCGTCCACGGTGTCGTTGTCCAGACGAGCAAGTACTCCTCCGGGCGCTCCACCAGCGGGAACCGGACGAAGACGCTCTGGTGCTCGATCTCGCGATATCCTTCAGTCGCGATCTCATGCTCAGAAAGCGCTGTACCGCAGCGGACACACCACGGCATCACGTCGTGGCCGCGATAGATCCAACCGTGTTCGTGGCAGCGTTTGAGGAACGTCCAGATCATGTAGTTGTTCTCGTCCGACATGGTGTAGTACGAGTGATCCCAGTCCATGAAGTAGCCGAGACGAATCGATTGCTCGGTTTGACGCTTCGAGAAGCGCAGCACCCGTTCCTTACAGAGCTCGACGAAACGGGCGATGCCAAAAGCTTCGATGTCTCGCTTGCTCTTGAAGCCTAATTCTCTCTCTACCTCTACTTCAACCCAGAGCCCCTGACAGTCGAAGCCGTTCTGGTAGCGCTGCCGGAAGCCTTGCATCGTCTTGTAGCGCTGAAAGAGGTCTTTGTAGGTTCTTCCCCAAGCGTGATGGATCCCCATGGGATTGTTTGCTGTGATCGGGCCATCAATGAAGCTGAAGCGCTTCAGAGAGTGGCTGTTCTTGGTCAGGTATTTGTGGAGAATATCGTGGTCACGCCACCAGTCGAGCCGCTTCCTCTCCAGTTCTGGAAGCTGTAGTGCCGTCTGGATCGGTTCAAACACACTGGTTCCTCCTCAACACAAAAACGCCCACCCCCCACAGGGGCGAGCGTTCGACTCGCGGTACCACCCTAGTTTGGCCACCGTCACCTCAGTCAGGCAAACAATGACCCTCTTCTCGGCACACTCCGATGCCTAGCCGCGCTAACGGGCGGCACCCCGTTCACGTCTACTTGGGAGACCTCTACTCCCGTTCGGGTGAAGACTCCGGAGGGATGCGCTGTGCTCACCGTATCGCCTGTTTACACCTGCCACAGGCTCTCTGGCAGACATTCGTGAGCTGCGGTTCTCCATCACTGTCACTGCCAAATTATCCATGATTATCCGCGCTCCGTGCAACCTTGCTCGCAATCAGCTGAGTGGCATTATTGTTACTTCGCGTCCCAGCTTCGCGGACTCGTACAGCGCATCAATGATCTGCATGATGATCAGTCCGTGCTCACCTGGTGCAATAGGGTCCACTCCTTGCTGAATGCTGTGCACGAAGTGGTGGCGAATGGGCTCCAAGCCAAACAGCCGGGTGAGCGGACGCACCTCGGTGAGCGTGCCATTCACGTCATAGAATACCCGCGACTCGAAGTCGTAGCCTTCACCAGTATTCCGCTGGATCGCGCCACCTATCGAGCCGAAGACTTGTGTAGACATCTCTTCGCGCTTCTCGCTGTTTCCGGCCCACGACGCTTCGATGGCCAGCACAGCTCCGTTAGCGAAGCGGATGAATCCCGCTGCAAGATCATCGACATCAAAGCTCTTCCCCTGAGCCTCGGCGAACTGACGGCCGAACTGGCCGAAAACGGCACCACTGACGCCAACCGGTTGCGGATAGCCCATGAACCACAGGGCAAGATCGAGCCGGTGCACGCCGAGATCGATGAGCGCACCGCCCCCAGAGAGCTTCTTCGTCGTGAACCAGCCCCCTATTCCGGGAACGCCTCGGTTACGCAACCAGCTAGACTTCGCATAGTAGACGTCGCCGATGAGACCTGCCTGGATGGCCTGATGGACCGCCCACGAAGCCTCACTGAATCGATAGTTGAAGTTGACCATGAGTGCGAGCCCTCTGGATCGAGCCAGACTCACCATGGACGCTGCTTCTCGAGCATTGAGGGCGAGGGGCTTTTCGCAGAGCACGTGCTTCCCGGACTCCAGAGCAGCGATCGCAATAGGCGCGTGGAGGAAGTTGGGCAGCGCTATGGACACTGCTTCCAACCCCTTGTGCTTCAGCATCTCGTGGTAGTCAGCGTAGGTTGTGACACCTTTCAGCCCCATCCGGTCGACCACTTCGGCCATACGGACTGCGTCAGCATCACAGATAGCGACCAGCTCGGCATCCGGACAGTCCATATATTCCCTGATGTGTCCTCTGCCGACCCCGACCCCAATGACGCCGACTTTGACAGGTGTCCCCATTGTTGCGTTCCTTAGCTACTGCGCTGTGGCTACTTATCTGCTGACCGTGCCGATTGCGATTTGAGCGCACTCACCGCTTCGGCGATACCACGCGGATGACGCACTGCGAAGCTGCCGCCGACAACGGCGTCAGCGCCAGCGGCTGTGATCGCTGCGACTGTGCGTAAGTTTATACCGCCATCGAGCTGAAGAGCTGGAAGAGATCCTTGCCTCGCTTGGCGCAGCTCTCTTAGTGTCGTGAGTGCTGACGGGAGAAATTCCTGTCCCCCTGCTCCGGGATGCACACCCATGACGATGACGAGATCGACTAAAGATAGGTATGGGCGCAGCATTGCGGCAGAGGTCTCCGGGTTGATAGCCATACCGGGCCG
This sequence comes from Chloroflexota bacterium, assembly GCA_023381895.1. The sequence continues at coordinate 41,005 of JAMCTA010000109.1, forward strand.
CTTTCCTAGCCGTCGCACCGCTTGGCAGAACTGATCGGGGTGTGGTAGCACTTCAACGTGTCCAATGAGATAGGTAGCTCCCGCCTCCGCGAAGGTGGCGAGGAAGCGCTCGGGCTTCTCGACCATGAGATGCGCTTCGATAGGGAGACTGCTGTGCGCCGCAAAGGCGGCACAGACTTGTGGGCCGAGAGCGAGGTTTGGCACGAAATGCCCGTCCATGACGTCGACCTGGATCGAATCGGCACCACTCGTATTGATGGTCGTACAGAGGCCTGCGATGTCGCTCAAGTCAGCGTTGAGCACCGACACTGCCACGTGAACCACGGCGTCCTCCCGTACTATCAACGACACGATAGCTGCGTGAAGCTTATACCAATCCCGTCTGACTCTGGCGTAATTCCAGTCGAGATCCCTTCTGGAGGGTCGGGCTATTTGTGGCACGATCCGGACGGCTTGGTATTAGCGGACGTGCGGCTCTAATGTTGATTCCAGGCCTACCGATCCTGCGATCTCTTGCGATCGTCAGGGTTTGAGAACAGTTTGCGGCTTCTTTGGTAGCACCAATGCCTCGCAGGTGAGGGCCATCAGAGCTCCGCTCACCCCAGACCTGAGTGAGCTCCACGATATACTCAAGGCGTCGAGTATTCCCTGCTCGAACATGTTGACGTATGTGCCGCTGACGACATCGAAACCGAAACCATCTGGCTGGCGGCTCAGCTCATCGAGCACTGCGGCTGCCATATAGCCTCCATTTTGGGCGAGCGTCCGCAATGGCGCTTCAAGTGCCTTGGTAAGCGCCTCTACTCCGAACTGCTCATCGCCTGTTAGCGTCTGGGCGAATTCACGCAGCACTGGGATACAACGGAGATAGGCAAGGCCACCACCTGGGACTACTCCATCTTTGATGGCTGCGCGCACTGCCCAGATGGCGTCATCGACCTTGAGTCGCTTTTCCTTTTGCTCTGCCTCTGACGCGGCGCCGACCCAAATTGTCGCAATCTTTGCTTGCAGCTTTCCAAGGCGTTCGAGCACTCTCTCCTTCTCATGATCGAACTCCTGTTCATCTACCTCGCGCCGGACCTTCTCGGCTCTGGCCCGGATGGCGACCGGGTCACCTGCTGGGCCAAAGACACGGAAGTAATCCTTTGTAACGACGACCTTCGCAGCTCTCCCTAGATCGTACAGGGAAGCCTCTTCAACGAGATCACCAGCATCCTCGGAGATCATGCGCGCACCAACAGAGATGGCAAAGTCCTCAGTAATACGTACACGACGGTCTCCGGCGCTCGGGGCATTGCAGGCCACTGCCGTGATAACTCCGCGCTCTTTGTTGACCACGAGCAGGCCGAGTGCATCGCCAGTCGTTTCATTCGCCAGTATGAAGAGATTCTTGACTCCCGCATTGTGCAGCTTTTCCAGGAGGGGTACAAGCTGCTCAGCCTTTTCGAGGTTTCGGTCCGTGACGAGGATCAGGGGATTCTCCAGAACCGCCTCCATGCGCTGCGTATCGGTCGCCATGTGCGACGAGACGTAGCCTTTATTCCACTCGATGCCATCGACCCACGTCCAGACAACGTCTGTCTGGGCCGAATCCTCAGCGTGCAGAATACCTTCCGTTCCGACCGCGTTGTACATGGAGCCGATGACTTGCCCGATCCAGTAATCGCCGGAGGCCGCTTCCGCGACTTTGGCCACATCTGTCCACGAATCGATCTTGATTGCCTGCTCGTGCAAGCTACGTTCAACGATGGGTAGTGCCTTCTCGATGCCGCGCTTGACCATCATGACGTTGCCGCCAGCGGCGACGTAATACGTCGCCTCATCAAGGACTGCTTGGGCGATAACGGCTGCTGTGGTTGTACCGTCTCCTGTGTCCTCACCAGCACGCCAGGACAACTGGCGACAGATCATAGCACCCATGTTCTCGTAGCGCCCAGGTAGCTCGACGACACGTCTCGCAATCGTGGCGCCATCATCCAGCACCTCTGGTGTGCCCGACGTGTACATCTTGGCAATCGCTACGCTACGCGCCTTCGGTCCCAGTGTAATCTTGAGAAGATTGGCCATCGTGTCGAAACCGCGCTTCAGTGCGGCTCGAGCATCTGAGCCAAGCATGACGTAGTCGTCGTAGGCACTTCGCCGTATCGCAATGCGCGTTCTCCGCTGATTGATCATCGTGATCCTGGGCTCCAGACTCACTCCAAAAAGTGTGCGACTACACACCACCAAGTCCCGCCGTGGGCACAGTAACATCAGAGCATAGGAACGCCATTGGTCCCTAGAGACCCACGACCTGGATGATCCTGCTCTCCGCGTGAAAGCCCGGTAGTCATCGAATGACACAGGGCTTTCCACAATGTTGCGATGATCCAGGGCTAGTTGTCAAGCCGCAGCTCGACTTAGGCCACTGGAAAGCGTGGTGGGGAATGGGCCAACCTTGCGGAAAGTCCATTCCCCACTCAACATATCTATCGATATCCGAGGATCACGGAATCCGGAAGACGCTACCAGCTTACGACCGCTGCCGGCAGATCACCCTGGGGGGCGGCCGGCTGCTGCACCGGCGCGTGATTCTCATTGTTTTTCGTTGGCTCTGCCGGTGCGGTGATCACGTTGTATGCCGTTACAACCACGATGAAGAGCATCGATCCATAGAAGAACAGGATGGCCAGGGGGCGCTTCGTAATCCGGTGATTCTTGTTGCGATCATAGACCGGTATCAGCAACAGAGCCAGAATCGCGATAGTGGGAAGCCAGACAGTGCCGATGGGTACGAAGATTGGACCCTTAGCCCACTCGAGAATCTGGAACAGGAAGTAGAAATACCAGGCTGGTCGTGGCATATAGAGCTCTTGGTTCAGCGGCTCTGCTGGTGCCCCAACCGTGGGGGGGGGCGAAGTGAACGATTGCGAGGAGCACGAAGAAAACCGCTGTCATCAGCAAGACGGCCTGGAACATTGCATCTGGGAAGAACGTGCCCTTCAGGTTCGGAAGGAGGTGCTCCCCTACAACCGTGATCTCGGTCTCGGCCGATCCTGTAGAGTCTAAGCCGGCTGGTTCGGCGGGTACACCTGGAACGCGAGCCCACGAGCGCTTCCGCCTGGCAAAGCGATCTGTGGTGGATTGGTCGCCAGCAGTTGTCGTCATTATTGCAGATGCTCCTCTGTCAGGAAGAATACTCCCTGGCGAACAACCAGCGCCAGGTGGAAGGCCAGTGCTCCCATCAGGAGTCCCGGGAGAACCAACATGTGGATCGCGTAGAAACGGGTGAGCGTCTCACCCGTGAGGTCGAACCCTGAGCGGAGCAACGTCACGACCCAGTTGCCGATGAAGGGCGTGTAGAAGGGGATCTGCGTTCCTACCATCGTAGCCCAGTACGCTTCCTGGTTCCAAGGCAAGAGGTAGCCGGTGAACGACAGGCCAAGTGTGCAAACCAGGAGAATGACACCGATCATCCAGGTGAGCTCACGGGGCTTCTTATAGCCGCCATACCAGAACACCCGGCACATGTGAATGAATATTGCCACCACCATTGCGCTGGCACCGTAGACGTGCAGACCGCGGATCCACACGCCTGCTGGGATGACGTAGGTGATGTTCTGCAGACTGACAAAAGCTCCGGAGATAGTTGGTCGATAGTAGATGGCGAGGATGATTCCGGTGATGAGCTGATTGATGAAGAGGAACGCTGTGAGCTCTCCCATGAGATCGAAGATATTGGAAATCTTGTCGACTGGATGCATGAGGAATTCAAAGACCGGTCGATGGATCCCGATCCCGCGCTCGTCAAGCCAGCGGGCGGATGGCTCGAAGTCAATCAACGGCTGCCGCTTCCGCGGTTGGTGCTCGATGGTCTGGCCAGTCCGCTTGTTGAGCGTGGTTGCCATACTGTACGTCCTCTAGCTCTAGGAGATGATGCCGCCAACTAGTACTTCTGTACCCTTGGCCTGAACCTCACGCTTGTGCAAGGGGATGAAAGCCGGACCATTGATGACGGCGCCGGTCTTGCTAAACACACTGCCGTGGCAGGGACAGGCAAAGACACCATTCGGTGAATTGTCACCCGTCCAGTTGTAGGGACAACTCAGGTGGGTGCAGTGCATGTCAAAGGCGGTGTAGCTCTGCGCACTGTGCTTAATGATCCAAGCACCGCCAGTGGGCTCAGTGTTGCCATTGGTGAGTCCCAGTGGCACACGCTTCGGCACCTCGGTTGTGAAGCTATTCACGGTACCGACCTTCTCGAGAGATGATCCCGACCGCCCGGCTGGAATGATAAACCGCAAAATGGCCACGACGTAGACTAACCCGATAACTCCGCCGAGACCAAACACTCCGGTGGCGAGCACTCTTCGTCTCGATATGTCACCACTCGATAGGGGAACGCTATGTGCCATACACCCTCTAACTCCCTAGGCTTCCGTACTGCCGAGCATAACGCCGGCTACACAAGGTGTCATACCTTGGAACTGTATTACCTTCCTTGAGTGTAGAATGGAGTTCTTCCAATCACCATAGCCCGCTGACACTACCGCTCCAACCGAGCAGAATATAGCACACGACCAGAATTGATCGCCGTGATGGCCAGCCTTAGGAGCCACCTTAAAGATCCTAAATTTAGGTTGCCTCCCCGACATTAGTCGATGGAGAGCGACGCTGAGACCATAGCCATCCGTGCCTTTGCGATCTTTCTATACTTCTCCTATCTTCGCCGAGCAGTGAACGCGATGAAGGGTGAAGAGAGACTGGGAGGGCGATGTCAATCAGCCAGAAGCGATTCTCGAAGCGACCTTACGTATTGTTGGCGCTCTGTGTTGCGTTAGCTACCTGGTATGTGCCGGCACCCGTTACTGCCGCTGCAGCGCAGCACTCCGGCCCCTTGTACTTCATAGCGTCCGGACACGCTATAGAGCTCGGCTTCGCAGCCTTTCTCGCAACTCACGGGGGTACACCATTCTCAGGTCTCCCGATTACCGGCGAAGTCTGGCAAGACTCTACCACTGTACAGTACTTTCAGAACATTCGCCTCGAGTGGCATCCCGATGCGCCTGAGGGTGAGCGCGTCACCGTGAGCGCTTTGGGCCGCATGCTCGGGAAATCGCAGCTGCCCGTGCCCGCACCACCGGATCCAGACGTGGCGTACTTTCAATCGACCGGGCACACCCTTGCCGACGGTTTCCTACAATACTACGTCGCCCACGATGGGCCAAGACTGCTGGGAGCTCCCATTACGGAAGAACTCCTCGAGTCTGGCCGAGTCGTACAGTACTTCGTAAATGCGGAGCTGACGTGGCGTCAAGACGAGGGGATCCGGCTAGCTCCGCTAGGGACCGAAGAAGCACAAGCCCAGCACTGGTCACCCGACACTGCCCCCCTCGCTCCGCAAACACTGCGGGCCAGTGACACGATCTGGACTGGAACAATCTGGCCGATCTCTCCTGTGACTCTTGACGACGAAACGCTTCCGCCAGGCCCGCTCGCCGGTGCTGCAACTCAGGTCAACGTGCCAGTATTGGCCTACCACCATATCGGTGACTGGCCAAGTCCCTACACCGTGAGCGCGGCCAATTTCTCAGCTCAGGTGGGCTGGCTCTTACAGCAAGGCTACACGCCGGTCACGGTGCACGACGTCTTTCGCACGCTCTTTACTGGAGCACCTTTGCCGGAGCATCCGGTGGCAATCACCATTGACGATGGCTATACAGATGCAGTGACCAATGTTGCTGTGATCTTACGCCAGTATGGGGTGCCTGCTACCTTCTTCATTCCTACCATTCAAAGTCACATTCCCCCGCAAGTCTTTCGAGCTCTCGATGCCGAGGGCTTCGACATCGAAGCTCATTCCCGCACTCATCCCGATCTCACGTCGCTTACTCCGTCACGAGCGTGGTGGCAGATCGCCGGAAGCAAGTCCGACCTGGAAGCATGGCTTGGTCATCCGGTCGATCTCATGGCCTATCCCTACGATGCCTTCAACCAACAGATTATCGGGGAAGTCGTACGCGCGGGCTATCGAGGGGCGGTCTCAGGAGGTGGTGGGCATTTCTATTCCGCCAGTTACCTCTCGGCAGAGCCGCGCATTCTCATCGACCGCGCCGATACTCTAGAGTCATTTAGAGCAAAAGTTCAAGGCGCGCCAAATCCTTAGTCTGCCTCTACCCACCCCTGCGCTCGCTGCACCGCCCGGCACCAGCCGCGGTAGCGTCTCTCACGCGTGCCGTCCGGCATTGAAGGCTCGAAGCGCCGATCCAACCGCCAGAGCCTTCGACAAGCATCGATCGACGTCAGTAGTCCCGTGCCAAGTCCTGCGAGCATAGCCGCTCCCCAAGAAGTCGTCTCCTGGATGTCTGATCGCTCCACCGGCATGCCGAGCAAGTCCGCCTGGATTTGCATGAGCAAGCCATTCGCTGTGCCACCGCCATCGACGCGGAGTGCCGACAGCATCACGCTTTCAGCCTCTACTGCTCGAACGAGATCTGCCGTTTGGAAGGCAATAGACTCCAGCGTCGCACGCACGAGATGCCCACGATTGCTTCCTCTCGTGAGTCCGACGATCGTCCCGCGGGCATAAGGATCCCAGTAGGGCGCTCCGAGACCAGTGAAAGCCGGGACGATGTAGACTCCTCCGGAGTCTTCAACACTGCTGGCAACGGCCTCGCTCTCGGTAGCTGAGCGGATAACCTGAAGCTCGTCTCGTAGCCACTGAATGGCTGCCCCTGCAATGAACACGCTGCCTTCGATCGCATACCCGGGTCCAGGCTGACCGTTGGGCAGTTTGCCCACTGCCGCTGTGAGGAGCAGCTTTCCCCGTGGTATTTTCCGTCGCGTACCCGTGTGTACCAAGAGGAAGCACCCGGTCCCATACGTGTTCTTAGCTTCACCATCCTCAAAGCAGGCTTGTCCGGCAAGTGCGGCCTGCTGGTCTCCCGCCACTCCAGCAATTGGTAAAGATAGCCCGTGCGTCATCTCCGGCTGTGAGAGCCCGCATACGCCTGACGAGGGTACGACACGCGGGAGCAGGCTATGCGGGATATCGAACAGGCGGCACAAGTCGTCATCCCAGCTCTCCTTATCCAGCGAGTACAGCAAGGTTCGGGACGCATTCGTCCGATCCGTGACGTGTGTCAACCCACCCGTGAGCTTCCAGATCAACCAAGAATCGATCGTCCCGACGGCGAGCTCTCCGCGCTGAGCTTGCTCTCTCGCGCCGGCAACGTGATCGAGCAGCCAGCCGATCTTCGTTGCTGAGAAATAAGGGTCGAGTAGGAGACCTGTCGCAGCACGTACCGCTTCCTCGGCTCCATCGGCGCGGAGATGATGACAAATGTTTGCCGTACGCCGGTCCTGCCAGACGATGGCTCGTGCCAGTGGCCGTCCCGTGTGTCGATCCCAGAGCACGACGGTCTCCCGTTGGTTTGTGATGGCCAAAGCCGCAGGGCGGAAGATATCCCCCGCTGCCGCTAGAACCTCAGCGATGCCAAGGGCCACTGTCTGCCAGATTTCCTCAGGATCGTGCTCCACCCACCCTGGCTGGGGATAGTATTGGTGGAACTCATGGTCGCTCTGCGCTACGAAGCGCCCCTGCTGGTCGATAAGCGCAACGCCAGTCCCTGTGGTGCCCTGATCGATGACCAGAATTACGGGATCGCTCATAGCCGGCGGCGATTCTCTTCGAGGTACGTCACGCAACGCCGATAGATGTCTTCGTCGATGAGCCCCGAGCTCATGTAGAGATTCAGCATGATAGGCAGCCGCAAGATCGAGTGAAGACGAACGCCGAGCTCTTTGAGACGCTCACCTCCGCCTTGTTCCCGGTCGACAAGTACGACAGCGTCTTTGACTTCGAGGCCCGCAGCGCAGAGGATCTCAACAGTGTCTACGATACTGCCTCCCGTTGTGATGAGATCATCGATGACGAGCACACTCTGTCCCAGTCGGAAGACTCCCTGGATGGCTGAGCCTTCTTCAGCCGCCGGGAGCGGCGATCCGGCCTGGACGTCGCTCCCGACCACGGCTTGTTGCGACGACCGCTGGCGCGCATACACGAGCGGGACATCGTTATAGAGAGCATACGCCGTAGCAAGGTGCAACCCTCCAAAAGGGACACCGGCCACGATATCGAACGGGTCGCACGTGGGCCGCCGCCGCAGCTGCTCAGCGTGTGTTTCTTGTCGGATTAGGCGAGCAGCGTAACCAAGGGTCGCAGGGCTACCGACGAGCACTCGCAAATCTACATAGACCGGGGTATGCAATGTCCGGCCAACGGTGAAGTCGCCGAAGCGTATGGCTCCTAAACGATACAGTTCCTGTGCCAGCCAGAGATTGTCGTACTGCTCACGCTGCGGGGCACTATTCGTTCGAAAGGACGGCGAACCTTGTGAATACTCGGTGCTCAACAACGATCCTCCGATACTTACTTGTGTTCTCTTTACCCACGCACTCGAACCTCCCCGCAGCTTTCTATCCTACGTGGTTGCACTGAGGAGATTCCTTGAAGTATAAACGTGTACGCCAGTCATATTCATGGCAAGAGTTTGGAGAATCTCAGATGTCGAGACTTCCGATCGCACTACAGCTTTACACAGTGCGCGAGCAACTGGCAGCGGACTTCAAAGGGACCGTTCAGCAGGTTGGGCAGATGGGCTATGGTGGCGTCGAACTTGCCGGGTATGGCGGATTGAACGGGGCGGAACTGAGATCTCTTCTGAATTCGTGTGGTCTTCTGGTGGCTGGTGATCACGTGGCCTTTAACCGGCTCGAGAACGAGCTGGATGAGGTCGTGAAGCTTAGTAAGGCCCTTGGCAACACTGCAGTGGTCTGTCCGTCCTCGCCGCCACAGCGACGGGCTGATCTCGCAGGGTGGAAGAGTCTCGCCGCCTCCTTCAATGAGATCGGCAAGAGGCTGGCGGGCGAAGGACTTGAGTTTTGCTATCACAATCATGCCTTCGAGTTCGAGACCATCGGTGTTACAGACGGGTTTCACGTTCTCTTTGACACTACGAATCCTGCTCTCGTGAAGATCGAGCTCGATACCTTCTGGGTCAAGAAGGCTGGCAGCGATCCTGTCAGCATCATGCAGCAATACCCCGGCCGTATTCCGCTCATTCATCTAAAAGACATGACAAATGATGAGGAGCGAACCTTCGCTGAGGTAGGCGAAGGAACGATGGATTTCCACGCTATATTCGGCGCGGCGGCGACCGCAGGAGCGCGATGGTACATCGTTGAACAGGATCGATGCCGCCGGCCACCACTTGAGAGCGCGGCACTAAGCTTGAAGCACCTGCAGGACTGGGGCATGGCCTAATAAGTGGCAGCAGGAAGCGCTATGTCACTCGTCAAAGTGCGGTCCGGCTCCCAATACTGCACCAGTGCGAGAAGCACAGGAAAATTGAGAAGCTGGTGTACGGAAGCATTGACGTGTGGCTTCGAGACGGGCTATCCTTCGGTAACAGCCGACGCGAACAGCAAGAGGTGAAGAGAAGCCCATGCCGAAGCTCGTGAAGAAACTGAGCTCTGCCGACTTTCGGCGTAGATCCACATCGGCAACGCGTGTCGATCTTGCGCCCTACCTGGAGATCCTATCTGGTCTAGCTGAAGGCGATGGTGCGGAGGTTCAGCTTGACCCCAACGAGCTCCAACGTGTCGTCAAACGCCGGTTCTCGATGGCGGCGACGCAACACGGGTTTGCGATGAAGTGGCGCACGGCGCCCGATGGTCACTTACGATTTCAGCTCATGGCGAAGGACTCACGCCGGTAGCTCGCACGGTATTTAGGTAGCAAGAGCCGCAGCACCGAGTGCTGCGTTGCGTGGAATACTGCGGCCTTCGCTGTTTCCTTCGCGTCTGGCTCGTCGATACTGCTCGGTACGGCCCCTCCTAAGGAGCTGGACTCACGTCCAGTAGCACTTTACCAAGCCGGCCGGGTTTGCTCAGTGCCTCCATAGCCTCAGCCGCATCCTGTAACGGGAAGTGACGCCAGACTATTGGCTTGACCGCTCCCCTAGCCATCGCGTCGAGAACCTGCCGGAGGTCTCGACGGGACCCGCCGGTTGAGCCAACAAGCTGGAGCTGGCGAGCGTAGAAGGAAGCGAGGTTGACCTCAGCGGTAGCACCGGTGAGGATTCCGCAGAAAGCCAAACGGCCAAGAGGGGCGAGGCAGGCGAGATTTTGGCTCAACATCCCACCTCCGAGAGAATCCAGGACGACTTGAACACCACTGCCATCGGTGAGGTCGTGCACGCGCTGCACCACGTCCTCGGTTCCGCGCACAATGACTTCGTCAGCACCCAAGTCCTTGAGTGTTGAAGTGAGCGCTGCCGTTCCTGAGAGCGCGTACACTATGGCTCCCCGGAGCTTGGCCATCTGAATGAAGAGGGTACCTAATCCGCCCGTTGCTCCTGTGACTAGCACGTGTTCGCCAGCTCGAAGGTCTGCTCGCTCGATCTCGTGCCACGCCGTCACCCCATCGAGCGTAGCAACGCAGGCAGCCTCAAGGGAGACTCCAGGAGGCACGAGCAGCGCATTGCATGCTGGGGCGATGACGTAGTCGGCGAAGCCACCCTCGCTCGGCAGTCCCACCATGATCGGGGCTTCTGCCGACCGCGGATCAGCGACGCACGCCTCATCCCGTCCTTGCAGACAAGGATCACAACGACCGCAGAAGACACGGAAGGCAACCGCTACCCGATCTCCTGGACCGACACCGGCGACGCCTTCCCCTACCTCCTCAACGATCCCTGCAATCTCCGAACCAGGTGTATGGGGAAGTGTCACCCACTGCCATCTCCCGGTTGCCTGGCTGCGATCGACAGGATTGACACCACAGTACACCACCCGCACCAGCACTTCACCGGCACGCGGCTTGGGTCGAGCCACCTCACCAAGTCTCAGCCCCTCCGGTCCTTTGAACGCCACGATCTGAATGGCGCGCATCGCCCGTGACATCCTCTCTACTCTCTCCATTTTGTGTGATCTGTACCATAAAAATGCATGAGGTCTGTGACGTCGCTCCTGCACCTGATTGGACGTGAGCTAGCGTGAAGAGAAGACTCGTAGCAGCCATGCTCGCGTCAGTAGTGTTGCTCTCCGGGTGCAACCTCCCCTTTTCTCCCCAGCTCACCGTATCCCGGCCTTCGCCTCAGCCATCAGTGGGAGGAGCCACTCTCGCCCAATACTTCACGCTAGCGGCGTTCCGCGTTGCTGACCGTTTGGCGGCTGCCTCCAACAGCCTGGATCAGGCTTTCAGTGATCTAGCGCAAGGCCTGATCAGCCCTGCTTATCTCCGAATTGTCGCAGCCAGAAGCGCAGCCAGTGCCAATGCGGCAGAGAGCGAGGCTCTGGCATTGCAGCCTCCTGTAAGCCTCCAGATCCAAGCTGGGACATTCTTGGATGCGGTCCGGTCGCTCACAAGCTCGCTTGAAGATACCGCTCAGGCGCTCGATCGCACGACTACCGACTCGAATCGACAGTTAGCCCAAGACCTGGCAGAGCGCCAGCGTGCAGTTGCCGAAGTCAACGCAGCGCTTACCTCCCTGGTTGACGCTAGCTGGCCCGGTCAGCAGACTACTAGCTCATCTTGGCGAGTTCAAGGTGCTGGCAAGTAATTTGCAGTGTAATCATTCAAAGAGCTCAGGAGTGAGCACCATGAACGGTGAAGCTTTCTTACCTCGGTTTTGAGGTGGAGATGTTAAGGAAAGACTAATGGTTGAGCGCTTCCGTTTGAATCGCGACTCCGCTCCCCCAAGCGGGGAGCGCGACGGTAGCCCTCGCATTCCTGGGGCTCTGCCAGTTCTACCCTTGCTTGATACGGTGCTATTCCCTAACACGGGTTTGCCACTTGTCGTCAATCAGCCAGGTGCCGTCGCGGTACTTGATGAGGTGATGCGCGGCGATCGCCTACTCGTTCTTGTTGCCAGCAAGAGCGAAAATGCCGAGCGCCCGACACCCGACGCCCTCTACCGGATAGGGACGGTTGGAAGAATTCAACAGTTTCTCCGCCGCCCGGATGGCGCGATCATGGTTGCTATCCAAGGGCTCTTTCGAGCCAACATCTGGAGCTTCCTTCGTACAGATCCATTCTACGTCGCCGAGATTGGCGTCGACGAGGTTCCGGAAGACAAGAGTGACGAGACAGAGGCGCTCAAGCGTAGCGTGCTCGACCAGTTTGCGCAGTTGGCGCGTATCACTCCTAACGTGCCTGAAGAACTCCTCACGCTCGTGCTGAATGTAGATGATCCGACGCAGGTGGCGTATCTCATCGCAAGCATCTTGCGCATCGATGTGGCGGGCAAGCAGCAGGTGCTCGAGGCCTCCTCGGCTCGCCAGACCTTGGAGATTTTGCAAGGGCGGTTGACCCACGAGATCGAGGTATCTGAGTTGGGTCAGCGCATTCAGAGCCAGGCTCAAGAGCAGATGACCAAGGCTCAGCGGGAGTACTTCCTTCGGGAGCAGCTCCGCGCCATCCAGAAGGAGCTTGGCGAAGAAAGCGAGGACCTCTCCGCCATCAACCAGCTCCGAGCGCAGGTCGAAGCAGCGCAGATGCCCGAGGAGGCTCACGCGGAAGCGCTTCGCGAGTTGGGTCGGCTGGAAAAGCTCCCACCAGCATCACCTGAGCACTCGCTCATCCGGACCTATCTGGACCTGCTTATCAGCCTCCCTTGGAATAGGGAAACGGGACACGAAGTTGATCTTGACGACGCGCGACGTATCCTTGATGAAGATCACTACGATCTTGAGAAGATCAAAGAGCGCATCATCGAGTATCTTGCCGTTCGCCGGCTACGAGAACTGCGTGCCGATGGCGCCAAGCTGAGCGATCGTCACGATCCAATCTTGTGCTTCGTCGGTCCACCAGGAGTCGGCAAGACAAGCCTAGGCCAGTCCATTGCCCGTGCGCTGGGACGCAAATTCCTCCGCATCTCTCTCGGTGGCACCCGGGATGAGGCAGAGATCCGCGGCCACCGGCGCACCTATATCGGCGCTCTCCCTGGCCGGATCATTCAGGGGCTGCGTCGGAGCGATGCGCGCGACCCGGTCTTCATGCTGGATGAGGTGGACAAGCTTCAAGTGGGGTGGCAGGGAGATCCAGCAGCAGCCCTCCTCGAGGTGCTCGATCCGGAGCAGAATCGAGATTTCCGTGACAACTATGTCGAAGTTCCCTTCGACCTCTCACACGTGTTGTTCATTGCGACCGCCAACACCCTGGAAACGATTCCCGGGCCACTGCTCGACCGTGTAGAAGTGGTCCAGCTATCCGGCTACACGATTGAAGACAAGATCCACATTGCCGAGAAGTATCTCATTCCCAAAGAGGAACGGGCGGCAGGACTCAAGCCCGAGGAGGTCACGTTTAGCCGCGATAGTCTCGAGCGCATTATCGAGGCTCACACGCGCGAAGCTGGCGTGCGCAGCTTGCAGAGGCAGATCGGCGCAATCTGCCGCAAAGCAGCGGTCCGCATCGGGAGTGGCTGGGAGACGCAGCTCACTATTGGTGCGGCAGTGGTCGATGAGCTGCTGGGGAGGCCAATCTACGAGCCGGAGGTGAACGAACGCACGCGACGACCAGGAGTGGCGACAGGCCTCGTCTACACCCCGGCAGGCGGTGACATCATCTACATCGAGGCTGCTGCTATGCGGGGTGAGGAGGGACGTTTGATTCTCACCGGCCAGCTAGGTGATGTGATGAAGGAGTCGGCGCAGACCGCGCTGAGCTACGTCCGCTCGGAAGCAGTCTCGCTGGGCATCAACGACGAGCGCCTCCGTGGTCACGAGTTTCATATCCACGTACCCGCCGGCGCTATCCCCAAGGATGGCCCATCAGCAGGCGTCACGATGGTCTGCGCCCTGACCTCGCTCCTTACCGGTCGCCCATTCCGTTCGGACGTTGCGATGACAGGCGAGATCACTCTTCGTGGTCGCGTCCTGCCTATCGGAGGAGTGAAGGAAAAGGTGCTCGCGGCACGTCGTGCCGGGATCACGACCGTCATTCTCCCCCGGGGCAACGAACGAGATGTGGCAGAACTACCTCCAGAGCTGCGTAGCGCCATGGACTTTCATTATGTCGACCTTGCGCAAGAAGCTATCGCTAAGGCGCTAGTAGAGGCACCAGAGACGCAGCCGGCGATGGCTGACGGTTCTGCTAGGCACGGTGTGAAGCGCGAGACCACGACCGTGACCGGAGCGGATGAGCGGAGTGGGAGTGATCGTGACGCGCCTATTCAGTGAGAACGAGGCGAACGCAATGCTACCGGTGCTCGTCCCTCTGCTCGAAGAGCTACGCACGGTTGTGCGACAGATCTCCGATTTTCGCTCTCGCCTTGCCGCTATTACCGGGGCCGCGCGGATGAATGGTCACGCTGCAGAGGCCCTCGCTCTGGAGAAGTCGATCAGAGAGCGAGGAGACCGCTTCAGCCGTCTTGTTGCAGAGCTTCACGGCCTGGGTGTGGAGCTGAAGGATGTAAACACCGGCCTCATTGACTTTCGTAGCCTTCGGGATGGTCGAGAGGTCTATCTGTGCTGGTGCTTGGGGGAGGAGCGCATTCGCTTCTGGCATAAGCTGGACACTGGCTTTCGTGGTCGTCAGTCCCTCTAACCGCTCATTTATGCCGTTGACGTCGTCGCAGCGAATAGTGCCTCCACTGCGACGCGCACACTAGCCGGTGAGATCCTCCGTAAGCATGGGTGCCAAGGAAGGTCGAGCACATCCCACTGGAGCCGGTCGCACGGGCTACAAAGCAGTGGACTCTGCAACGACACGTGACGTGATGGATCAGCCCAGGGTCCGAAGACCCGCGCATCAGCCGGGCCGAACAGACGGATGCTCGGTACATCAAGCGCTGCCGCGAGGTGCAGCGGTCCGCTATCAACCCCAAGCACCGCGCGGGCACCCTGCATGAGTGCAGCGAGGGCATCGAGAGACAGTGGCGGAGGGACTGCCAGCGCCGCTTCCGGAGCCAGGCGTGCAATGTGCACAACGAGCTGCTCCTCCTGTGGCCCGCTGACCACCACCGTCCGCAGGCCGTAGTCTTCCGCGATTCCCCGAGCTACTCTACTCCAGGCCTGGGCGCTCCAGAGTTTCACCGAGGCACCGGCCCCTGGGTGAAGCAGCACGTAGGGCTCCCCCGAGAGCAGTCCCGCCTGCGCTCGCGCCGTCTTCACTTCTTCACGAGCCGGTAGAGGTACGAAGTGGAGGCCCACATCTGGGGACCATCCCGTGGGCGTCTCTACGCCCAGAAAGTGAGACACTACGCGCAGGTGATGGAGAGCCGCGTGTTCACGCCGGGCCGGGACAGTTGCACGGAGATAGGGAGCACACTCAGGAGTGGCGGTGCCGACACGCTGCGGAATACCGGCGAGTGTCGCAAGTGCTGCTCCCCAGTAGAAGTCGTCGCGCAACAGCAAGGCGGCATCAAAGCGACCTCGCCACTGCCGGGCCAGCATTACCAAGCGCACCCAGCGACTGAGCGCACTCGCTGCCGGCTCGCGACCTAGGCCGGGGAAAGAGACGGCTTCAACACGTGATACTCCCGGCGTGCGTAGCGCAGCAGGCGTCCCGGCCGTGCTCGCGGCAACTATGATCTCGGCTTGGGGGAGATGGGAGCGCAGACGGTAGAGTGCCGGACTAGCTAGGATCACGTCGCCAAGGTGGTCCGGCTTGATGATGAGAATCCGAACAGGCTGAGCACCGCGACGAATCACATCTGGCAAGGTATTGAACAGCGCACCGACAACGGAGAGCGCTATTTGGCGCTTGATGGTGGTCAGCATCTGCTCCTCGTTCTCCCCTCGCCCTTACGGTACTGATTCTAGTGCGCTTCACGGCGTAAGGAGTCGCCGCAGCGCCTCGATGACCGCTGCGGGCGTGACGAGCTCCTGCCAGGGCTCCGTGAATTGGAATGGTAAACGTACGGTGCCTTCGCCAGCATAGGCTGCCGCTCGCGGCGGCTCCACTGTCGCAACAGCTTTCCCTACGGGTGCGTAGAGCTCCGCGGCTGTTGGACCGAACACCGCAACGGTGGGGCAGCCTGTTGCTGCCGCAAGGTGCGACACGCCAGAGTCGTTGCCCACGAACGCACCGGCGCGTGTTGCCAGCGCCCCCAGAACCCCCAGAGGCGTGAGACCGGTCCAGTTTCGGGCCTGCGGCACAAGCGCTTGGACCTGTGCGGCCGCCGTTCGATCACTCTCGCTGCCAACGAGCACGGGAACGTAACCCTGTGCTGCGAGATGATGAGCCACAGCAGCAAAACCTTCGGCAGACCAGCGCTTGCTCGTCATGACCGTTCCGGGATTAGTGCCACCGCCTGGGGCCAGGATGACGAACTTCGGCCTTGGTAGCAAGTGTGTGAGGAGGTCGTTCGCTGCTTCGTAAGCCTCGGGACCCGGCTGGAACGACGGTAGCGCGCCTGTCGGGATCCCTAGCACCCGAAGCAAGCTCCGTCCCTGCTCCAGTTCGTGCGCATGTGGCAGAGGAGGGACACGTGTCGTATACCAGCGGCCGCGGCCGCCACTGTCAAGCCCAGCTCGTACTGGTATCCCTGACAGGCGGGTGAGGATGCTGAGCACGGGCGAGCGATCAGGGACAAGCACCACGCTTGCCTTGAGAGAGCGTAGCGTCATCGTGAGACGGACGAGATCGTCGATGGGTGGATGCCTCCGGAGCCCGATGTGCCCACTGTTCACAACTCGCGTCACTGCAGGATGCGGTGTTACAGCTTGAGATGACCATGCCGACGTTATGACAGTGATCTCTGCCTGTGACCAGTGTCGCTTGATATCGGAAAGGAGTGCCGTCACCAGAATGAGATCCCCCAGGCAGCAGGGTTTGATGATCACAACGTGGCGACGGGAGGCTACCATCACCGCGCTGGCGCTCCTCTTCCCGGTTTCTAGAATCGTGCTTCATCACAATGAACAGCATACCGACGCTTTAGGCTATCAATCACGACTATTGAGTATCGTAAGGTGGGCACAACTGACGTTTGACAGCACAAGAGAACGATTGCTAGACTGCAAAGTATAGTTAATGAAGCATTTTCGGCGACTGGTTTGCAACTTTCTTACCGGGCACCTGAGCTTCGGAGTTCATTATGTGTTGTGTGAAGCGCTCTCTGCACAAGGTATGGACTGACGGACAGGGATGGGGCAGCAGATACCTATGATCTTCACTACTCAGATGCTCCAGACGTAGTGCAGCCGGCCGCCGGCCAACTTCTGACACGAGGTTCGGAGTATGTCTGGCGGTATTGCTTTAGTTATTGTCGGGGTAGTCCTCACCATCGTTGGTGTTGGTCTTGTCACGTGGTCGTACGTTTTCTCGCGCCGCCTGGGTCAGCACGCCCAGGATGAGGCGCAGAGGATTACACTTGAAGCAGAGAAGCGAGAGAAGGAGCTACTCCTCGAGGCGAAAGACGAAGCCCTGAAAACGCGGCAAGCGCTCGAAGTCGAGTATCGTGACCGCCGCAGAGAATTGAGCGAGATGGAGCGGCGTCTCCAGCGCAAGGAAGAGGGAGTCGACCGGCGATCTGAACAGCTTGACCGGCGCGAGCGCACTACCCAGCAGCGGGAGCAGCAGCTCGAAAACGATCATGCTGAGGTTGAAGAATTGAAGCGGCGTCAATTCGAAGAGCTCCAGCGTATTGGTGGGATGAGTACTGAAGTGGCGCAAGATGTGCTGCTCAAGCGCGTCGAAGACGAGATGCGCGATCTTGTCAGCCGCCGTGTTCGCGAAATTGAGGGCGAAGCGAAGGAAGAAGGGGAGCGACGCGCGCGCTCCATCATCGCTAGCGCCATTCAACGCTACGCGGCCGACCAAGTGGCCGAAACCGCGGTCACAGTGGTCAGCATCCCCAGTGAAGACATGAAGGCCCGTATCATCGGTCGCGAAGGTCGGAACATTCGCGCCTTCGAGAATGCGACCGGGGTCGATCTGATCATCGATGAGACCCCTGATGCGGTGACACTCTCGAGCTTTGACCCGGTGCGTCGTGAGGTGGCTCGCCTGGCGCTCACTCGTCTGATTCAGGATGGACGGATCCATCCGGCGAATATCGAGCAGGTAGTAGAGCGCGCCCGGCGAGAGATCGATGCGGTGATGCGCGATGAGGGCGAGAAGGCAGCGTTAGCCGCGCACGTGAACGGCCTCCATCCCGATCTCATCCGCACGCTCGGTCGTCTACACTTTCGTTACTCCTATGGGCAAAATGTCTTGAAACACTCCGTTGAGGTCGCCCACGTGGCCGCGATGATGGCGGCGGAAATCGGCGCGGACGTCAATGTGTGCCGGCGCGGAGGTCTGCTCCACGATATCGGCAAAGCAATCGATCACGAAGTCGAAGGACCGCACGCGGAGATAGGTGCTGAGCTGTGTCGTCGCCTCAACGCCTCGCCAAAGGTGGTGCACTGTATCGCGACGCATCACACTCCCGAAGCGATGGAGACGGTGGAAGCGATCATCGTTCAGGCCGCCGATAGCGCGTCGGGCGCGCGCCCTGGTGCGAGAGGGGACGTGGCGACGTCATACGTGAAGCGCCTCGAGGCTCTCGAGCAGATCGCCACGTCCTTTGATGGCGTCGAGCGCGCCTATGCGATTCAGGCCGGGCGCGAGGTCCGTATCATCGTAAACCCGGATCACATCGATGACCTTGGCGCTGCACGGCTGATGCGAGAGATCGTCAAACGCATCGAAAACGAGCTTGAGTATCCTGGCCAGATCAAGGTCATGGTGGTGCGTGAGCTGCGTGTAGTCGACTACGCGAGGCGCTGAGAGAGCTAGCTGCCGGAAAGGCGCCAGGTAAGGACGTGGGAACGCCCGCCCTGACGGAGGAGCACCTGTGCCACGTGTGGGCGCACCGGCTCTATCATCCCCAGTTGCTTACCACAGACCGCGGTGAGCTTGTGCACGTCGTCTTCCCCGGGCGGCGCAGCGGCGATCCGGGACCAGACTTTCGAGATGCTGTCCTGGCTCTCCCCGAAGCGACGCTCCTCCGGGGCGATGTGGAGATCCATCTGGAAGGCGCAGGCTGGATGCGCCACGGCCACGCCGCTGACCCGCGATATGCCAACGTCATCCTTCACGTGACCTGGGAGGAATCGCGACCAGTGAAGACCAGCCGCGGAGAGACAATCCGGACCCTAGCTCTGGCCCTATGTGTCGCGTTGACTCCGGAGGACCTCCTCGCGGTGCCCCTCCGCCACAGCTGGCATGTTCCTCCTTCCTGCCCCGCGTCTGCTGCCGCACAACGCCTCGATGAGCTCTCCGCACTGATTCACGACCTTGGTCAGCAGCGGCTTCTCGAGCGCGCTCAGCGGCTCGCCGCCGATGCGGCTGTCATTGGGTTCGAGCAGGCGGTATGGCAGCGTCTCCTGCGGGCGCTAGGCTATCATCGCAATACTGACCCATTTGCCCATCTCGCCGAGGCCGTGCCCTGGAGCACAGCGACGGCATTGCTGGCGCTATCTAGCGGAGAGGAGGGCCTTCAGGCCCTGCTGCTGGGCAGCGCTGGCTTCTTCACGGAAGAAGCAGCCCCCTGGACGCGATTTGACAGTGGCGAGCTCAACCGATGGCGACCCCTCTGGAAGACTTACCGAAGATGGCTCGCTGCCCCACCACTACGAGTCACCGACTGGACATTCAGCGCCGTCCGGCCCGAAAACACGCCATCGCGCCGCATTCTTGCGGCTGCCGCGATCGCCGCGAGGTGGGCCCCAGTGCTGACGGAAGCGTTGGTCGACCTGGTGCGGGGAACCGATCGCCGTATACGCCTCACGGATCGCAGACGCGGACGAGGACGGGCTGCGCCTTTGGGGATGAGTCGCGAAGAAGACCTGGTCGTGAATGTGGTGCTGCCGCTGGCGCTCGCAGTGGCCATGGATGAGCGGGACCCAACGCTGGAAGAGCGGGTGTGGGATCGCTTTGCGACGCTGTCGCGATCCGCTGGCAACAGCATCACCCGGCACATGCGTGCCACGATCGGGCTTCCGCAGCATTGGGAACTCGCACCCCGAGCAGAGCAGGGTTTGCTCTACGTGCACGAGCGCTGGTGCCGAGAGCGCTACTGCTCCGAGTGTCCACTAGGTCAGCGCTTCGGCACGCCTGTGGACCCTTGAGCAGTAAGGAACGATGAGCGGGGCTACACGGCGAGGAGGTGATTGGTAGCGGCCGGTGCTGCCAGAGCTGTCGGGCTCTGGGAATGTATCCCGCAGGTCGAGATAGCCTTGAGACAGGCTGGTATACTCCAGCCGCGGTTCCAGAGGACCGGCAATCTCCTGGCCCCGTAGCTCAGTAGGACAGAGCAGCGGTTTCCTAAACCGCGTGTCGGGTGTTCGAGTCACCCCGGGGCTACATTATTTTTCCTCTGGTGGAGCTCTACAGTGTCAAGTCTGAAACTCAAAGCCCTCTACATCAAGCAGCGCGGCGTTCTGGCTCCGCACACTCAACCCGGCGTTCGATCTGTCGCGCTACCCTGATCCGACGACAGGCGATGTGCCAGTGGATACTGTTGGCAGGCAGGTAGCAGAGCTACACCTAGCAGGTGGAGAAAGGGTGCTTCGATGGATCGCCAGCGAGCTCTCGACCCCGTTCTAGGTCGTTTCGCCGGACGCCTTCGGCAGGACATCGGGGCGGAGCGGGTACTCTTGTTCGGCTCCCACGCCCGTGGCAACGCCTACCATGACAGCGACTACGACTTCATCGTCGTCTCGCCACGCTTTGCCGGCGCGGACCGCTTCCAGCGCGGATCGACTTCTGGGACATCTGGCAAGACGTCGACGGACGCGATCCCATCGACGTCATCCGTGTAACGCCCGAGGAGTTCGAGCAAGCTCGCCAGCGCATTACCCTTATCCAGGCGGTGCTGCCGGAAGCGGTCGATCTGCCGCCAGCGGAGGCCGCGACGGCTTGAGCGATGGGCGCTGGGAGCAGAAGCGGTCGGCGGCACGTGCGACGGATGAGGCGGTAACGAGTATGCCCGAGTCTCTCGGTCCCGTCTCCCGGTACGTCCGCGAGCGCCTCGGTCAGCGACTGGGCGTCCCCGTCTGCGCCGTGATCGTGACGCCCACGCTGCCGATCTTCAGTCAGCGCGAGTGGGTGGAACATGCCAGCTGTG
>JAMCTA010000158.1 GCA_023381895.1 Chloroflexota bacterium
GTGGTGCGCACATCTGGGACGTCGATGGCAATCGCTACGTCGACTACGTGTTGAGCTGGGGGCCGTTGGTGCTCGGCCACGCACCAGCGGAGGTGGTGAGCGCACTCCGGCAGCAAGCCACCCTGGGCACGAGCTTCGGCGCGCCAACGCGCTTGGAGGTGGAGCTGGCTCGCCTGGTGACGGAGACGGTGCCGTCAGTGGAGCAGGTGCGCTTCGTCAACAGCGGCACGGAGGCAACCATGAGTGCTTTGCGCCTGGCGCGAGCCTTCACGCAACGCGACAAGTTCATCAAGATGAGCGGCCACTATCACGGACACGGCGATCTGCTGCTCGTTCAGGCCGGCTCCGGGGTGGCGACGCTGGGGTTGCCGGATAGTCCCGGTATCCCGGCAAGCACAACGGCTGGCACGCTTACCGCCCCGTTCAATGATCTGGCTGCGATCGAGGGCCTCTTCCGGAAGTTCCCAGGTCAGATCGCTGCCATCATCGTCGAGCCGGTTTCTGGCAACATGGGAGTCGTGCCGCCCCGTCCTGGATATCTCAAAGGGTTGCGCAGTCTCACAGAGCAGCATGGCGCCCTCCTCATCTTCGACGAGGTGATGACGGGGTTCCGCGTGGCGCGAGGGGGCGCCCAGGAGCTCTATGGAATCCGCCCCGATCTCACGACGCTTGGCAAGGTGATTGGCGGCGGTCTTCCGGTCGGAGCTTACGGGGGACGAGGCGACATCATGCGGCTCGTTGCCCCAGAAGGCCCGGTCTATCAGGCCGGAACTCTCTCAGGAAACCCGCTGGCCATGACTGCGGGCCTGGCGACACTGCACACCTGGCTGGCTCCCGGAGTCTTCGAGCGTGCCGCCCAGGCGGCGGCTGTGTTGGAAGCGGGTCTCCAGCAGGCGGCGAAGAGCGCCGACATCCCTCTGCAGACGGCCCGCGCCGGTACAATGCTCGGCTTCTTCTTCAACGATACCCCCGTCGTGGACTACGAGAGTGCAAAGCGCAGCGACACCGACCGCTATGCCAAGTTCTTCCACGCCGCGCTCGAGGAAGGTGTGTACTTCGCTCCCTCGCAGTTCGAAGCAGCGTTCCTTTCGACAGCGCACACGCCGGACATCATCGAGACGACGCTCGCTGCACTCAGGCGCGTCTTCCGTGACCTGGCGACAAGGAGCGAGCGCTCTTGACCTCGGCACCATCCTTGCTTCCTCTCCCTGGTAGAGAAAGGATGTGACATTGGCTCCCATCCCCTATGATGCTGTGCTGCTGGTGTCGTTCGGTGGCCCTGAGGGTCCTGACGATGTCATGCCGTTTCTCGACAATACGCTGCGAGGCCGGAATGTACCCCAGTCACGTAAGCTCGAAGTGGCCCGTCACTATGCACTGTTCGGTGGGGTGAGCCCGATCAATGGTCAGAATCGCCAGCTCCTCGCCGCGCTCGCGGTAGAGCTGAAGGCTGCTCGGATTCATCTTCCGCTCTACTGGGGAAACCGCAACTGGCATCCGCTGCTCGAAGATACCGTGCGGCAGATGAGCTGGGATGGAGTGCGGCGTGCACTCGCCTTCGTGACGAGTGCCTATAGCTCCTACTCCGGGTGCCGCCAGTACAGGGAGGACATCGAGCACGCCCGCGCCGCTGTCGGGCCGGATGCGCCGGCCATCGACAAGATTCGTGTCTTCTATAACCATCCCCTGTTTGTTGCCGCGAACGCCGCGCTCTTGAGGGAGACCCTGGCGCAGCTGCCGGTCGGGATTGAAGCTACTTCGCGCGTGGTGTTCACCGCGCACAGCGTGCCGGTGAGCATGGCTGCACACAGCCGCTATCGCGAACAGCTGGAAGAGGCGTGCCGTCTGGTGGCTGCAGCAACCGGAGTGAGCGAGTGGGATCTCGTATTCCAGAGCCGAAGTGGTCTCCCCCAGCAGCCGTGGCTGGAGCCAGACATCCTTGATCACCTGCGTGCCCTCAAGAACAGGGGT
This sequence comes from Chloroflexota bacterium, assembly GCA_023381895.1. Next base: position 1,972 of record JAMCTA010000158.1, read on the forward strand.
GTCACGCACGTGGCTGCGGCGCCCATTGGGTTCGTATCGGATCACCTGGAAGTTCAGTACGATCTTGGCGTTGCAGCACGGGAACTGGCCGCGGAGCTTGGTCTCCAGCTCGTTCTCACGCCGGCGGTGGGTGCGCACCCACTCTACGTGCAGATGGTGCGCGAGCTCATCGAGGAACGTTGTGATCCCACGCACCTGAAGCGCGCCAGTGGCCGCTTTGGTCCAAGCCATGACGTGTGCCCCGAGGGCTGCTGTCTCGTACCAGTACATCCAGGCGCTACGAGTGCTCATACCTGAGCGAGCAGAGGCCTACGGCGCACACATAGCTCACTGACGGATTTCCCGACCCTCCTGCATGCGCCCACGGCTGGTGCGCTGAAGCAGGTGCACCAGCCGTGCCTCGGGTGGCGTGATCCGGCATAGCGCTGGCGGCCTGCACGCATCCACTTCCTCACGGTGAGGCTGCTGACTCGGCTCCTGATCGCTCCATCCGCACAGCCGCCAGCGCCGTCAGCCCCAGAGCTACCAGCATCAGCAGAAATTGCGCAAGTAGCGCCGCTACCTCAGGCACCGCCAGGCGGCTTGCCTGCGCGATGATGACGCCTCCGAGTCCAGTGCCAAGAGCTCCCCCCAGGACGTTGCTGATCTGGAGTCCGGTTGCTGCCACACCTTCCTTCCCCACTTGCGCACTTTCTAGCACCAAGAGCGACACCGTCGTGAATCCGAGCCCCATGCCCAGTCCGCCAATCCCCCAGAACACTGTTGCGATCCACACCGGTGTCAGCGACAACAAGACACTCACGGTCCCGGCGGTACCAGCACCGATAATGACCAACCCGCTTTCCACCAGCAGACGGCGACTCTGCCGGGGTGCGAGACGCGCCTGCAGCCACGAGCCCGCTGTCCAGCCCACCGTCGCACCCGTCAGCGGAATCCCTGCCATCGCCACGCTCTGCCCGCGGATGGACGTCAGCATCAGCGGCACGAATGCATCTACACCGAAGAACGCCAGGTTGAGGAAGGCCGCTACGGCGATACTTGCAGGCAGACCGCTCGCCAGTCGCAGCGTCCCGGCCGGGAGCAGACGCCACAGTGTAGGCAGCGCAATCACACATCCCGCAAGCACGAAGCCCGCTGCCAGTGGCCACGGCTGTACGCCAAGTCCCGCGAGTACCAGCCCGGCGCCGGCTGCGAGGCAGACTGCCACTACCCCGCGCTTCCACGACCCCTCAATACCGGCCCCGGGACCAAGCCGTCGCAAGTCCGGGAGTGCCAGGAGCGCAGCGAGCGGCGGTAGCGGTGCGATCCCTAGGAATACCCAGCGCCAGCCGGCGCTCACGGTAACCATGCCAGCCAGAGCAGGGCCAATCAGGCCGGGCACGACCCAGGCGCTTGAGAGGACGGCCA
>JAMCTA010000009.1 GCA_023381895.1 Chloroflexota bacterium
ACAAACGGGCCGGGCGCTGGTGGTGGGAGCAGAATGCTCCGAAAGAGTGCGGGATGCATTGCCCTATCGAGACCGGAGGCTTCGAGCATGAGGCAGAGAGCATTCTCGGTCACAGGAGAGAGGCAGCGTCGTGAGTGGTGCGATTGAGTCTCTCGCAACCACCGTGATTCTGACGGAGCAGGAGAGTGCCATCATCCTGCACGAGCTGCGTGCCTTGAGAGAAGTCGCTACGGATGATCGAGAGAGTGAGCGCGTTGCCTGGCTCGTAGAACAGGTAAACGAAGGCCGTGTTTCTGGCGAGGCCCTCGATGGGCTCGGCGCTCTACTTGAGCTCGATCTCCAGAGCGGGGCAATTCGCCAGCGCCACGGCTCGGCCGATGAGGTGGCGCTACGCAGCGTGTATCTGCGCACTCCGCGCGGCAAGGCTCTCGTAGAAGCGGCGCAAGCCACTTCCACGGCGCTGAGTGCGCTACGTGGCCAGCGTCTTGATGACGTGCGCATCACTGCACTTGGGCCCGGACAGTTCAGCCTGTTTGTTGACACAGATCGCTGCCAGATCACAGTGCGGTTCGAAGGATCATTGGTGCGAGTCGAGTCTGTCGCCTTGGGACTATGAGGAGCTCGTTGCTGTGGCACGGAGCAATGTTGACCGCGATTATCCCTACTACCCAGCATTCCTCGATCTTTGTCACAAGACGGTCGTCGTGGTCGGCGGAGGGATCGTCGCTACAGGAAAGGTCGAGGGACTGTTGCCGTGTGGCCTGGCCAGTCTGCGTGTCATTGCTCCAACGGTCACGAGCGCGATTGCCGCTGCCGCAGCACGAGGGCTGCTGACGTGGGAGTCGCACGACTACGTTGCTGGTGACTTGGCAGGTGCGGACCTCGTGTTTGCGGCGACGGATGATCGCCACGTGAATGCGCGTGTGGCGGCAGAGGCGAGGGTACGTGGCATCTGGGTTCTGGCCGTTGACGACATCCCCAGCTGCGACTTCATCGCGCCGTCGATTGTGCAGCGAGGCCGCCTCACCCTTGCCGTGTCGACAGGTGGCTTGAGCCCAGCGATTGCACGCTGGGTACGGATGCAACTCGACTCGTTGGTGCCTGAGTGGTGGAGTGGTCTGCTCAACGTGGCTGCCGCTGTTCGCTGTGAGGTGCACCGATGGAATCATAGACCCGGTCCAGCAGAGTGGGAGTGCGCTCTGGACGAGGAGGTCCTCACTGCCGTCGCGCGTGGAGAGCTGGCCCAGGCTAATACGCTGCTGCTCCGACGTCTTGCAGCAGAAGAGAGGGAGTCAGCGTGACGCCAGCGTAATCACTTGGCACCGTAGCCCTGGTGGGGCTGGTCCAGGTGACGCTGGGCTGCTGACCCTGCGCGCTCTGGAGCGGCTACGTACTGCGCAAGCCGTTATCTATGACCGGCTGGTCAGCAGTGAGATCATTCGCTGGCAGATCCTCACGCACATCGCGTCGCAGTGGGCAAAGCACGGGGCTTTGCGACGCTCACTCAGGATGAGATCGACGCTCTGCTCATCAAGGAAGCCCGTGGTGGCCAGCGCGTGGTTCGGCTCAAGGGCGGTGATCCATTCGTGTATGGACGCGGCGCGGTGACAAGACTTTCACCTGCTGTGCCTGTTTCCTCTGCTACACTCTGCCCCTAAGAGTTCGCTGTGTCTCCCTTGCAGCTGTGCCCGGAAGACCAACGCGCGCTTGTCCTAGCTCCGCGAAGGGAAGGTCCTATGAAACGCCTAGGATGGGTCATCGCGCTCAGCGCCCTTTTGGCGTTGCAAGGCAGTCCGGTCTTTGCCGCAGCGGCTACAGGATCAGACTACGCCCTGCAGAATGGCTGGTTCTACACGCAGGCAAATGGGCAAGGTGGTGGTCCAGGACAACCCGGCTATGCGGTGACAAATGCCAACGGAATCAACTTCTACGATGTCTTCAAGGCTGGAGGTGTGGGAGAGTACGGCTACCCTGCTTCTCCACGGCTTCAGTTTCAGGCCTTCACAATCCAGGTATTCCAAAAGTCTGTGCTCCAGGCTGCTGGCTCTGCCGTGAACCACCTGAACGCGATGGATATCCTTCACGACAGCGGTCGTGACGCCTGGTTAGAGGCGACGTATCAGACCCCTCCTCCGGAAAACACTAGTCCTGATTCCGGACTCTCCTTCGACCAGGTCAAGGCACGGCACCAAGCCTTCCTGGATAGCGATCCCGCACTGAAGCAGGCCTACTTTTCCGCGAGCCATCCGCTGGCTCTCTACGGTCTACCGATGACCCATCCTGTCAGTGAGCTTAACGGCCAGGTGGTAGTGGTGCGACTCCAGCGGGCGGTCCTACAACACTGGCTGGTTACTGTTCCGTGGGCGAAAGCCAATCAGGTCACAGTGGCCAACGGTGGTGACATCTTCAAGGTGTCCGGCCTCATCCCTTCAGGTTTGTTCGCCCCGGAACCGCCACTGGTGCCTGGCAGCATCTATGCCGAGACTGCCGGTGCCGCGAGTAGCTTCCCGCTGTCACAAGTAATGCTCACGAGCGCAGACCTCCCAGGCTTCACGAAGTCTGTAAGAGGCAGCTACTCGACCGGCGCGGACGTCTCAGACGAGTGGCTCCTCTCATCTGGCCGGGCGCCGGTCAATGGTCCAGTAGCGGTTTCAGATGAGGTCGCCGACCTTGCTGACCCTGTGATCGCGCAAGCCTTCGTGCAGTTTCTTGCCGCGAGCACCATCCCTTCTGGGCTCGCCGGCGCGGGCTTCTCGAGTTTACAGATACAGACACTGAATGCTCCGCCAGGGTTGGGACAAGCGGCAGCGGCTTTCCAGGTCAATGCCTCCCCTCCTGCGGTGACCGTGTTCATCATCTACTTTGCGATGAACAACTACGTGGTGCACGTGGAGGTTGGGGGAGCACAGGGCAAAGTGACCGAGGATAGCGCGCTGACCTATGCTCGTCTCATCGCGAGCCGCTTCCCACCCCAGTAGGCCTAGAGGCACCCCCACAAGCATTGCCTTGGGCGTGCCGCTCACGAGCTTGAGACCAGTCCGGCGGAGCCTTAGTCAGAATACTTTAAGCCTCCACTTGTGCTGGCGCCGCGAAGGTCGCAAGTGCCCGCTTCAGGCCATTAAGAGCTTCAGAGGCAACACTCTTGAGCTCCGCATTGTCCCCCACGATTCCCAGTGCTGCCTCAGGATTGAGTGCTTCGATGGTCGAGGTGCCATCACCGTTGTCATAGACGGTGACGTTGCACGGGAGCAACAACCCGACGCCAAAATCGCTCTGGAGCGCCCGATGCGCCAGACGCGGGTTGCAGGCACCGAGAATGACGTACTGCTGGAAGTC
>JAMCTA010000015.1 GCA_023381895.1 Chloroflexota bacterium
TGGGAAAGTATTCTCCACAACCAGACGGCCTTGCGCCTCAAGCGCCACTTGCTCTTCCGTCACAACGTGGTCGTGACGAACGTGCCGTACCACCAAACTGCTGCTGTCGTCACAGCATAGCGTGACAGTCTCCGCTACTCGGTAGCCAGCCACCTCGAGGCAAGGCTGGATACCAAGCCAACTGTTCCACTCGCGGTCCGTGCAGGTGGAGTGACTCGAGGGGACAAGGCCGGCGCACTCTCACCCCTGGAGCTGCTGGACAATCGTGATTGGCACGAGTGCGAGAGAGAGCGCAATCAGCGTCGCCATAGTGACCCACGTCACAGCATTGAAGATGGGACCGTTGGTGTGTTTTCCCATCACTGAGCGATCGTTGATGATGAGCAACACAAAGACGAGAATCACCGGCAGCAGCACTCCATTGATCGCCTGAGTGATGAACATCACCTGCACCAGAGCGAGTCCGGGAATCAATACAAACAGGGCGCACGTGAGTAGCACCGCTGTGTAGAGACCGTAGAAGATCGGGGCGCGGCGGAATCCAAAGTCAAGGCCCATCTCCCAACCGAACGCCTCGCATACGGCATAGGCCGTACTTAATGGCAGCGTGGTCGACCCTAGTAGGGCCGCGTTCAGCAGCCCGAGCGCAAACAGTCCAGCAGCAAAGCGGCCAGCCAGTGGTGCGAGTGCCTTAGCTGCGTCGCTCGCATCGTTGATCGACTGGTGGTGGACATAGAGCGTGGCAGCCGTTGCCACAATGATGAAGAACGAGATGAAGTCGGTGAGGAAGGCGCCGAAATAGACATCGACGCGCTCATAGTTGAGGTCTTCTGCCTGCAATCTCTTGTCAACGCAGTATGACTGGATGAAGAACTGCCCCCACGGCGTGATCGTCGTGCCAATAGTGGCGATGACGCCAATGACGAAGGCATCGGAAAACTGAAACGAAGGCACAACAGTGTCGTGCAGAGCCTGACCCCACAAAGGGTGAGCAAGCAAAGCAGACACAACGTAGGCGACGTAGAGCACTGCACTGAACAGGAAGATGCGCTCAGTCCAGCGAAAGTTCCCCTTCAGCACGAGCAGGTAGATCAACAGCGCACCGAGCGGCACGCTGATGTACTTGGGAACACCGAAGATCTCGAGCGCGGCGCCTATGCCAGCGACGTCTGCAGCCGTCGAGCCGAAGTTGGCAACGAGAAGTGCAAACATGGCGACTGTGGTCCAGCGAATACCGAAGCGCTCACGAATAAGGGCTGCCAATCCTTTGCCCGTCACCATGCCCATCCGCGCGCCCATCTCCTGGGTTATGCCAAGAGCGAACGTCGTGAGCAGTAGAATCCAGAGCATCTTGTAACCGAACTGGGCACCGGCAACGGCATAGGTAGTGATGCCACCGGCGTCATTGTCGGCTGAGGCCGTGATGATGCCCGGACCGACCACGGCGAGCAGCACAGCGATGCGTCGCCACCAGGCGACGCTCCGCCGCTGTAGCCGCTGCTCAGATTCTGCTGGAGTAGGGGAGGGAGGGAGCGGAGAGCGTTGATTCACGACCACGTAAGTCATCCCCCCTTACCGGTGCGCACGGAGATGTAGCCATCGTACGGGGTCTCCTATCTGCCAACTCGCGACGCTATGGTGTGCCTCAGACAGAGAACCATGCTAGCCGAAGAGACGCGAAGTGTGGCGCTTGAGGTCGTCAGGAAGAAGAAACTCGAGCGCATCATCCGCTGTGACCACACCAATGAGACGCCCATCGCCCTCCACCACGGGCACCCCGAGCAAGTTGTATTCCGTCATTACCCGTGCCGCTTCGAGGGCCCGATCAGTTGGCCGGACAAAGTGAATGCTTCGTTCCATCAAGCTGTCCATAGGCGCAGTACCGTCCCCGATGAGGAGCTGATGCAGCGCGACAACCCCCAAGAGGCGCTCCTGCTCGCGATCCTCTACGATGAACACGTACTGTGCCACCTCAGCGAGCTCCGGCTGCTGATGCAGCGCGACAAGCACCTGGCTTACTGAGTCCTGTGGAGTCGCGACAACCCGGTCAGTCGTCATGATCCCGCCGACAGAGTCTTCGGGATAGGTGAGCAGCAGCGAGACATCTGTCGACTCGTCTCGATCCATCTGCTCAATGATCGCCGCAGCCTGGTCAGGTGGAAGATCATCCAGCACATCAGCAGCAGCATCAGGAGCCATTTCCTCGAGAATGTCGGCGGCACGCTCCGTGGAGAGATTCTCCAACAGCTCGACTTGGCGCCCCTCTTCGACCTCTTCCAAGGTATCGGCCGCGAGCGCGTCATCGAGCGCTTGCATAATCTCCTCGCTTTGGTGATAGGCAAGGGAGTCGATGATGCGTGCGATGTCAGATGGATGGAGCTTGGCGAGCTTGTCGTGCGTGATCTGAAGACGCACATCGGGGACTTCCGACGCGAGCGGCTCGATCACCGCCCAATCAAGGATCTCGCCCTCTAGTCCACTCGCCAGGCGCCTCGGTACCAACCGGCGCAACATCCCCTTGGCACTGGCGTCGATAGCGATGAGACAGAGCCGCCCGTCGCGCTCCCCCAGCTCAGCATCGTTGGCGCGGATCACCCGTGCCCCTTTAACATCAATGAGCTGCCGGTCAACGATGTCATTCTCCAGGAGCACTTCACCGTTGCGGCGGCGAAACTCATCGTGCGGCAACTCAGTCAGTGCAACGACGAGTTCTTCATCACCGATCGAGACTACATCCCGGATTGGTACGAAGATATCCCGCCGCTCCGCTTTCACCACCATCCCGCGTACCGGCGGATATCCTGGATCCTCCAGCCCTACGACGACGTCGCGAAGAGTGCCAAGACGCTCCCCATTCACGCCGACAACACGGCGTCCGGCAACTTGCGAAATAAAGAGACGCATGGAGACTGGACTACCTTCCGTCAGGACCATTCCGCCAGGAAGCGAACTGTACTCTACCACGCATCACGATCTCGACCCTCTCTTCTTCGGACCCCACGATGTACCATGATCATCAGGAATGTTTGAGTGAAAGAGGAGAAGCAGGTGACGGCCTATCTCGAGGCTGTCGGACGGACGTTGCAGCAGCTGTCTGGAGCGTCCATAGCAGCCATTGAGCGTGCGCTGCTGGCGACTTACGACTGCGACAGCACGATCTTCACCTGTGGGAATGGCGGTAGCGCTGCCACGTCCTCCCACTTTGCTCTCGATCTGGCAAAAGGGACCAGACCGGCGCCAGCGAAACGACTCGTGCGCGCGCTCGCCCTCACTGACAGTGCGCCGCTCCTCACTGCCTGGGCTAATGACACAGACTACGCACAGGTCTTCGCGCGGCAGCTTGAGGTATGGTTTCGACCCGGGGATCTGCTCTTCGCCATCTCTGCGAGCGGCAACTCTGGCAACGTCCTCAGCGCAGCGGAGTTTATCCGGGAGCACCAGGGCGTCGTGTGCGCACTCACCGGCTATGATGGGGGTAAGCTTGCGCCTCTCGCCACTCACGCGCTCATCGTTCCATCGGATGATATCGAGCTCATTGAAGACTGCCATTCTGTTCTCTGCCACCAGTTCACTCGCCTCCTGCGCGAGCGCATCGCTGCCGTATGACACCTGCGCAACCACGCGTCGTTCTCGGCCTTGATTTTGGGGGCACCAAGCTTGCCGCTGGCATCGTAGATCTCCAGCGCGGTGCCGTCGTGCTGGAACGTCGTGCACTCACACCAGCGGGCAGTGCCGCACCGTGCCTCGATGCGATGATTGCTATGGCAGCCACGCTCTTGGAGCAATCGCCGCTCCCGGTCGACGGCGTTGGGATCAACTTCGGGGGGCTCGTTGACGCCGGTGCTGGTGTCATCTTGAGGTCACATCACGTTGCTGGGTGGGATAATCGTCCCCTTGCGCGCGATGTCAGTGCCAAGCTGCACCTACCTACAGCGCTCGACAACGATGCAAACGGCCAGGCCCTCGCAGAGTGGCGCTTTGGCGCCGGGAGCGGAACTCAACACTTTGCCTACGTCAACCTCGGTACAGGGCTCGGAGGCGGGCTCGTCCTGAGCGGTCGCTTGTGGCCAGGGGCACACTCCCTTGCAGGAGAGTTCGGACATTTTCCACTACAGCCCGGCGGACCCCAATGTTCGTGTGGACGCTCCGGCTGTTTCGAGGCGCTATGCGCCGGACCAGCCGTTGCGCGCCGTCTGCAGGAGGCCATCAAGCAGTCGCCCAGCCGCCATCCTAACCTCACACCCACGACTCTCTATCAGGAAGCCGAGGCTGGAGACGCAGTGGCCGCGGCAGTTATCGAAGACATTCTGATTGACCTTGCGCGTGGGCTCAGCATCATCCAGCTGAGTATCGATCCCGAGTGTATTGCGTTGGGAGGCGGCGCAGCGGAGTACACCTCGGGCCAGTTCCGGCAGCTCAACCACCTTGTCCGATCGCTGTGTCCCCCCATTGTGAGTGAGCACGTTCGTATCGAACCGGCTCAGCTCGGTACACAGTCCGGCATCCTCGGAGCAGCGGCTATCTTCCTGGCGTCAACTGATGCATCCGGCCCAACAACCAAGTAGACGGCGCGCTCGCGGCGCCATCGGCGAGGAGAGGGCAGCCTCCCTCTTACAACGCTTGGGCTTCGTCGTGCTCGAACGCAACGTTCGGGTCGGACGCCGTGAGCTCGACATCATCGCCTTGGATGACGATACGCTGGTCATCGTCGAGGTGAAGGCCCGCTGGTCGACCGCCTTCGGCCCGCCGGAAAGCAGCGTCACAACGGCGAAGCAGGCGCACCTACGCGAAGCCGCTGAGATCTACCTGCGGCAACGGAAGTGGTCCGGCCGCCCGTGGCGCATCGACGTCCTTGCGCTGCAGATGGAGCGAGGTAACGTGAAGTCTTGGGAGCTCTTTCGAGACTGCGTCGAGGGGGCATAGGGCCCTCGACACACCGATCAGCTTTCGGGTGCGATCTGTAAGCTGCGGCTCTCAATGAGTTGCGTGGCCATGGCGATGAAGCTGGCAACTGGCGTCGCGCCGAGGTCCTGTCCAGAGCGTAACCGGACTGACACCGCCTCTTGCTGCTGCTCACGATCTCCTACCACGAGCATGTACGGCACCTTTTGGAGCTGCGCATCGCGAATCTTGGCCCGCATTCCCTCGCGGCGATTGTCGACTTCGGTCCTGATGCCGGCATCCCTCAGGCGGGCTGCAATACTCATGCCATAGTCGTTGTGGCGATCAGCGATCGGGATGACGACCGCCTGAACCGGCGAGAGCCACAGAGGGAATACTCCAGCAAAGTGCTCGATCAAGAGGGCGAGGAAGCGTTCTGTCGCTCCCGTGACCGCTCGGTGCAAGAGTACTGGCGTGTGTTCTTGGCCATCTTCTCCAATATAGGTGCAGCCGAGCCGGGCAGGCTGGATCATGTCAACCTGGATGGTGCTGATCTGCCAATCGCGACCGAGAACATCCTTGGTGATGAAATCGGCTTTGGGGCCGTAGATGGCCGCTTCACCTCTCACCGGCACATAGTCGACGCCAGTATTCTCAAGCGCATCGCGAAGCATTTCTTCGGATCGAGCCCACTTCTCCTCACCAGCGATGTACTTCTCACCCTCACCGCGCAGGGAGAGCCGCACCCAGTAGCTCTCGAATCCGTAGGTGCCAAGCACTTCGCGGATCAGCGCGAGCGCACGCTCGAATTCCTCTTGCACCTGTTCCTCGGTACAGAAGATGTGACAATCATCCTGTGTCACACTGCGCACGCGCGCCAGCCCACTCAACTCTCCAGACTTTTCATAACGATAGAGTGTTGCGAACTCGGCGTAGCGAAGAGGAAGTTCCCTGTAGCTATGCTGCTGCTGGTTGAACAGCGTCATGTGCGACGGACAGTTCATCGGCTTGAGAACGAACTCATCATCATCATCCTGCATAAATGGGAACATCGACTCGCGGTACGCATCAAAGTGGCCTGATTTCTTGTACAGGGATGTCCGGGCAAGATGCCCCGTCCAGACGTGCTGATACCCACGGCGAGTCTGCACCTCACGCACGTAGCCTTCCATGAGGTGACGGAGCATCTCACCCTTCGGAAAGAAGAGGGGAATGCCCGGCCCCACGTCATCGCTCAACACGAAGAGCCCGAGCTCCTTGCCAAGGCGCCGGTGATCGCGTTTTCGCGCCTCCTCGAGCTGCCGGAAATAGCGGTCAACTTCTTCAGAGGTCTCAAAGCCAACACCGTAAATGCGCTGCAGCTGGGAATTCTTGGCATTCCCTCGCCAGTACGCTCCGGCCACGGTGCGAAGCTTGAACGCTTTGATCTTGCCCGTGCTTTCGACGTGGGGGCCTGCGCACAAGTCAACAAAGTCACCGTCGGTGTAGAACGTGATCCGCTCGCTCTCCGAAAACCCGTCGATGAGGTCGACCTTGTAGACCTGATTCTGCTCTGCAAAGTAGCGGCGTGCCTTTTCTCGCTGGACATCGCTCAGCACGAAGGGGTAATCTGCCTTGATGATCTTGTGCATCTCGGCCTCTATGGCGGGAAAATCGTCCGTGCTGAACTGATGCTCTGAGTCAAAGTCGTAGTAGAAGCCATCCTCGATGGCTGGCCCAATACCAAGCTTCGTGCCGGGGAAGAGGTGCAGCACCGCCTGCGCAAGCACGTGCGCAGTCGAATGGCGCATCCGAAAGATGGGCGAGCCGTCGCGGGACGGCCGCAACTGAAACTGATCATCCTGATCTGGCATTGCTGTCCTACTCTCCACCACTCTCAAGAAAAGAAAAGAGCGCTCTCGCCCGTTGGGCGAGAGCGCTCCTACTCACGCGATTCCACCACGATTCCTGCCCACGTCAGCACGGCCGACTGCGCAGCTCATTCCGGCTCCTAAGGCCGCCAGGGCCGAGCACTTATGCGTGACGCACGCCTTCGCACTCTGCTCAGAGGGGGTAGCTCACTCCACGCTCGCGGCCGCTCACAGCCATTGGCGGATCCTTCTCTGCACGGTCGTAAGAGTAAACCGCGTCCTCATCAACGCACATTTTCAGTTGTTCCGATCGCAACATCGTAGTATTACCCGCTCGCGGTACGAAGAGCAAGAAAGCAGCGGGCAGGCTATGTTACGCTTCCGCAGGATCAGTGCGGCCCGCTAAGGATCTCGCCGAAATGGAGTGGCGTCACCGTGGAAGTCCAGCAGACGCGCACTGGCCGAGTAGCGATCTTCAGCGACAGCGCACCACTCTGGAATCTGAGCTTTGTGGCGCTGCTTGTTGTGTGGTTCCTGCTCGGGTTGCTGTCCGCCCCCACCCGACCGTTGCTGCCAGTCTACGTCGACGGCGTCCTCCACCGACAGCCGATATTTACTTCAATCTTGAATGCCCTCTTTCTCATCACCGGGGCGATTGGCGCCATCATCGGTGGCCCGTTCGCTGACAAAGTTGGACGTAAGACGGCACTGCTGGCAGGCTCTATCACAGGCCCCCTCGCAGCTGCGATTTTCCTCACCCACTCAGTGCTGTTGCTCATCGTTCTCTCGCTCCTCGCAGGTGTGCTGCAGAGTGTGCAGACTATCGGTGGTCAAACGTACATGATGTCGGCTGTGCGCCAGAGTCACCTCAGCACGGCGTCGGCTCTCTTCTTCATCGGCTCGACGCTTGGAACCTCACTGGGAAACGGACTCACCAGCCTTGTCCTCACAAGCTGGGGCTGGTCAGTCATAGCCATTCTCATGATCCTGTGCTCCCTACTTGTCGTCGCTGCTGCCCTCTGGACCCTACCAACCCTCACCGACACATTCCAACCCGAGCGCCGCTCTGTACAGTCCGGTACCTCCTACCTCTTCCTCTTGCGCCGTCCAGAGATCATCCTGATGATGGGGATCCGTGTATTCCCCACAGTTTACTGGGGCATGGCGACAATTCTCCTCCCGCTGCTGCTCTTCCGCCTCAGCCACAGCGCAGCGACCGCGGCGCGGTACTCTGCCGTGAGCCTGTTGCTCGCCGCAGCCTGCCAACTGGTAACCGGGCATCTCGCTGATCGAGTCGGCCGTCGCTGGCCCGCGGTCATTTTCACTGGTGCCATTGCCATTGAAGCTCTTCTCACCGCGCTGGTGACGCATCAGTTCACCCTGTTGTTCATCACCGGCATCCTCGGAGCGTGCACAGCGTGGTCGATCTCCGTCCTCGTCCCAGGCCTGGTCAAAGAGGTCTCGGTCCCCGGAGCAGAGGGGCGCACGCTGGCGCTCACGATCTTGTTCTGGAATGTCGCCATGCTCAGCGGAGGCTTGCTCGGCGGATCGCTGGTGAGCCGTCACAGCGCAGCGCCGTTCTTTCTAGCGGCAATCGTCAACGCCGCCGGCTTTGCCATGGCACTGGCTCTGGCCCTCCGCAGCAACACGCCGGCGAAATCAGATCCAGCGGGGGCAGTGGCCCAACTACCGTCGTAGTACGCTGCCTCTGCCACCCTTGCCGCCTCGACCGCCTCCGTACACACGGACAGCGCTGGTGCACACATTCCCACCTCACTAGCCAAGGACGGCAGTATTTTCCATATCGAGGCTATGAGGCAGTACTCTTAAGGGCATGCAAGGGATGAAGAACCCCACTCAAACGTGTGACCTTCTACTTCGCGCCGCAACAATTCTTGATCTGCGCTCCGGTGAACGGATTCCAGGCGACATCGCTATTGCCGGCTCAACCGTGAGGGCAGTTGCGCCGGTGCTTGACGGGTGGCAAGCGCTGCGTACGATCGACCTCCACGGCGCTCTGCTAACCCCCGGGCTCATCGATCTGCACTGCCACGGCTACTGGGGAAGTACCTACTGGGGCATTCCGCTCGATCCCGTGGCGCAGCGATCGGGCGTTACAACAGCGGTTGACGCGGGTAGCGCTGGTGCCTACAACTTCCTTGGGTTCCGCAAGTGGATCTGCGAGCTCAACCGTGTCAACACGCTCGCGTTCTTGAACATCTCGTCGATTGGGCTCGTGCACAGGACTTATGAGCTGGTCAATCCCGCCTATGCTGACGTCGACCTCGCGGTAGGCACAGCTGAATGCCATCCTGATATCGTTGTCGGAATCAAAGCCCGCATCGATACCAATACCGTTGGCGGCCAGGGTATCGAGCCACTCATCAAGGCACGCGCAGCCGCTGATGCCCTCCACCTGCCCCTCATGGTACACATCGGCATGCGACCTCCAGAGCTGCGGGCCATCCTCGAGCACATGCGCCAGGGAGATATCCTTACCCACTGCCACACAGGGAGAGAGAACCGCATCACCGATGCGAGTGGCCGCCTCCGCGACGATGTGAGAGCAGCGCGAGATCGCGGAGTGCTCCTAGATGTGGGGCACGGTATGGGCAGCTTCTCGTTCGAGGTGGCCGATCGCCTCCTGCAAGCGGGCGAATGGCCGGACACGATCTCGACAGATGTTCACGCTGAGAACGTCAATGGACCGGTCTATGACCTCCCAACGACGATAAGTAAGTACTTGCTCCTGGGCATGCCCTTGGAAAGGGCGTTGCTACGCTGCACGGTGGCCGCCGCCAGCGCCCTAGGCCAGACACGATCGGGCGTTGTTATCCCTGGGATGCAAGCCGACCTCTCTGCCTTTCAGATGGAAGAGGGGGCCTTCCCCCTGACAGATAGCTACGGAGAAACTCGCATTGCCCAGCGCCGGCTGCAATGCATTATGACTGTTCAGCGCGGAGAGCTCATGTACCTCGCCAGCGGAGTGACATCGTAGCGCCATGAGCATAAAGTGCCAAACACAAGCAACTGTAGTATGCGCTACCGCAGAGCGACGCGGAGCACGGTCGGCATCTTACTATTGGAGCGTCCGTGGAAGTGAATGAGACACACGCGGATGTTGCAGTGTGGGCCGAAGGGATCCTGCATACGTACTCGGCCAATCAACAGCGCGTTGTGGCGCTCGACGGGGTGTCGCTACAGATTCCGTGGGGCGGGGTAACAGCAATCGTTGGCCCATCTGGATCGGGAAAGAGCACACTGCTTCACCTCATCGGAGGTCTCACCCGGCCCCTTGCCGGGCAGCTCATTGTCAATGGCAAGAATCTGCGGGAACTCACGAGTGGTCAGCTCGCCTACTTTCGGAGCCACGATATTGGGATGATCTTTCAGTCATTCAACCTCCTTCCAGGGCTGACAGTCGGCGAAAACGTGTATTTCCCTCTCTACTTCAACAGAGAAGGCTTTACAAACCGCCATGAGCGTGTACGGGCACTACTCGATGCCGTCGGGCTGGGGCACGCGGAGCAGAGAAGGCCGGTGCAGCTCTCCGGTGGCGAGCAGCAGCGTGTGGCAATTGCGCGGGCTCTCATCACGAATCCACCGTTGATTCTTGCAGATGAGCCGACCGGGAATCTGGATGATGTCACTGGCCAAACGATCATGTCACTGCTGTTCCAACTCGCCCACGACTACTCGAAGACGCTCGTGCTCGTGACGCACCATCGTGAGTACTCGTGCCAGGCCAACCGGCGCATCTACATCGAGCACGGCCACATCACTCCGGAGGAAGATGTATAGGTGTTACTGACCCGTCTCCTCGAAATTGCAATCCAAGGGCTCTTGCGGCGGTCCCTCCGCAGCATATTCGCCCTCGTCGCAGTGGTGATCGGGACAACCGGCCTGCTGCTGTTCTTTGGAGTCGCAGGAGGGTTGCAGAAGGACCTCACTGCGCAACTTGCCACGTACGAGCCCGCCACCATTTTACACGTCGACGTTCCCCTCGAAGTCCAGTCTTCGCCCGGTGGCAGTCCACCTCCTGGCATCTCGACAGCAGTGCTCAAGAAGCTACAACAGTTGCCACACGTCCGCGAGGCCTTTGCCGAGGAGCAGGTAGGGGGGACCGTCACCGTGGCATCCATACCACTGCCGCTCGAGCTACGCCCCGTGCCTCCTGGATACCTGAACTCCGGAGGCGGTATCCACCTCGTGAGTGGTAAGCTCTTCACGAGCAGCTCCGGTAACGATATCGTTGTGACCGTTGGCTTTCTGCAAGCCTTGCACGATGGACCTCCGCCAGGGAGCACCATCACAGCCGCTCCTAAGGGGCCCCTCCCCAGCATCACCAGCATCGTCGGCCAGACCTTTACGTTCGTTCCGCAGGGCAACGCCAATGGCTCAGGAACCGCTCAACAGCTGCACGTGGTCGGTGTGATTGATGACCGTGCCCCCTACGCCTACCTCCCTTACGACACCGGACAACGGATGCTGGCACAATCCGGGCCGGATGCTTCACCAATTGACAGCGCAATAGTAGAAGTAGCTGATGTGCGAGCCGTCCCAGCCGTACGGGCGGCCATCCAGACTCTGAATCTTCACGTGGAGACACCAGCAAGCTACGCCAATAGCCTCATCAATGTACTCAACACGGCACGAGTGATAGCAGCCACTATTGGGATTGCTGGCCTGCTGCTGGCCTTGTTGAACATCATCACGATGCTGCTTTCCTCAGTGAGTGAACGTGCCAACGAAATTGGCATCATGAAGGCACTCGGCGCTCACGACTGGCACATTGGCGTTATCTTTTTCGTCGAGTCGATTCTGCTCGGACTCGTTGGAGGCTGTGTCGGTGCAGTTGTGGCAGTGGGGCTTTCACGCATCCTGTCGAGCGTGTTGCCTCTGCAGCTACCCGATACGCCTCCGCTCTCGATCATGGTCCCGTGGGGAAGTCTCGTTGGTGGCCTTCTCCTCGTGGTAGTCCTCAGCGGCTTGAGTGGGTTTATTCCGGCATTGCGCGCAGCACGGCTCGACCCAGCGCAGGCGATTGCCAGTAGACACTGAGGGAATATTGGAACCGCCTGTGATCAGGATCGTTTTCGCAGGAACGCGCGGTTTGGCTCTACCGGTGCTCGAGATGCTCCTCTCTGCGGGCAGCGTCGCAGAGTTGCAGGTGGTTGCGGTGCTCACACAACCTGATCGCCCTGCCGGCCGCTCTTCCGTACCAGTTTCACCTCCAGTGAAGGAACTAGCTGTGGCACACCACATTCCGGTACTACAACCCGAGTCGCTGCGCACAGAAGGGAGCGTTGCTGCTCTCCAGTCTCTTGCTCTCGACGCCGGCGTCGTTGCCAGCTATGCCCAGTTGCTTCCTCGGCGGGTGCTACGCATCCCCACACGAGGGTGGCTCAATATTCATCCTTCGCTGCTACCCCGGTACCGAGGGCCATCTCCCATAGCAACCGCCATCCTCGAGGGTGACGACACTACCGGTGTCTCCATCATCAAGCTCGTGCGCGAGATGGATGCAGGACCAATTGTGGACCAAGTGACTATTCCGATGCCAGATGATGCGACCACGGCAGAGCTCTTACCGTTGCTCGGCCGTATGGGTGCGGAGCGTCTGCTCGCCACCCTCCCCGGATGGATAGCGGGATCCATCAAGGCACAGCCTCAGGATGAAGCGCTGGCCACGTCTACGCGCCTGCTCTCGCGAGAGGATGCGCTCCTCGATTGGACGCAGCCTGCCCCCCGCCTCGCTCGCCAGGTGCGTGCATTTGACCCTTGGCCAGGCACCTTTACGTGGCTCGGTCTGCGGCGCCTCTCCATTTTGGAAGCCCATGCTATCACTGTGACAGTACAGGATCCGCCTGGGACGATTCTGCAGGTCGATCACAGGGCCCGGCCACCCAGACTTGTCGTAGCCTGTGGCACAGGCGCACTCGTCGTGACGCGGATCCAGCTCGAAGGTAGGAAGGCGATGGGCGTGGATGAGTTTGCGCGGGGACAGCGCGATCTGACAGGCCGGCAGCTGGCTGCTACCCCTCTTCCGCGTACCTGACCGCTCTAATCTCCTGGGCCCTACCTGCCTCGCTCGGAAGGGGAAACCGTTCCGATGTCCACACGCACGTGGCGAGGAGCGGAACCTACCGGCGCAAACTGCGCAGGAACGAGCGAGGCCGTGGTTACTCGCGGAAGTTCGCGCAGGATGGGTACAAGCGGCATCGGCCGCGCGAGGGACAACGGCACAATGAGCGTCTCCTGGTGTGCCTTGATGTCGCCGACGCGGACACCCGGCTGCTCGCGTAGCACCGCCACGATGACCTCTAACGTCACGCGGTCGGCTGAACGCGGGAGCACGAGGTCAACGTCACCCGAAAGGAGACCGTCTGATGATTGGACACCCCCCTGTTCCACCGCTATAGAGCGGGGGGAGAGAGCCACCGGCTGAGGAGCGGGGACACCCGTCTCACTTGCAGCCACCCCTCCAACCGCTGATCCTCCGGATTGCTCACCCCCGGTCGGGTCGGAAGATTGCTCATCTCCAACAGGAGTCTCCGAGCTCAGGATTCTTGCACCAGCTGAGGACTCCAGGGAGGTAACACGCGAGTCAAGATCTGTCGTCTTTGTAACGAGGCGGATGATGACTTGCGAATGATCATCACGAAGTTGGTCAACCGCCCTTCCCTGATCGACGACTGCCTCGGATAGCGTATCGACACGTCTGGCAATCTCGGACACTCGCTCAAGTGCTCCCCGCAACTCATCGACGGAACTCCGGAGATGGGCAACGGAGCTACGAACCGCCTCCAGTTCCGACTGCATCCCTATCACGCTAGTCGCGGACGAGGGCGGAGCCGGTGCTGGCGAAGGACTATGGGTAGGAGCTGGAGCTGCACCAGAGCCCGGAGTCGGAAAATCCGACGAAGCCGCCACCGTTGCCACTGCACGCTGGAGACGAGCACGAGCTTCCCCCAACGCCGCCTCTGTGCTCGACGACGATGCTCGCACTTCCCCTGGCGCCGGCGCACTCTTCGGATCGTTACTTACTGCCACGTGAGGATCGTTGAGAAGCACGGCCCCTTGCCACGCTGCGTTGAGTATGTTCTTCGCGATAGCAAGAGCCCGCGCTCTGATGAGTGCAGAATCGCTCAATGCGTTCAGGCTGGCAAGAGGATCCTGATCAAACTCATTATCACCACTGGCAGTCACGTGTCTCTCCTTAAGATGCAGCATACAAGCTCTACATCTGGGAGTTGCCGCGTAGTCCTAACAATTTCGCCTGGGGTAGGACTATATCCCTACCTCCGGATCACGTCATTACCGGCGGCGTTGGAACCGTTCACGGCGACGGCGCTTCTTCAACTTATGCTTGGTGATTGCCTTTCGGCGCTTCTTCACGACGGAACTCATACGGCAGCCGCACTCCCACATCCGGTGCGTCAGCGCTCGGCAAGGGCACAGGGGCGCTGACGCAGATCTCATGCTCCACAGGATTAGCACTATAGCGGCCAAGGCACAGATCACGCAAATCGTCGCGTGGTCTTGATATCCTGCGGGGGAGTGTCGAGTCTTACGCGCTTCTTGTAGTGTGATCCACAGGATTGCTCACAGAAGGTGCTAGACTGACGCAGTCAAGGGCATATTGCCAAGGTGAGGCAGGGTGGGGGACATCGCCAGCTACGCGGAAGCGGTGCGCTGGATCCACAGCAACATCCGCGCGCCAGCGGATGCGCTCGACGGTTCTTCATCTTATTCCCTTGCGGAGCGCCGTCAGCGCCGCCTGGCCCGTCTGAGAAGCTTCCTCGCCCTGTTGGGGCATCCTGAGCGGCAGTTTGTTCCGATTCACGTCGCCGGAA
Source organism: Chloroflexota bacterium (assembly GCA_023381895.1). The sequence goes on from JAMCTA010000015.1 coordinate 14,588, forward strand.
CCTCAGGCAAGGGTTCCGTATGCGCCATCATCTCGAGTATCAGCGCGGCAGCTGGCCGGCGCACCGGGTTGCACGTATCGCCATATCTTCAGACACCTATCGAGAAGCTCGTCATCAATGGGCGCATGATGGCAGTGGCTCGATTTGTGCGTCTGGTTCAGTGGTATCGCCAGCAGGTCGAGGCATTCAATGCTACGAGTGATCTCGGTCCCCTACGCTATGGTGAGGTGTGGGTAGCACTCACCTACGCCGCTTACGCTGCCGAGCGCGTGGAAGTTGGCGTCGTCGAGGTAGGTGCTGGTGGTCGCTGGGACTATACGAACGTGATCCAGCCCGACGTCAGCATTATCAACAAGATCGGTTACGACCACATCCTAACTCTCGGTCCGACAATTCGCGACATCGCTTATCACAAAGCCGGGATCATCAAGTGGCGCACACCTGTCGTCGTCGCTACCCAACCAGAGCAGGAGGCGCTCGAGGTTATTCTCAAAGAGGCTGAACAACAGCAGGCACCGCTTGTGCTCGAAGGGCGCGACTTTGCGGCCAGCCCACTCCTCCACGCAGACGCGGGCACATCCTTTGCCTATCGAGATCGTGAAGTGAGCTGGGAGAGTCTGCGGGTGCCACTCGCTGGTCCCCATCAGGTGCGCAATGCCGCTCTGGCTATTGCCGCTGCCCGCACCTTGTGGCCCTCAATCCAGCACGAGCAGGTGGCTAGGGGACTCGCAGCCGTTCGCTTCCCAGGCCGCCTGGAGAAGGTGCAGAGCCATCCTACAGTATTCCTCGATGGCGCTCACAATAGTCAAAAGGCGGCGGCTCTTATTGAAGCGCTCCGTGTATTATTGCCTGAGGGTACGAAGATCATCTACGTGCTCGGTATCCTGGCCAGCCATCAACCGGAGGAAGTTGTACGCCTAATTGCCTCGACTGCGCGGGCTGTCGTGTGTACCAGCCTCTCGGTGGTGGGCAAGACTGCCGTCGATGCCGAAGATCTTGCTGCCCTTTGCCGTCACTACTGCCCCAGTGTGGAGGCTATCCCCGATACTCACCTGGCTATCCAGAGAGCCATCACACTCGCTGAATCCGACGGCACCGTCTGCGTCACCGGATCGCTCTACCTGGTAGGAGCGGCCCGCAGCCTGTGGGTAAGCGAAGTGGAGCTCCTGGACACCGCATGGCACGAAGATGAAGATCCTCTGCCCACGCCACGACTAGATACCGCGCCGGCTGGATAGGATGACAGCACTACCCCAGTACGGCAGCGGAAGACTGCGCGGAAGCGCCGTACCGGCTACGATTGTTGGGATGTAGTCCAGGGTGCTCCCTGGAGGGGAAAGAGGGAAAACCCGCGCGTGAAGCTCTCCGTACTCGTGCCAGCTTACAACGAGGAGCGCACAATCGAAGCGATTGTGCGGAAGGTCGTGACTGCGCGCTTGCTACCCGCGGTGGAGTTGGAGCTTCTCATTCACGATGATGCCTCCACAGACCAGACCTCCAGTATTCTGAGCCGTCTACAACAAGAGTTTCAGAACATTCGCGTCATCCGGCGCGACCGCAACGGTGGCAAAGGTGCAGGAATCCGCACGCTGATCCGCGAGGCTTCTGGAGATGTCTGCCTCTTTCAGGATGCTGATGAGGAGTATGATCCGGCAGACTACGCGACACTTCTCGAACGATACCAGCAGGGTGGATGGCCCGCCGTCTATGGCTACCGCAATCTCCACGGTCAGCCACTCATCGGTCA
>JAMCTA010000114.1 GCA_023381895.1 Chloroflexota bacterium
ACTCCTTTGGTGTGCAGAACGCGAGCGCGGGACTGCCATTGACACTCGTCTTCGCGGTGCTCGGCGGGTGGTATCCCGGTATCATTCCACCGCTCCTTACCGCCGCCGTATCCCTCGGGCTGGCGCTGCTGTCGCTGGCACTGGGCTGGCAGTCAGGGCACCGGCCGCTGTTGACCTTCGCTGCATTGGGCACACTGACGGGAACGCTCATGGTGTTCTACGTGAACGGACACTGGGATCCTCAAGCGGGCATCGATCGCTACGGTCTCGCCGTCCTGCCCTTCGTGGCGCTCTTGACGAGCGCCTTCGCGACGAGCCGGCCCTTCTTTGGCGTAGTCTTCCTAGCGTGGCTGGCGATCACGGCCCCCGACACGCTGCGCATGCCGCACGCCCAGCAAACAGTCACCTGGTCCAACGATCCCGCACTCGACCTCGTGCTGTCCCACTGGCATAGCAGAGATGGCGTCGCCTTTGAGAGCATCGACCGCCTCGGCTACTACGCGATCCGCACTCGCAGCGTCACGAATGCCATCGCCGTGGAAGACAACGGCAGCACGTTCGAGCGTCACGATGCTGCCCGGCGCATTGCCCGGGAGCTTCCCCGGCTCGAAGCGACGCACAAGCGGGTATGGTACGTGCAAGATGGAAAGAAGCCCGGCAAGCTCTTGCAACAGGCTCTCGACTCTTCTGCGAAGCTGATCCGGCGGTGGAAGACCCCCTCGGGTGAGGTGCGGCTCTACCTGACCGCGCCGGCTCGATGAGACGCCGTGGCAGCCGGACGGTCAGGCGGGGCAACTGCGATCAAGACAGCACTGAGCCGGTGAGGATTCCTGTGAGGTGAGGCCACGTCCAACAACGCCCAACGTCAGCGCTGAATCCGGCCACTTCGAAGAGCGGCAGGCGGACTCCGGCAGCCATCATAGGAAGCTCTCTACGATCCATCTTGCCTGCTTGATCGCTCTGGTGCTGGCCGGCGCCATCCTCAGCTTCTGGCATGCCACGGTGCAGCCACTGTGGATGGACGAAACCTACGGATTGCTCTTTGCTCAGCAGCCGCTCACCAGCATGTTTCACGCCCTCGCATCGACCGAACCACACCTGCCCACCTACTTTCTGTTCCTTCGCTACTGGGAGCAGCTCGCGGGCTTTTCCGTCTTCGCTGTGCGCTGGCCATCAGTAGCGTGCTTTCTCGTGACCGGTGTGCTGACGTTCAAGCTTGGGCAGCAGTTGAGTGGTCCAGGTGTCGGTCTGCTTGCGGGTGCGCTGTGGCTACTACAACCAGAGGGCTTCTGGTACGGTCAGGACGTACGGATGTACGCTCCCCTCATTCTCTGGTCGATCCTGGCAGTGCTCCTCTTGCTGCGGGCGTTGCAGCGCGATAGCTTCAGGCCGTGGCTTTTCTTCGCGCTCGCTGAGCTTGCGGCGCTATGGACACACTACGGGGGTGTACTGCTCATTCCAGTGGTCATCACTCTGAGCGCTGTGCTGGCGCGCCCAAGTCAGCGCCGTCGAGCGGCCGTGGCGATAGCCTTGCCAGCCGTCACACTGTTACCGTGGTTCTGGTTCGTCCGCCATCTCCATCCCCCCACCGCGGTGCCGAGCGGCACGATCCTCCACCAAGTCTTCCAGGTCGGGCGCGACCTGCTGTTTGGCTACGGCGGGCCATTGCTCCCCTACTGGGTGACGGTGCTGGGCATCCTGCTCTTCGGAGGCAGCGTTGCGTATGCCCTCCTGAAGGGAACAAGGGCGATCCGGCTGTGCGTGGCTATCGTCTGCCTCTACATCCTGCTCCCGCTGTTGCTGCCACCACTACACTTCCTGTTCAACGCTCGCTACATCAGTGCGGTCACGCCCTTCATCCCCTTGCTCTGGGCCTTGCTCATTGCCAGGCAATGGCGGCAACGCGCTCGCATTGGACCCGCTCTCGCGATGATCCCCCTTCTTACCGGTCTTGCAGGCTTTGCCGCGATCTTGCAGCCGGGATTCCACCACTGGCCGGACTACGGGCCAGCGGCCGCATTCATTCGCGCCCACGAGCAAGCTGGACAGGTCTTCATCGACAACAGTCTCATCGATCCGAGCATGCATTACTACTATCGTGACGTCGCCGGCGGGACGCTGCCGCGAGTGCTCTTGCCCTCCACTCATCCGGGCAGTGAGCCAGCGACACTGGCAGAAGCAGTGCAGCTCGGTCAGCGCTACAGCGGAGCCTGGTTGTCGCTCGATGCCGCCGGCTCGTGGGATGGCGATCGCGTCGCCGAGCGTGCGCTCAACACAGCTCTCCTTCAGGACGGGCGCTGGGAGGTCGATCACGTTGCCGTGCGCTTCTATCTCACGCCACGGGGGCTCGCCCAGCAGCATCCTCGCTCAGCGACCTTCGCGGACAGCATCAAGCTGGAGAGCTCCGGCTACAAAGAGATAGGCTCGCAGCTTGTCCTAGCCCTGCAATGGCGCGACCTCCAACCCCTGGCACACGACTACACCGTATTTGTTCACCTCATCGACGGCCAGGGGCACATCATCGGTCAGGGCGATGGTGTCCCGCTCAACGGCACTGCCCCGACGAAGACGTGGAAACCAGGCGAACAGGTCGCTGATCTTCATGTCATCGATCTGCAAGGTCGTGCCAGCGAAGGGCGGCTCGTCGTGGGTTGGTACGGCACCAGGACCGGTACACGCTTGCCAATCACTGCGGGTGGCAGCGGCTCCTCCCTCGATCTTGGTGTGGTGACTCTCACGGGAAAATAGGCGCAGACACGATGACCTACCCTGGGCACAGACCCATCGAAGCAACAGGCCTTGATACCACTCCTCGCCTTGGATCAGGATGGACGCAGAGCTTTTCTATACCCAGAGCAGCCCCTCTCACCATCGGTTCGGATGCGAGACTTGAACGCTCCGTTTGTGACGGATCCGAAGTAGCAACTCACCACGTTCCTGGATGTCGTTGAGAAATATGCCAAGCCGCAGCCAAAAGTTCCCAACTACGCCGAGTGCTGGAAGAGCATAGATGATGCGCTGCAAGCGGCGCTACGCCACCAGAGCTTGCCCAAGGAGGCTCTCAAGAGTGCAGCCACCAAGTGGCAACAACTGTTCAATGAGGCCTTCGGCGCCAAGGGCTGAGCCTCAGTGGTCGCGTTGCCAGCGCTCGGTGATGAGCGTGCGCAGGCGCAGGCCTAGATAGTCCTCATCATTCTCCACCACCAGCGAATCCTGCATCTTCGGGCGCTCACCTCGCAGCACCGGGGTCAGCGAGCGCCCCG
>JAMCTA010000051.1 GCA_023381895.1 Chloroflexota bacterium
GCGGGAAGATCGTCCTTGGCGTCGTCTACGACCCCTTTCGTGAAGAGCTATTCCAGGCGGTAAAGGGCAACGGTGCTCATCTCAATGGGCAGATCATCACCGTGTCGATGACGCCGGTACTCTCCCACGCGCTGCTTGCGACGGGATTCCCCTACGATCGTTCCACACTGGACCCAGTTCTGGAGCGCTTCGGGCGGCTCACGCGGTTGTCTCAAGCTATCCGGCGCGATGGTGCCGCAGCGCTGAACCTCTGCTACGTGGCATGTGGCCGATTCGACGGGTTCTGGGAAGGAACGCTGCAACCGTGGGATGCCGCTGCCGGAGCGCTCATCGTGCGCGAGGCTGGGGGCGTCGTGAGCAACTATACCGGTGCTCCTTGGAGCCTCGTCGATTGCCCAATTGTGGCGGCAAACAGTTCTTCTCTCCTCCAAGAGATTCTCAGCGCGCTTGCGTAGATCACAGGTCAGCGCACCATGCCAGATTCTTCAGCGTGCGCTGGCTAGCCGCAGCTCCGGCGGTATCCCGGCACTGCGCTCCCTGTTGGTGCAGATGGGTAAGGGACGCGCACCAGTCGATAACCGCTGATTCAGTGCGGCTCTTGCTCGATCGTGTATAGCGCCCACAGGAGCTGGGCGACACTCCACGCTTGAGCAGGACAACCACGTGCTAGGTGAGGCGGCTCGGCGTCGAAGATCTCAGAGACGCTTCCGGCGCCTGCCTCGGACAGATGGGCAGAGAGGACGGCAAACGTGGGAAGCAGCGATGTTCTTGATCTGTCGAGACGGCGAGCAGCGGCGACGTACGGTCCTAAGAGCCAAGGCCAGACGGTACCTTGGTGGTACGCGGCATCGCGCTGCTCCTGGCCCCCCTCGTAACGTGCCTGATATCCTTCAGCGTCTCGGCCGAGTGTGCGCAGTCCCACAGGAGTAAGCAGGGTTGACTCGACAGCTGCAAGGACGCGCTGCGCACGCTCTCCTGTCAGTGCTGGAAAGGAGAGCGCGAGCGCGAGCAACTGGTTTGGGCGAAGTGTCGAGTCGTTACCGTCAGCGCCATCGATGACGTCGTACAGGTAGCCACACTGCTCGCACCAGAAGCGGTCGGCAAAGGAACGGCGTGCTGTATGCAAGAGGTCTGCATGAGAAAACGATTGATCTGCTTCTCGACTGAGCGCCTGAGCTATCTCCAATGCATTGATCCACAGAGCTGAGACCTCGACCGGCTTCCCTCGGCGCGGTGTGACAACCCAGTCGCCGCATTTTGCGTCCATCCAGGTCAATTGCAGTCCGGGGCACGAGGCGATCACGAGGCCATCTTGAGGATCGACGCTGATGCCGTTATCGGTTCCATTGACATAGCTCTCCACTATCGAGAGCAGGGTGGTCAGCATCTCATCTCGAAACGTGGTGTTGTGTGTCGCGTTGTAGGTCAAGAAGACTGCCTCTGCAAACGAGAGGCTGGCATCGGCGGTGTTGAACTCGTGAGCTCCACGCTCTAGCGTGTTGGGAAGCAGTCCGCGCTGCGTTTGGCGTCCCCAGCGCCTTAAAACATCTTGGGCAACCTCCGGACGTCCGGTAGCAAGGAGCAGGCCGGGGATCGATAGCATCGTGTCTCGACCCCACTCTCCAAACCAAGGGTAGCCTGCGACAATGCCGGTTTGGTCACCTTCGCCTACGACGAACTGATCGGCGGCGAGCACCAGCTGCTTCCCCATATTCGTCGTCACGCCGCGAGCTTGCTCGAGCAGACGGTTGCCACGATCCACGGCAGCTTCCAGCGACCAGCGTGAATCTCCGCCGGGTTGAGTAGCCGAGGCCAGACGGGCAATGAGAGTCACTGTGTCCCCCGGACGCACGTGGGCTCGAAAGTGGCCGGGGCGGAACAGATCCTCCTGTGCGTCATAGCCCCGTGCGTGCTCTTCGGGAAGCCAGAAGTTGTAGTGCCAGTCGCTGTCGAGGACGAAACTGCCCCGGTCTACGGCGATGACGAGCGAGTCCGTCGGGTCGCTCTTTACCTCGACGGATTGGTCGCAGGTCGTGCAGACGAACTCACGGTCTTTGCTGTGCTGCAGCGCATCAGCGCTGCGCCAGGCGACGAGGGGCGTCAGCTGCAGATCTACGGCACCGTTACCGCTCAGCAAGGAGAGCCGCACACAACAGGCGTCGGCGCCCTGTGGCATCCAGACGCGTCGCTCGATAACGAAACCATCAATCGCGTAGACCCACACTGGTAGCCCGGACTCGAGCCGGAACGACTGGAGGAAGTCGAAGCCACGTGGGTCAACGGTACCATCGGTGTAGATGTTTGAATCTAGTCTCCGCGTCTGGCCTCCCCATGCTAGTGCCTCCTCGAGTCTCACCAAGGTGGCAAGCCGGTCATTCGGACTCCTAGGGGCAGCGATGAGCAGCCCGTGATACCGGCGGGTAGGGTAGGCCAGTGAGCCACTCGCATAGCCGCCCCGCCCATTTGTGACCAGCCACTCGCGTCGAACGGCGCTGCGCGCGTCAGTCGTGGCGGCTCGATCAATGACCACCTGCGTGCCATCATTCACCTTCACACCTCCAGATTCAGCCAGGCACGCTCTCTTGTGGAGAGTGACAGGCTCAGCGCCTCCACGCTATCATTCAGCTCCTCGAGGCGTAGCGGCCCGATGATGGGCACGATCGGATACGGCTCCCCAAGCACCCAGGCGAGCGCCACGCGCGTAGGAGTCGTCTCTTTGCCAGCAGCAAGCTGACGTACGCGCTGCAATCTCTCCCAGTTGTCGGGAGTGTTGTAGACTCGTGCGATCAATGGGTCATCGACGTGCTCAGAAGAGTATCTGCCAGAGAAGAACCCTCGGGCTTGCGAAGACCAGGCAAAGACCGGGAAAGCGCGAGTGCTGTGCCACGCTCGTCCATCAACATCGAGTGTGATGCAGCCGGACCACAGCGGCTCGGCTGCCCGGGCAAGGCTCACGTTCGGGCTGTTTGCTCGCAGTGGTCGGAGATCGTGCTTGACTGCATACTCATTCGCCGCGTCGATCCGCTCGATCGTCCAGTTTGAAACGCCGTAAGCCTCAACTTTACCGTGATCTACAAGACGGTTGAGACATTCGAGAATGACTGCGACCAAGACTTCCGGATCATCTCGATGGAGGAGATAGAGGTCGATGTTGGGAATCCCTAGGCGTGTCAGCGATGTCTGAAGATCTGACTCGATGAACTCGGGAGCGACGCGGCGTGGTTGTTCCCGATTGGGATGCGCCCCCTTGTCTATGAGAAAGATCTGTTCTCTATTGCCGCGCTCTCGAAACCAACGACCCAGGCAGAGCTCACTGCGCCCCCCGTTGTAGATGAAAGCCGTGTCAATAGCATTGCCACCAAGACTCACCCAATGGTCGAGCAATCCAGCCCACTTCTGATAGTCCTCTTCGGGCTCGGGAGTCAAGCTCAGCGTTCCCAATGCCAGCGCTGACACAGACTTGGAGAATCCAGGGAGTGCTACATGTCTCATTGGTATCATCCTTCCTGAGCGCTAGCAACAGCGGCACATACTGTGCCGTAGCATCTTACTCTGAGCAAGATAATAGAGTGGGTGCGCCCACGACCAGGATGATCCAGGATCGAAGCGAAGGGGAGCTTGCCCAATGAGGCGCGATAGAGAAGACCCCGAGTCGCTGCGCGGCCGGGAACTGCCAGTACACGATCACGGCTTCGTTCGTCTGGTGGACTATATGGGCGATGATGCCGCGATCGTCGCTGCTGCCCGCGTGAGCTATGGCGCCGGCACGAAGTCCATCCGCTCCAACAGAGGGCTCATCCGCTATCTAATGCGCCACCGTCATACGACGCCATTCGAAATGGTGGAGCTGAAGTTTCACGTCAAGGCCCCGATCTTCGTAGAGCGCCAGTGGTTTCGCCACCGAACTGCGAGCATCAACTCGATCTCCCAGCGCTACTCGGAAATGCGCGAAGAGTTCTTCGTCCCCGCGCCGGACGCTATCCGGCCGCAGAGCCCTCGCAATCGCCAGGGGCGGGCAGACGAGCCGATGTCACGAGAGGATGCCGAGACAGCTATTCGCGACTGGAGCGCGGCCAACGCCCAGACGTATGCGCTCTATCACCAGCATCTAGTCGCCGGCATGTCGCGAGAGCTGGCCCGCATCAACTTGCCCCTGTCGCTCTATACCGAGTGGTACTGGAAGATCAATCTCCACAACTGCTTCCACTTTCTGTCACTTCGTTTGGATCAACACGCTCAGCAAGAGATCCGCGACTATGCTCAGGTGATCGAGCGCATCGCTCGGGCGATAGCTCCTGTTGCCTATGAGGCTTTTGAGGACTACGTACTGGGAGCAGCGACGTTTTCCCGCATTGAGCTGGCTCTCCTCCGAAAGCTTGTGCGAGGAGACCCGGTGACAGAAGCCGACCTGGACCACGGAGAGACTTGGCGGACAGAATTCGAAGCAAAACTTGGCATGTTGCTGAATGACGTGCTACAAACAAAGGCAGCTGGCGTGCACGCAGAAGGAGAGTGACGTCCACTCGTAGTAGTGCGAGGCGACCCTGACTCGCTGCACGGGCTATCGCAGCGTTCAGCGCGCTTCAGCAAGAAAGAAGGATTCTGCTTGACAATACCGCGAACACTCCGCATTGGATTGATTGGTGCAGGCAACAACATGGTCGGTGCGCACGTTCCCCGGCTCATAAAGCGCTCGGACGTGGCGATCGCGGCCATCACCGAGCCGTTCGAGGCAAACGTACAGCGTGCCCGAGAGCGCTTCGAGCCATTGGCATCCGTGCCGGTCTATGCCGGCTTCCGTCAAATGCTCACACACGAGCAGCTTGATGCGGTGGTCATCAGTACGCCGCACAGCTTCCACTGGGAACAGGTGTCTGGTGCCTTACAGGCTGGTCTTCACGTGTTGGTGGAAAAGCCAATGGTCTGCTCAGTTCAAGAGGCCAAGCAGGTCATCGCCGAGCGAGATCGTGCTGGGAAAATTGTGCTGGTCTCCTACCAACGGCACTATCAGCACGCATTCCTGGCCATGAAGAAGGCTATCGACTCTGGCCTCATTGGGCAGCTGCAGTACATCGACCTGCAGCAGAATCAGAACTGGTACAACAACCAGAAGCGGGCGAATCGCTGGCGCATCCAGCGCGAGCTCTCTGGGGGTGGACAGCTCAATGATTCGGGCAGCCACATCGTCGACATCATGCTCTACGTCACATCGCTGCAGCCAAAGAGAGTGTTTGCTACCCAGCAATCGTTCGATCTAGAAGTGGATGTCAACTCGGCCATCACCCTCGAGTTCGAAGGAGGGGCGACAGGGTGCCTTTCCATCGTCGGCAACGCCCCATTCCAGGGGGGTATGGTGATGGAAGATATCACGATCTACGGGTCGGAGGGAGCCATCTTCTACCGTCAGCTGGGCCAAAGTGATCCACGCCAGCCGCTGATCGAGGTACGCCGCTTCGATGAAGGCGTTGTCGAAGTGAAAGACGTCCCGCCTCCATCGACTCCTGATGATAATTTCATCGCAGCGATTCAAGGCACAGAGCCAGTGTACTCCCCAGCCGAGTGTGGACTGCACGTCATGCAGCTGTCCGAGGCCGCCTGGAAGTCAGCAGGATCAGGACAGCCAATCGACGTTGCCTCCCTCTAGTTCCAAAGTGCCTCCTGCCGGTCCAGATTGGGAAAGAGACTAGGGTGCCGGTCCACTGATCATGCGGCTGCCTCGTCGATTGGTTGGGGCTGACGCATGAGGACAATGCGGGAACCGTAGGTTGCTCGGTAGCATTTTCGCTGAGGGAATACGCTGGTTAGGTCTCATGGGTATGATGTGCTGGACCCCTTCACAAAGAAGGGAGACCACATGAATCTCTATCTGACTTGTTTATACAGCCTGGTTCTTAAGACCAAGACGAGGGATCTAATCAAACCCACGTTCGGTGGTCTTAACGCAGCAGGTAAGGGGGGCCGGTGACATCGTCAGACGGATGGTCGTGCGCTGGACTGATGTGGTTCACTATCTTACGTACCCGGCGTGGTGGGTGGCTGGGAGGTCCGGCCGGGCGGAAGAACTATGGGTTGTTGCCCGCCGTGTGTAACCCTTAGAGCCGTGACGGCGTACGGTCTTCCCCGGGCGTTATTCCTTACACCATCCGAGGGCAGGGTGCAGGCTATAACCTTATCTGGCGCTGCATCGTACATTGAGGAGCGGAACACGTGGCACCGCGTTGGATCGTAATCGGCAGGAAGGCGGCGCGGGCCGCCGTGGCGCCGCTGCGCCCGCGCACTGTACGCGCAATAGTTTACTGGCTTTATACTCTAGACAACGAGTATGCGCGCCCCGTCACACGTCTGGCGTACCGAGGGGTCGGTTCTACCATCATGCCCACGGCGTCCATACGGGTACCCAGTCGGGTGTCTATTGGGGCACGCAGCCTAATTAATCACCTGTGCTGCGTTTGGGCAAGCGACAATGGAACGATCGTGATCGGAGATGACGTCCGGATGGGGCCGTCTTGTATTCTTGTTGCATCCAACTACTCGCTCGGAGCCTTCGGAGCGGATCGCTGGGTGACCAGGTCGGAGCGAGGTATCCGTTTGGGTAACGGTTGCTGGCTAGGAGCGGGAGTGGTGGTCGTCGATGGCGTTACAGTCGGTGAGGGCGCAGTTATAGGAGCAGGAGCCGTTGTCACTGCGGATATCCCACCGCGCCATCTCGCCGTGGGCGTACCTGCGAAGGTGGTACGATCGCTTGAAGACGAAACATTGGTCAGCCGAGAGCAGGCGATTCCGTCCGGGAGGTAAGTGAATATCAAGTCTTTATCGCTGCCAGAAGTCGCTGGCGATGCGGTGCTCCAGGTGCATCCAGATGATCGCCGCGCGCGGGAGATGTCCAAAGCCCGTAGGGGGATGCTGTACGCGTGATGGGCCTTCAAATCTCGCCGGCTCTTCCTCGCACCGTCTACATTCTGGATCACGCGGATCAGGTTGGCGGAGCGGAGGTCTTCCTCTTCGAGGTCCTTGATCGAATCGACCGGACTGTGCTGAGACCAATTGTGATACTTACCGGCCCCGGCGACCTATACGAACGCCTTCGATCTAGGGGCCACGAAGTCATGGTGCTGCCACTGACCACCCGCCTCACACGTCTGGGCAAGCACCAAGGCGCTATGCAGGCACTAGGTGCAGCCTTCGCCATCCCCAGCCTGCTAGCGATGGTGCTCCGTCTTCGGCGGCTGTTCCGATCGAACCCGTCGTGCATCGTCTACACCTTTTCAATCAAGGCCGATGTATATGGTTCCATAGCCGCGCGTCTGAGCCGTACACCGTGTGTTTGGCACATGCACGACTTGATGTCGCGTGAAATGTTTCCCGCGGTGTACAGAACGGCGCTCACCTGGATCGCCAGTAGGTGGGCGACGGCCGTGCTTTGCAATTCCTGGGCGACACGTCAGGCGATGATTCAGGCTGGGTTGCGAGCGTCCACGGCTTCCGTTATTCACTATGGAGTGGACACGGACGCTGGTGCAGACCACGCCACCGCACACAACGCACGTTTGGCACTCGGCCTAGGAAAAGGCCCTATAGTCGGCATGGTTGGCCGGATAGCGCCCTGGAAAGGACAGCACGTTCTTGTTGAGGCGGCTCCGCGTATCATCCGCTCCTTCCCCGGGGTGCAGCTCCTCCTAGTAGGAAAGGCAGCGTTCGGCAAGATTGACACGGACTATGAGGCGCAACTGCGATGGCGTATCCGCGAACTGGGGCTGGAGCGGCACGTCATAATGACAGGCTACCGGGATGACGTCAAGGCCATCATGGCATGCTGCGACGTCCTCGTGCATGCGTCCGTTAAGCCTGAGGCTTACGGTCTTGTCGTCGTCGAGGCCATGGCACTGGGGAAGCCTGTCGTTGCGGCAAGGAGCGGTGGGGTGCCTGAACTAGTCACGGATGGGCAAACCGGCATGCTTGTTCAACCCGGTGACGTCAACGGTCTTGCCCAGGCCATTCTCTACCTGCTCCAGCATCCTGACGAGGCGCATGCCATGGGCGGCGCTGCGAAGGCGACCGTCAGAGAGAAGCTGACCATTCAGGCCAGCGTAGCCGCAATCACCCGGGCGCTTCTGCAGACATCTGCGCCGGCACCTACTTGCTAGGGTTTCTGAAGGGCAATGTGACTGAGGTGAGGGATGGCGCCGTTGCCGGTGATACTGGAGCAGGGGCACCTTCCGTCGCCCTCGTCCACGACTACCTCGTCGACGCCGGCGGCGCCGAGCGGGTGCTGGCAGACCTCTGCGACTTGTACACCGGCGCGCCCATCTATACCTCGCTCTATGCGGCGGCGACCACCAACCCGCGCATCCCGGGCGAGCGCGTACGGACTTCCTTTCTGCAGCCATTCTACCCCGGCAAGCGCTACTACCAACTGCTGCTGCCCTTCTTCCCCCTGGCCTTCCGGCTCATGCGGCCAGAAGCCGCTGTCGTGCTCTCCAGCGCCAGCGCCTTCGCCAAGGGAGTCAGGGTAAGGCCGGACGCGGTTCACGTCTGCTACTGTTATACGCCTCCACGCTTCGCCTGGCGCACCGCCGCCTACGCCCGTCAACAGGGCTGGGGCCTAGTAGCGCGCACTGTCCTGGAGATGAACACGGCACTGCTCCGTCGCTGGGACCGGGCCGCTGCATCAGGGGTCGACTACTTTGTGGCGATGTCCGGCACCGGGTCGGAGCGTATCTACCACGCCTACGGGCGCAGTGCTGCTATTATTCCACCACCCGTGGATACGGATCGGTTCGTGCCGCGCTCGCCGCCGGCCGGCATCCCCTTTTTCCTCACCACCTCTCGCCTCATCGCCTACAAACGGATCGATCTGGCCGTCGCCGCCTGTTCACGGCTGGGGCTACCCTTGAAGGTCGTGGGAACCGGGCCGGACCTGCCACGGTTACGACGGCTTGCGGGACCGACTGTCGAGTTTCTGGGGCGGGTCTCCGATGCAGAGCTCGCCGAGCTCTACGCTGGCTGCGCCGCCCTGATCCAGCCCGGTGAGGAAGACTTCGGTCTCACACCGCTGGAGGCGAACGCCGCTGGGCGGCCAGTGATCGCCTATAGGGCGGGCGGCGCGCTGGACAGCGTGCGTGACGGCGAGACGGGCATCCTGTTCCCTGCGCAGACCCCCGAAGCGCTGGCTGCCGCGCTCGCCCAGTTCCAACCCGGCGACTTCGATCCCCAGCAGTTGCGGGCACACGCGTTGACGTATAGCTCGGATGTCTTCAAGCTGCGCATTGCCCGCTTCGTCGAGTTTGCCCGCCGGCGCGGTCCCCGTCCCTCGCCGGACGAACCCTGGCTGGCTGAATGGCAGGCGCTGGACGCCGTCACGATGCAGGAGGTCGGGCGCGCCACTGGTGATCAGCCTAGCTGAGGCGCCGGAGCATCGCCACGTGAACGATCCCGTTGCCGTCTTTGCTGGTCAACTCAGGCACCATCTCAAAGTTGTGCCGTTTGTAGAGCTTGATCGCTCCGTGATTTTCAGGGTCCACGTACGGGCCCACAACAGGAAGGCGTTCCGTATGACGGTCAGCTTCGGTAACAAGATCGCGGATGAGCTGATCTGAATAGTGGTTCTTGGGCTGATCGTGTGGCTGGCCTTGAAACTCGCGCCGAATCGCGAGCACGGGAATAATGCTTGCTTCAGGCGGAGACTCTACGACGCGCCACGGCCCAAGTGATCCGTACCCCACGATCTGGCCTTCGGAGGCGGTGTACAGCCATATCTCGGTTCGCTGGCTTCGCGCCTGTGCGATGGTACGCGGTCGCCTGATCCACGTCGAAGCGGTTCGACACCAGCGATCGTCGCCACAGTAAAACTTCTGAATATCGCGCTCGTTGAGATGCCGGTCCTCAAAGGGGATTCGGAGGAGGTCACTGGACATATGCGTCCGTTACCACTTGATCCCCTGTTGCCATCATCAAATTCAACACGAACGGACGCAGGCACCGTCTCAGGGGCGGCTCCTAATAGCCGGGGTCCGTATGCTCTAAGGGGACGGCCCCCGGCTCTATAGGATGGGGTGTTGCCTTTTTGTACCAGTGCTGGAAGACCGCCGACTCTTCTGGGGTAAGCGTCATCTTCTTGAACGCGACGGGCTCGACGGTATCGTCATCGGGCGCTGATACGGGCAACTGCGTAGAAGAAGCCCGTTCGCCGGCTTTGGAGGGAACTGTACGATCAGCACGAGCTACTGTCCCCCGGCGATGGTGATTACCAACCATGAGGCCCTCCACCCTGTCCCCAACCACTGTCCTGAGCGCTGCCACGAGTGCGATGTATATCAGCGCACCAGCGAGCAAGTATCGCTCGTATTGCGAGTATCGTACCATCCGAACTTGACGCCGCAACTATGCCACCGGCGAGGTAGTCAATGTGCAGCAGCATGGTCTCCCTGTGTCCTATGATTGCGTGACGGATTGCCTTCCATAGTGCCGTCCGGACGAGGCCCGAGCAGAGAGAAGCGTACCAGCGGGTCAGTCCTGTGCCACTGCATTTGACAGAGAGGGGATAATCTCCAACAACTAGAGGTGATCCATGTGACCATAGTGCATAAGGGGATCGAGACGGGAGAGACGGCCGCCTGGAGGTTCTCCACTCATTCGTGCCCAGGAAAGCAGCGGCACTTAGGATATCGGGGTTCCGTCGAGCGGCGAGAAAGAGGGTTACGCCAGTGAACCGGCATCTCACGACTGTGTGGCGCTGGATTGGTCCGGGAACTCACGTCAAGCGCTGGCTGGCGCTGCTTTTGCTTGCCGTTGCCGTCGCTGGCCTGGGCATTGGCTTGCTCCTTGCCGACGCCTACAAGAGCTCAGACTTCCGGTGGCCATTCTGGGCCTACTACGTGACCCTCCAGTTCATCAACCGTGGGGTGCGTGGCCTGCTGCTGGTGACTACCGGCATCGGCCTGACGGTTGGCGCCTTCATGGGCCTCAACAGGTCGCTGGTCGGCCTGCTCGTCCCGGAGTATCGAGGCAACGTCGCGCACCTGGTGCATTCGCGACGGATCCTGGCGCGTGGACCCCGAATCACCTGCATTGGTGGCGGGACGGGCCTCTCGACGCTGCTTCGCGGTCTCAAGGAACAGACCACCAACATTGCCGCCCTCGTGACCGTCGCCGATGAGGGCTCCTCCTCCGGTATTCTGCGACGCTCGATGGCCGTTCCCCCTCCTGGGGATGCCAGGCAGTGCATCACTGCTCTGGCGGACGCCGAGCTGCTCGCCGCCCAAGTGCTCGAGTACCGCTTCGACAGCCGGACGCCTGGTCTCGCGGGGCACTCCGTGGGAAACCTCCTCCTGGCGGCGATGACTGATGTGACTGGCTCATTCGAGCGGGCGCTGGCGGAGGTGAGCCGCATCCTGGCGGTGCGCGGCCGGATCCTGCCTGCCACGCTGACCGACGTGCGGCTGTTCGCAGAGACCGTGGACGGTGACGTGCTCATGGGTGAGGCGATCATCGACCATCACCGCGGACCGGCCCTCGCCCGAATTTGGATGGAGCCCAGCCATCCGCGCGCGTTCGACGAAGCGATCCGCGCCATTGTCGATGCTGATCTCGTGCTTGTTGGTCCGGGGAGCCTCTACACGAGCATCTTGCCGAATTTACTCATCCCAGAGATCGTGTCGGCGCTGCAGGCGACGCGGGCGCCCCGTCTCTACATCTGCAATGTGGCGACTGAGCCGGGCGCCACTGACGGCTACTCCGTGGCGGACCACGTGGAAGCGATCGAACGCCACGTTGGGACGAAGGTCTTCGATGCTGTCCTTGTGCAGGAGGGAAATGCTCCGAGTCTGAAGCCCGAGTGGGGTGTGAGCCGGCCGCGCGTGGAGCGAGACCGCCTTGCCGGGCTCGGTTATCAAGTGCTGAGTGGTGAGCTCGTCTCCCAGGAGCGCCCTACCCGGCACGACTCGGGACTGCTGGCGGCGATAATTCTCCGGTCAATCCCTACGCTGCGAGCGCAGCGCGCACGTACCCCTGTCCCCGTCGTGTTCGAAGAGCAGTCTTCCCTGCAGGTTTGATCGGGGAGGCTATCCTGGGTTTGGATTGCTCCCCAGGACAGCATGTGCACCGTACGTTGTCGCAGCTCGCGGTGAATGTAAACCGTACGTTGTCGCGCTGGGCGCTCGCCGGCGCAGCGCCCGCGGCTGAAGCCGCGGGCTACGTTCACCAAGCCGGCTCAAAGCCGGCTGGACGCCCGCTCCCCACTGTCTGGCACGAGAATCTGTGGCACACTCCAGAATAGCCCCTTCGTTTGATAAGATCATAACATTACAACTTAACATTACAATTTACTGTACGATCGGGGTTACACTTCAATCGGGCGCGCTCCGTGCACACGGGCGGTGGTGCCTGGCGAGGGGCCTGGAGGCAGTAGTTCATTACGTGAGGGAGAGTGTGTTGTCTGTTACCCCAGGATTCACGGTCTGGCTGACGGGACTATCCGGCGCCGGAAAGAGTACGATTGCCAGCCTGCTCGTTGAGCGGCTCAACCAGAGAAACTGTCCCGTCGAGGTCCTGGACGGCGATGTTGTCCGTACGCACCTGAGCAAGGGGTTGGGGTTCTCGAAGGAAGATCGTGACACGAACATTCGCCGGATCGCCTTTGTTGCCGGCCTCCTGAGCCACCACGGGGTGGGAGTGGTGGTAGCAGCCATTTCACCCTACCGGGCGGTGCGCGATGAAGCACGGGAGAGTATTGGGCGGTTCTTGGAAGTGTACGTGGACTGCCCGCTCGACGTCCTTGTGCGAAGAGACGTCAAGGGCCTCTATGCACGGGCGCTGCGCGGGGAGATCTCCAACTTTACCGGTGTGACCGATCCCTACGAGGCGCCGCAGCACCCCGATGTGGTGGCGCACACTGATCGGGAAACTGTCGAGGAGTCAGTCAACAAGATCTTGGTGACACTGGAAGAGCGTGGCTATCTCGTAAGCGCGGAAAACCACTCGGAGGTCAAGCCATGACGCGGGGGAACGATGCCGCCCGGCTCATCTCCCCAGACGAGGCGTCAGAGCTGTCTCGAGAAGCCTTGGGACTGCGACGCATCCGCATAGATGCCCGCGTGGCTGCAGACTTGGAGCTCCTCGCCGTTGGCGCCGTCGCGCCGCTGCGCGGCTTTCTAGGTCACGACGACTACCAATCGGTGGTGCGCTCCCTGCACCTCACGTCGGGCGCCCCGTGGAGCGTTCCAGTCACCCTGGCAGTGGATGCGGAGACCTACGAGTCGACTTCGACTGGCGAGCGTCTTGCACTCGTCACGGGGGACGGTGACAGTTCTGACGGTGCTGTGGCAATCGTGACGGTAGAGGATCGCTTCCAGCGGGAGATCAGCGTGGAAGCCAAGGAAGTCTATCGCACGACGGACGAGGCGCATCCTGGTGTCGCGGCGCTGCTCCACCAAGGACCGTACCTCTTGGGCGGACCTGTTCAGGTCCTCAAGAGGCAGGTGGATCCTCTTTTCAGGCAGTACGCCTTGATGCCGAGCGAGACTCGGGCGATCTTTGCTGAGCGCGAGTGGCGCACCGTCGTCGGCTTCCAAACACGGAATCCGATTCATCGAGCGCACGAGTACCTTCAGAAGGTAGCCCTCGAGATCGTCGATGGGCTGTTTGTGCATCCGTTGATCGGAGAAACGAAGGGGGATGATGTCCCTGCGGCGGTGCGAATGCGCTGCTACCAGGCGCTGCTCGATGGATACTATCCGGCGCACAGGGTGCTCCTCGGAGCAATGCCCGCTGCCATGCGCTATGCAGGGCCTCGAGAGGCCGTCTTCCACGCTCAGATTCGCAAGAACTACGGATGCACTCACTTCATCGTGGGTAGAGACCACGCTGGCGTCGGTAGTTACTACGGAACGTACGATGCCCAGCGCATCTTCGATGAGTTCAAACCAGGGGAGCTGGGTATCACACCGCTGAAGTTCGAGCACAGCTTCTACTGCCGGCGCTGTGGAACCATGGCATCGGACAAGACGTGCCCACACGATGCGAGCGCCCGGCTCGTCTTGAGCGGGACCAAGGTCCGGCAGATGCTCCAAGCGGGCGAAAACCTTCCTGGCGAATTCACACGACCAGAGGTCGCGGCGATTCTGCGTGAGGCGTACCGGGATGGTGGTGCTTCGTGCTGACTCCTGATTCCCGCCTCTGGCTCAACCCTTTTTGGCAGCCGGGCGCTCCCTTTGAGTGGACGGTGTGCCGGCTGCTGGGACGCGGTCCGGCAGCTGCCAGCAAAATCATCGAAGCGCTGGCTGTGCTTACAGTGATTGAAGAGCACCAAGCCGGCACGTGGAGTCTCGCCACTGGCGCAGAGGCGCTACCGGTGCTCCGCTGGGAGGTAAGCTGTGCCCTCGATAGGCTCGAAGGATCGCTCATCGTTGCTGAGACGTCGCCCCGATCACGTGAGCTCGCCGACCAGTGGTGGCTGCTGCTTCCGTGCGCCTGATCAAGGGGATGAGCGCAGACCGCGGACGGGAATAGCCCTCGCTATCGGTGCATTACGCCGTCCTGATAGCCTATGGGGAGAGCCGCACTGGAGTTGTGGTGCGCGGGCAGATGGCACTTGAGGCGGTGAAAAGGTAGCTTGCTGTGGCTGTCACAACGTGTGTGTGCACGCGGCAGAGCTTTGCTGTGCTCAAGGAGATCGCAGCTCGAATTTCAGCCGCCTCACTGGCAGCCCTTGTGGAGCACACGGGCTGTGCCGTACGTTGTGGGTTGTGCCGCCCCTATCTCGAACGAATGTTGCTCACCGGAGAGACCGAGTTTGGTGTGCTCTGCACTGGCTCACGCCCTCCTGGCTCGAGTGCTTCCTGATGTCGAGCTGAGTGCTGATGACGAGAAGGAAGGGCGAAGCTAACACAGTGAGCTTTCGGACGGGTCTGTACAAGTTCGTGGCAGCCTCGGAGTACTCCCTGCGCCAGCTTGCCGGCGTCGTGACCTCCGCATTCAAGGGCTATGAGCATCCGGTGATAGAGTCACCGGCCCGTCTTGCCCGCCTCATCCGCGTTCAGCAAATCGACCTTGATCAGTCTCTGGTCGCCTGTGACCTATCAGGAGCTGCTGTAGGGATCGGATTCCTTGGCGTGAGGGGCCGGCACGCTTGGGTGAGCGCTTTCGGAATCATTCCGGAGCACCGGGGCCGTGGCGTCGCTCAGCAGCTGCTCAGCAGCCTGATACAGAGAGCCGGGCGCATGGGATGTGCCGATGTGCGCCTGGAGGTGCTCGCAGCCAACGCCGTCGCTCAACACATCTATGGCAAGGCAGGATTTGCTGTTGCCCGCGAGCTCCTCACCTACGAACGATCGCCGTGGAATTCCGCGCCGCGGCTTCCCGGAGACTACGTCTTCCAGGACATCGACCCCGCAGAAGCCTATTGCCGCGCGCTCGTCTTTCCTGGTCCCGAGCTGTGCTGGCAGCGCGACTGGCCAGCTGTCTTCACCGCCAGCACCCGCAGTACCGTGGTCACGCTGGATGGTCACACTGTTGGATGCGTGTTTTCGTCCGCGGGAGACAACTTCGTTGCTCTCAACCACGTTGTTGCGGACTGTGACCATGCTCTGGGGGTGATCGCCAGCTCCGTAAGGGAGCTTGGTGGACAGACGGGCCGGTGGTCGGGGCGGTATCTCACCCTTCTCAACGAGCCTGCAGGCACACCAATTGCCCGGGCCTGCGAAGACCTCGGATTCCGGAGAACGCTCCAGCAGCTGGAAATGCGTGTGAGTCTCACAGGATTCAACGAGCGTCAGTAATGCGCGGGAGTGCGGCGGTTTGAGAAGAGCCTATTCGCCGTCGCTGCTGCCCTCCTCCATATCCATATCCAGCTCCAGGGGATCAAGAATGGCCACGCAGCCTACCAGAGGGATGGCATCCGCGTGCTTGATCATGCCGAAGTACACCCCGAAGTCGCTCGCCAGAGCCTTGACCCCACGCACGGGAGAGCCGGAGGGATGAACGACCGGACGGCCCCGTACTGTGCCATGCAGACATAGCTCAAGGCCGAGTGGATCGCGAACCTCACCTCCGACGTCGTCGCCCACATCAGAAAACTCACCTGTCTTCCCACAGATCGGGCAGTCATCTGGTGAGTGATGCACCAAACTGGCCTCATAGCGTACTTGTGCTGCCACGCGGTAGAAGGAACGCG
>JAMCTA010000078.1 GCA_023381895.1 Chloroflexota bacterium
TAGCGCTGGTACCAGTATAGCTGATGATGTTGGTGGGGGAAGGTCCTGCGGGGGGTGACTGGGGGGGTGCAGAGTGTGGGGGATGGAGGTGGATGGGAGGTGAGGAGCAAGGGATCGGCCATTAGGACCGCTTCGCTGGGGTGAAGCGCTTACGCGCCTTCCACGTGCGGCCTAGCAACCAGCTCATCTTGCTGGGGCCTTAGCCGGTGGCTTGCGCCACCAGCGGGACGTCTGATCTAGCGGTGGGTTTCGCACTTAGATGCTTTCAGCGCTTCTCCCGACCGGACGTAGCTACCCGGCGCTGTGCCTGGCGGCACAACCGGTGCACTAGCGGTCCGTCCGTCCCGGTCCTCTCGTACTAGGGACAGCTCCGCGCAAACGTCCGTGCGCCCACGACGGATAGAGACCGAACTGTCTCACGACGTTCTGAACCCAGCTCGCGTGCCGCTTTAATGGGCGAACAGCCCAACCCTTGGGACCGACTTCAGCCCCAGGTTGCGACGAGCCGACATCGAGGTGCCAAACCTTGCCGTCGCTGTGAACGCTTGGGCAAGATCAGCCTGTTATCCCCGGGGTAGCTTTTATCCGTTAAGCCACGCCCCTTCCACGCGGGGGCGTAGGATCACTACGGCCGACTTTCGTCCCTGCTTGCCGTGTCGGGCTCGCAGTCAAGCCCCCTTCGTGCCGTTGCACGCCCTGGCGGATTTCCATCCCGCCTGAGGGGACCATTGCGCGCCTCCGTTACCTTTTAGGAGGCCACCGCCCCAGTGAAACTGCCCGGCTGGCACGGTCTCGCGACGGGTGAGGTCGCGGTGAGGTACAAACCGTGTCGAGAGTGGTATTTCACCGTTGACTCCCCCGGCCCCCCAAGGCCGGGTTCGCCGTCTCCCACCTATCCTACGCACGGCACCGCTCGTACCAATACCAACGTGCAGTAAAGCTCCACGGGGTCTTTTTGTCCTGTCGTGGGGAACCCGCATCTTCACGGGTCGTGCAGTTTCGCCGGGCCCCTTGCCGAGACAGCGCTCAAGTCGTTACTCCTTTCGTGCGGGTCGGAACTTACCCGACAAGGAATTTCGCTACCTTAGGACTGTTAGAGTTACAGCCGCCGTTTACCGGGGCTTCAGTTCAGGCCGTTTGAAAGCCCTCCCCTTAACCTTCCGGCACTGGGCAGGAGTCAGCCCCTATACGTCCCCTTCCGGGTTCGCAGAGACCTGTGTTTTTGTTAAACAGTCGCTTGAGCCCATGTCCTGCGGCCCTCCTCGGCTCCCCGGGCGTGCCGGTTTACCTACGCGAGGGCTCCCCTTCTTCCGAAGGTACGGGGTCATGTTGCCGAGTTCCTTAGCAAGGGATCACCCGTCCACCTTGGAGGATTTGCCTCCAGCCTACCAGTGTCGGTGTGCGGTACGGTCGGTGCACGCCAACGCAGCGCGGCTTTTCTCGACGATGCGGGCTCCCACCACTCCAGCGCGGCTTCCCGCGCCTCGGTCCGCCCCTCAGCACCCACCTGTCGGGATGAGCCTCGACAGGCCGCCTACGAGCGTCCAGTCGCCATGTCCATTCGGCGCCCTGGTCTGCCCCCTCGTGTCCCCACTCTGCGGGCTCTGGCGAGCCCGTGCACCGGTGCAGGAATATGCACCTGCTGTCCATCGCCTACGCCCGCTGGCCTCGGCTTAGGACCGACTAACCCTGAGCTGTCCAGCAGCGCTCAGGAACCCTCAGGCTTGCGGTGTCGACGATTGTCACGTCGATCTCACGCTACTCGTTCCGGCATTCTCACTTCCACGCGCTCCAGCCGTGCTCCCGCTCGGCCTTCACCGCACGCAGAATACTCCCCTACCACGGCGCCCGGGGGCGCCGTGCGCGGCATCGGTGGCATGCTTGCCAGCCCCGCTGGATTATCGGCGCGCGACGACTCGACCAGTGAGCTGTTACGCACTCTTTCAATGGTGGCTGCTTCTAAGCCAACATCCTGGTTGTCCGAGCCGTCGCACCTCCTTTCCCACTTAGCATGCACTCTGGGACCTTAGCCGGCGCTCTGGGCTGTTTCCCTCTCGACGATGAAGCTTAGCCCCCACCGTCTCACTCCCGGCACGACCACCCGGCATTCGCGGTTTGGTTGGGTGTGGTAAGCTCGCGCCCCCTAACCCATCCAGTGCCCTACCTCCAGATGGCCCTCGTGCCGAGGCTGCACCTCTATGCATTTCGGGGAGAACCAGCTATCTCCTGGTTCGTTTGGCATTTCACCTCTACCCACAGGTCATCCCCATGATTTGTAACTCACGTGGGTGCGGGCCTTCACGAGGCGTTACCCCCGCTGCACCCTGCCCATGGGTAGCTCACCAGGTTTCGGGTCAACACCGGCTGACTCAGGCGCCCTCTTCAGGCTCGCTGTCGCTCCGGCTCCAGAGGTCCTCCTCCTTAGCCTCGCCAGCCAGCGTCACTCGCCGGATCATACTACAAAAGGCACGCCATCAGGCGGTTCCTCACGGAACACGGCCCTCTGACAGCTTGTACGCAGGCGGTTTCAGGTCTCTTTCACTCCCCTCCCGGGGTGCTTTTCACCGTTCCCTCACGGTACTCGTCCACTATCGGTCACCAACGGTATTTAGCCTTGGACCGTGGTCGGCCCCGCTTCCCACGCGCTTCCACGGCACGCGTGGTACTCACGACCCCACTGCCTCCTGGCGGTGACCACGCTCGCTTACCGGGCTCTCACCGTCTCTGGCCAGCCTTCCCAGGCCGTTCAGCGCGCGCGCCACCCTTTGTGCTCCAGGGGAGAGGCGCTACGGTCCTCTCACACCAGCAGGGCGTCCAACCCCCGCGACCACATAGGGCCGTAACCCCACTCAGTGCCCGCCGGTTTGGGCTCCTCCCCGTTCGCTCGCCACTACTTGGGGAATCCTCTCTGTTCCTCGAGGTACTGAGATGTTTCAGTTCCCCCGGTACCCCTCTGGCAGACCGCCAGATGCCGCAGCATCACCTGCGGCGGATTGCTCCATTCGGGAACCCACGGATCAACGGGTGCACGCCCCTCCCCGTGGCTTTTCGCAACGTACAACGCCCTTCTTCGGCCGTTGGTGCCAAGGCATCCACCACCTGCGCTTGCACCCTTGCTCCTCGCCTCCCAGTCACCACTGGCAAGGCGCTCTCCTTCTGGCCACCGGCTCTTGGAGTCCCCTCCAAAAACCCGGCGTCCTGCATCCATCACACTCTGCACTTGTCAAGGTCCACCGCTCACCACACCCGGCGAGCGGACTACGACTCTACCACACCCCTCCCCCACTGTCTAGCCCTAACGCCCACCCCCAAACACCACCAGGCTATCTCATCCGGCGTCCCCAGAGGGTGCGGCCAGCGGCGTCTGCAACGGCAAGGTCACCATCAACTGGCACTCTCCGCTCGCCGGCGTTTTGACAACAAGCGATCCACCATGTGCTTTCAGGAATTGCTGAGCAATGTAAGCTTCGAGCCCTAGCTCTAAGAGACTGTGAGGGAGAGCGGCGCCTGAAGGCCCTCCTCCGCCACCGTTCTGCACAACTCCAGATACTGTCTCAATCACCACGCAGACCTCCAGTGCGTGCGGCTGCCGCACCCGCACCCTCAGCGCCTTGTTTCCCGGCGCATGCTTCACGACGGCTTCCAGAGACAGGGCAAGTGCTCGTTCCAGATGCAAGGCGCTCCCCGAGACCAGAAATTCGCGCTGGGGTAGAGAGGTCTCCAGCCGTCCACGTGCTGAGGATATGCCGCACTGATCACATACCCTCCCGAGCAAGTCGGAGAGATTCACAGATGAGGAGGCAAACGCCTTCGTCGAGTGATCAAGCGTTTCCAGTAAGTGAAGGTGGTGTATGTGACGCTCCAGTTCGTGCGTAGGCTCGCGCAATGCCTTCAGCAACTCGAGTAGTCCCTCGCCGTCCACGAGATCGGCAGGCGCACGCAACGCTTCAAGGTGCCGTGTGAGGCTACACAGCACCTTTGCTGATCCTGCCATGCCATGACGGGCTAGCGCGAGAAGGTGGTCACGCTCCTGCTTTGCCCCGACGAGCTCACCTGCAGGCCAGGCACACTCGATTGCAAGTGCACTCCGCTGAGCAATCTCCTGACACAATGGGAGGTCAGCCACCGTGTATTCACGCTGTGGGCTGATCGAGACAAACGACATAGCCCCAAGAATGCGATCGCGCACCATGAGGGGAACACACAGCAAAGAATGGCCACCAATTGCCCGCAACAGCGCCAGCTGATCAGCATCGACGGTGCCACGCTCGAGAAAAGCATCGGAGATCACCGACTGTAATACAGGCTGGCGGCGTTCTATCGCCACCCGGATGCCCATCTGGCCGTAGACGTCAGGCGGATAGCGACGCTGAAGCTCACGGACGAGCT
The DNA here is from genome assembly GCA_023381895.1 of Chloroflexota bacterium. Next base: position 4,390 of record JAMCTA010000078.1, read on the forward strand.
CGAGACCGAGCGGGTCAGTGTGTGCCACAGCAACTCGCCGCAGCACACCATCTCGACCCAGGAGGTCAAGAGTGCACCAATCGGCGAGTGCCGGCACCACGACAGTGACGATATGCTGTAACGTTGTAGAATAGTCATCAGCAGCATTGAGCACGTGGCTGAGGCGATCCAGCAATGCCAGCTGCTGCCGTGCGCTCTCCTCTCGTTGGAGGGCAGCTGATCGTTCTTCTTGGATACGGCGCCGGCGCGCCACTTCCTCCGTCAGCTCGCGTGCCGCCACAGCCAGCTGCGCCGTCCGCTGAGCGACGCGGAGTTCGAGGTCGCTATTCAGCCGCCCGGCTGCTGCCGCACTCTGACGTTGCTGCTCAAGCAGCGCTCCGTGCAGGCTCTCCTGTTCCGCCAGTGTGATTTCGAGCACGCGCTGACCATAACCGCCAGTCAAGCACGCCACTACTCTTGCTAACCGCTCGTGCAAATCCGGTAGCGCCATCAGCGAAGGCCACAACGGCAGCTCAGTGAGGAAGATCTGTACTGTTTGTGTGAGGGCGGCAGGACGCACAAGGTGGAGATTTGCCAGTTCTGCACCAGCCGCAGTGGCTACCCACTCGTCAACCGGGGTCGCACAGACAGCGTCGAGCAGCTGCCCCGTAAGCTCCCGAAACCGCTGTACTAGCTCGCGTCCGTTTACCGGGGTGAAGCTCGTGCTTCGAACTGCCTGCAGCCAGCGCTCAGTAAAGGCGCTCTCCTGAGCAGCAAGCTCTTGCCGCACACTGCTCCGTTGTCGCTCTGACACGTTGATCCGCCGCTATCTGGCGCACCGCCAGGCTACCGATTGTTCATCCCCACAGTGCCACGCCACTGTCCCGGGCTCCACTCTTGCATAGAATGGGCCAAACATGTCCGCTGATCGCTCACCAGGGATCAGGCGCTACCCAGCATTGGTGTAGGGCCTGGCAAGTCCACTGACGCCTCAGCTGAAATCGCCGCTTGAATCCAAGCTCAGCGCAATCCCTGCGCCATGAGGAACTGACAGCTCATCGCGAGACTCTCGAAGGGATCGCGCTGACAGATGTCCTGTTCCACGGCGGCAAACTCCACGCCCGCACGCTCACACGCAGCCAGAATACCGGGCCAGTTGAGATTGCCTTGGCCCACCTCAGCCATCTGCGCCTGACCATTCACAAAGGCCATGTCCTTGAGGTGAATGATTGCCTGTCGACCACTGAGGCGGTCGATCCAGGCAGCTGGGTCACCACCGCCATACTGCACCCAGTACGTATCCAGCTCAGCCCAGAGATACCGCGGATCAGCCGACTCGAAGATGATTTGTAAACCGGTACGATCACCATAACGCTGGAACTCAAACGCATGATTATGATAACTAAAAGTGAGGCCAGCGCCAGCAAGCCGCTCGCCCACAGCTGCTGCCTCGTGTGCAAACCCGGCAAACCCTTCCGCACCCTGCTCGCGATACTCGCGCGGCATGCTCCCCACGGCCACGTGACGGCATCCCCAGAGCTTGTGTTCTCGTATAACGTTCTCGAGGTCTCCGGTAAGTCGAGGCCACGGAATGTGCGTACAGCACACTGCAACCTCGTGGGAGTCCACAATCCGCTTCACTTCCTCCGGTGGAATCGGCCCAATTGCCGAGAGTTGCACGGCGGCATACCCCATCTCTCGCACCCTGGCGATGGTGACAGCGAAGTCTGCAGCTGTCTTAGTATGCTCTCGCACGGTATAGAGCTGAGCAGCAAGCGCTGGCTTCCCGGTCACGAGACACCTCCTTCAGTACAACACGTTCTTCTTGTCCCATTATTGTACGCATCACGCTGACGGCCTGACGCCTGCGCAATAGTGCGACCTGCGACCATGCTCGCTGTGCTATCCTCCAGAAGCTTCCGGCGAAGACGGCTAACGCATTCAGGAGGAGATCGCTCTGTGACAGGTGACTCTCGTGTCGCGCCGATGAAGGTGGGGGTGATCGGCTGCGGCAGAATCAGTGGCATCTACTTTCAGAACTGCCAGGCCCTTGAAGCGCTTGAGATCGTCGCCTGTGCTGATATTGATCTCGCTCGCGCTCAGCAAGCAGCTCAAGAGTGGAAAGTGCCCAAAGGGTGCTCATCTGAGGAGCTCCTGGCCGACCCCGAGATCGAGCTGGTGATCAACCTCACCATTCCAGCGGCACACGGTGATGTGGCTCTCGCTGCTATTCGTGCCGGAAAATCGGTCTACAATGAAAAGCCTCTCGCTGTTACTCGTGATGCCGCCCAAAGGATTCTCAGCGAAGCTCGTACCCGCCGTGTTCGGATAGGCTGTGCTCCAGACACGTTCCTTGGCGGGGGGCTGCAAACGTGCCGGCAGCTCATCGACGCTGGCGGCATCGGTGAACCCATCGGCGCAACTGCATTCATGATGAGCCACGGGCCTGAGAACTGGCATCCGAATCCACACTTCTTCTTCCAACCAGGAGCTGGTCCGCTCTTCGATATGGGGCCGTACTACCTCACCGCCCTCGTCTCCCTTCTCGGACCAGTCCGGCGTGTCACTGGTTCAGCTCGGGCTAGCTTCCCCGAGCGCATCATCGGTAGTGAGCCACTCCGGGGCCAGAAGATTCCCGTAAACACTCCTACCCACATCAATGGGGTGCTCGACTTCGCGAGTGGTCCCATCGCCACGATCATCACATCCTTCGACGTGTGGGCCGCACAGCTCCCGCGTATCGAGATCTATGGCTCAGAGGCCACCCTGAGCGTTCCCGACCCCAACACATTCGGAGGGCCAGTGCGTATCCGCCGTGCTGGCGAGCGGGAGTGGTCGGAGCTACCGCTCAGCCACGGCTACACACAGAACTGGCGCGGTCTCGGTCCTGCCGACCTGGCGACGGCTGCACACTCTGGCCGGCCCCATCGCGCGAATGGGGACCTAGCCTATCACGTGCTCGACGTCATGCAATCGATCCTCGACGCCTCCGCCGCAGGACACCACATCGAGATGGCCAGCACCTGTGAGCGCCCTGCTCCTCTTCCTAGCTCCCTCACCGAAGGTCAGCTCGACCCCTAAAGCAGGAGCACGGCTCATAGATCCTCCAGGTGCGTGCTGCTCCATGAGGTGGCAGCAGCGGCACTCGACGGGATCGACGGCGCTAATGAGCCCGCTACGGCGTAACTCACGGGCGCCGTCTTCCTATCCAGAAGAAGAGCAGGCCCCAGATCAACGCCCAGGGTACTCCACCTTCGATTCCAGAGAGGAGACTCGCTCCTAGGCTCTGATGCTTGCCCACGAGTTGAGCGACGGCGTCCGCAACTCCCACTATCACGCCGACGGCGATACCGTACCGCCAGGGATGTTGCTCCATCCATGAAGGCTGTCGAGACACGTGCTGCGCCTTTCACTCTATAGACGCTAGCACTCGGCGTACGCTGAGCTCCACTCCATACATTACATTATGAACTTATGACCGGCGGGTGAGGGTGAGCCTGACACACCCCTCGGTGGTCAGCGCCATTCGAGCTGGGCGGCCATCAGCCAGCGGTCGTGGTCGCCAGTCTCGTGCGATGCTACGCCAGCCACGTTCCCTGGTGAACTCTCCCTGTATAGTGCTTCAACGGAAGTGAGACAGGTCCAGCCGCCAGCCACCTCAGTTATCGAGTTGTCCAGTCGTCACGGCCTCGCAGCGCTACGTTGACACAAGGGCAGATCCCTCGATTGGTTCGCTAACAGAAGCCCACGCCACGTCGTTGCCCGCAATAGCCTGAACCGGGGGGCCGAGTCGCCGCTGCCGGCCAGGTATGGCAACACAGCTGCAACGGAGGGGTCTCCTTCACCGGGGCCGAGAAGCCGTACAATCCTAGAAACGGGAAGGTACGCAATGCTCCATCTCCAGCGCTATCCCAACGTCCAGAGCTTCCATCAGGCAGCCACATCCTTCCTCGAGCGTTGGGAGGCAGAACACGTTCTCCTACTCGGGCTCTGCTCCAGTCTCGCTGAGGCCCCGCTCAACGGTGACCAACCTACACCGTATTACTTCGCCACCGTGTCCGGCCCCAGCGACGTACAGCTGGCAGCCTTGATGACACCACCCCAACGGCTCGTGCTCTCTCGTGTCCTCGACCCTGACGCCCTTCCGCTGCTCGCCGAAGACCTCCTGTCCACCCAATGGCCCGTTCCTGGAGTGCTCGGGCCCAAGGCCCATGCGCAGGGCTTCGCCGCTCTCTGGAAACGGCTCACAGGAGAGCCTTTTCACCTCCACATGGCCGAGCGGATCTACCAGCTCGAGCAGGTAGTGCCGGTGACGACTGTTCCCGGATTCAGTCGGCGCGCCGCAGTCGGCGACCGTCCGCTGCTCATCGACTGGTTTATTCAGCTTCAGCTTCAGCGCGAGGCTGAAGGCGCTTCAGGAGAAGCGGCCCAACAGGAAGCTGGCGCGGCAGTCGACCGGCGCCTGATGAGCAGGGCCGGAGGGCTCTATCTCTGGATCGACGAGCGGCCTGTGTCGCTAGCTGGCTATGCTGGCCCCACGCCGAACGGTATCCGTATCGGTCCTGTCTTCACGCCTCCCCAGTTTCGACGCCGCGGCTATGCCAGCGCCGTCACGGCAGCCCTCAGCCAGATACTGCTCGACGCAGGCTACCGCTTCTGTTCCCTCTTCACTGATCTCGCCAACCCAACCTCGAACAAGATCTACCAGCAGATTGGCTACAGACCAGTCTGCGATGTCGATGTCTATCGCTTCAGTGCACCACGTTCGTGAGCACAGCCGCCGGGAATGCTATGCTCCGGCATTGTCACACTCATCCAAGAACGAGTGTGAGGGCGCCTGGTTCGAGCTGTCTGGCCCCACTGGGCTGGTGCAGCTCAGCGGAAATGGGCTGAGTCAGCCGGCACGAGCGCACTCTCTTCCGGCATTGGCAGCTCACGTTCGCCTGCTGCCCGGTGGTCGAGGCTGAAGCTACAGGGTGCTAGTAGGGACAATGGCTCTGATCAGGGTGTTCAGCTCATCCCCGCATCAGGAGTTGTAGTGGAGAAGAGGACATGATTCGGGTAGGCATCGCCGGTTGTGGTCGCATTCTCAACGCGCACCTGCGCGGATACCGGCTGCTTCGGGAGGCTGGATATGACAACTTCCGCATCACCGGACTGTTCTCTCGAAACCGTGCTGATGCCGAGATGTTTCGCCGCCGCGGTGAAGGCCCCCCGCCGCGGCCTTCTGTGAGTAGCAATCCGGGCGACCCGCTCTCTGCACCCCACCTTTACGTCAGCGACATCCACCCCGACACGGTCCCGACTGTGTACAGCAGCTTGGAGGAGATGATCGAGAGCGGAGAAGTCGACGCCATCGACACTCCGAGCTCCGTGTTCGCTCATCATTCGATCGCCCTCAAAGCAATCGCTGCTGGCAAGCACGTGCTCGTGGAAAAGCCCTTCTCCGTCAGCGTTCAAGCGGGGCGGCTGATGGTCGAGGCAGCGCAAAGAGCACAAGTTGTACTTGGTGTCTTGGAAACCGTCCGCTATGCCGCGAGCTCGCGCCACGTGGCCTGGGCTATCAAGCACGGTCACATCGGCTCCGTACAGATGGTGGCCACGGTGAGCATCGGCACGCGCGAGTGGTCACCCGACCGCGTAGTGGCTCAGACACCCTGGCGGCACATCGTCACGCAAGCCGGCGGAGGAGCAACGCTCGACATTGGCGTACACGCTTTTCACGACTTGCGCTACGCGTGTGGCGAAATCAACAGGATGTCCGCTCTCGTGCGTACATTTGAGCCGCTGCGCTTCCTTCGCGACGCGGCTGGAACGGTGCTGCAAACGGTCAAAGCTGATGCCGACGACACCTACTTCTCATTGTTCGACTTCGTGAACGGTGGCATCGGCATGGCGAGCTTTACCTGGGCAGGCCATGGTGAGCCGGCCGGGTTGCCAGACGGCCGGGTGATCTATGGAACGAGAGGCGCCATCAAGGGAGGCGTCATCCAGCGTGATGGAGAACAGGCCGTCGCCCTGCCCCAGTTCTTCGAAGCGCTCGCGCCCCGTGAGGTAAAGGAACGCCGCTTCCCCTCCGGCCTCACCGACACCTTCGCTCTGGCGCAGCTCGACTTCCTCCGCGCAATCGAAAATAAGACCCAGATGGAGGCGAGTGGAGAAGAAGGGTTGCGCGACGTAGCCACTGCCTTTGCAATGGTCGAAGCGTCACACGCCCAGCAGGTTGTGTGCGTCGAGGATGTCCTGTCTGGAAAGGTCGCTGCTGCCCAGCTTCGGATCAACGAAGCATTCGGCTTGATCTGAGTGAGGAGGGCGAGCTGTTCCCACTGCCTTCTCCACACTCGCTCACACCTCGGCGCGAATGAGCGTGTCACCCCTCGACTCGCATGCGAACCAGATTCAGGTGCTCGTTGCAGCTATCTCCACCGGCTCTCCCCAGCAGGAGAGCACAGCATCCCAAGCAACTTCACCGGCAAAGGCCGCGAGAAGACTCACCGGCAGTAGTGAATCCTGAATAACCCCGGTGGCAACTGCAAAGAGTACGTCACCATCTTCCCGCGCGTGGAACGGCTGAATGGCCCGTGCCAGCGACGCATGAACCTGTCTGGCGAAGAGTTCGAGCTCAAATATTTCCAGCTTCTGATCGGTCACCACGACGGTCAGCGTGGTATTGCCCTCGGGTGGCACCGGCTCCTCACCAGCACGCTGCTGAAGCTGTCCGAGCAGGCTGAGCCGGTTGCCGCTCACAGGATCACGAAATCCCCGGACTACCCGGCCTTGACGGTCAACGATCGCTCCCACAGCATTCACTACCGTGAACACTGCAATCCGCACGCCGTGTATCTGGGCTGCTGCGGCACCCTGCCCTGATCGTTCGAAGCGGGAAGACTTCCAGAAGAGCTTGCCCACCGTGGCTCCGCTGCCTGCGCCGTGCGGTCCGAGCGGGAACGCGCCCGGCACTGCGCTTCGGGTCGCTAATCGCCCGAGAGCGTGGTCCGGGTAGATGGCATTATCGCGCACGCGAAAGTCGTAGATGATCGCTCCGGCGATACGTGCCACCGCTTCCCACCCGGCATCGTAGTGACGCTCCGCCAGCAGTTCTGCCGCCGCTCCCGTGACGGCCGCCAGCCCGTAGGTTGAGCCACCTGCCAGGCAGATCGCATCGACCGGGCCTGATCGCCCTACCACCAGCGCGGAGCCTCCACGAACGTCAATCGCGCAGAGCGGCCGTCCATCGAAGCGGAAAACGGTGCAGCCTGTTGGTCCCTCGCGATACTCTGCGACGCCAATGCGCAAACCGGGAAAATGAAATGAGAGTGTCGGTCCTTCAGTCGGTGTCACGGCGCGGAGCGAGCCGTGATCATTGGAACGCATGCGTACCCTCCTGGCCAGTGTGGTGTTGCGAAAGGCGAAGCCCTACTCACGGTGGGCGGCATGCCCGGCGGCCCTAACGATGGCGAAGCCCTCACCCCGGCTCGCCAAGGCTCGCCATCAAGCTTGGGGCAAGGGGGAGAGGGTCTCCTTCGCAACGCCATGCTGGTTTGATTTAGTCGAGAGACAGGCTGAGCTGGCTCGCGACACTCCGAATATAGGCGCACGCCCGGGCGATGGTCGCTTCGTCCGAGAGATGTTCGACCAGCAGCGGCGTGTCACTCGGGAGTCGCTGCATTAGCCGCAGCAAGGTCGGGTAATCGAGGTTGCCTTCACCGGGAACGGCCTCGCTCATGTGGTAAGAAAACGGCTGCGGCTTGAGCAGCGAGTCCTTGGCGTGGACGAGATGGATCTTGTCCCCAAGACGGTCGAAGCACTCCGTCAAGAAGCGGCCAGTATCGGCGTAGCGCTCGATCGTCATCATATTCACCGGGTCCAGCTCGACCGCGAGCTTGAGGTGATCGACGCGAGTGACCACCTGTTCCAGCCGCGCCGGCGAATCTAGCGACGTAATCACCCATGGCTCTAGGCAGAGGGTCGACGCGGCTGGTGACACGGTCGCGACGATCTCCTGGCAGCTCTCGACCAGCACGTCGATGGCGTAATCGGTCCAGGTATCGGGGTGCACTGCGGCATTGTCCGACCGATCGCTGGGATGCCGGTGACCGCCACCACAAATCACTGCTGGCACCGTCATCGCTCCAGCCAGCTCCATGGCGTGACAGACGTCGCGAATCGCTGCCGCCCGGACCGTCTCGTCAACCGCGATCAGGTTTCGGTAACAGCCAACCTGGACGAGCCGGACCCCAGCCGTGTGGTAGGGCGCAGCCCTGGCACGGGCTTCCTCAGCATCCCAGTGGAGATCCAGACCGGCCGCAGTACCCCACAACCCCAGCTGATGGACCATGGCAATTTTCTGGGCATCATCCTTACCCGGTACGATCGCGCACAGCTTCACCATCGCATCGCTCCATCCAACTTTTTACCCATACTCTACACGCACTTCGCGCTGGTGGGAACGCCTGCCCCTTCGTGGTAGCGAACCTAGTCCCTCTTGAGCTCGCAGATCGTCGAGCTGTCGCAGGCCTCAGCGGATGGAAACAGCGCGGGACACGCCGCGCCGAGTATGTGCTATGAGACCACGAGCGGGATGCCGGCACGCGCCAGCAGGGCGGCGAACGGCGAGTCACCGGCAGGCAGCGGCAGCTCCACGAGCCTGCCGGTGAGCGCCGACTGGTAGGTGGCCATGAGGATCTCCTGCGTTGCCCGGGCCGACTCCAGCGCCATGCGGTGGGGAGCGCCGGTCTCGATCGTCTGCAGGAGGTGTTCGACGGCACGCTGCATGCCATCGATGCGCTCATCAAGCACCGGTACGACCCACTCCCGCTCACCAACCACGCGCGCTCGCAGTGGCACGTCCGGCTGGTTCACCTCGATGATGCCTTCCGTGCCGATGATCCGGTTGTAGAAGCCAGCTGCGTGATCACCGGTCTCGATGTAGCCACGCACGCCGTTACGAAAGCCGAAGAGCGTGAGGCACTCGGTCTCCAGGCGATGACCGAAGTTGATGCGGTCCCAGCGCCGGTCGACCTGGGCGAAGACCCAGTCCACCGGCTGGTCGTCGTTGTAGAAGCGCAGCATGTCTACCCAGTGCGTCCCCCACTGGAAGATGTCCCACTTCTCGCAGGCTGCTTCCAGGCGCTGGAGCGTGCCAATGGCACCGCTCTGGGCAATTTCCTTCGCTTTGACCCAGCGGTCGACGTAGCGGCGCTGGTGACCGACGATCATCGGAATGCCCGCTTCCTTGGTGAGCGCCACGATCTCGTCCGCTTCGCCCAAGCTCATGCAGAGGGGCTTCTCGCAGTAGATCGCCTTGAGCGGCACGCGCACCGCCTCGCGGACGATGGCGAGGTGTGTCTGGGGCCAGGTGCAGATGCTGAGGATGTCCAACGGCTCTTGCGTGAGGAGCTCCTGGTAATCCTGGTAGGTCCGGGGGAGCGCCCACTCCGTAGCAAAGGCAGCGAGGGCGGCTGCATCGATGTCCGCCGCGGCGACGAGCTCGGTCGCGGCGACCGCCCGGTAGGCCCGGGCGTGAGCGCGGGCAATGTGGCCACAGCCGATGATCCCCACCCGGTAGTGCCGCTCTTCAGTCATCCATTCCCTCCAGTCTCCTGGCCGCCAGCACCCACGCTGGCGACTGCTTCACGATAGCCCAGCGCTCCAGAGATCTCCTTCGCCACCGCCACAACCGAGCGGACCTGCTGGTCCAGCTGGGCGCCCTGCAACCGGATCGTCGGGGCGGCGATGCTCACCGCTGCCACGACGGCGCCGGCGTGGTCACGGATTGGCGCCGCGACACAGCCGAGGCCGAGCTCCTCCTCCTCCAGGTTGGCGGCCCAGCCCCGCTGGCGCACCCGAGCGAGCTCCTCGAGGAAGGCCTGCCGGTCGATGATCGAATGCGGCGTGCAGCGCAACAACCCCCGCCGCGCCAGGACCTGCTCGACGATCGTCGCTGGTTGGTGAGCGAGCAGCACCTTGCCCATCGAGGAGACGTGCACCGGTCCGTGCTTGCCGACCAGGCGCATCACGGCGAGCGGGCGATCGCTCGCTACAGATTCGATGCAGGCGACCTCGCCATCGACGAGGATGCCGAGGTGGACCGTTTCCTGCGCCGTCGCGGCGAGGCGTTGCATGACGGGAAGGGCCCGGCCGCGTACGTCGATGGTTGGCGCCATGGAAGCCGCGAGATCGAGGACTTTGAGTCCCAAGCTGTAACGCTCCGTCACGGGGTCCTGGACGACATAGCCGAGGCCCGCGAGCGTCGCCAGGAGCCGGTGCACGGTGCTCTTGTGCATCCTCAGAGTCTGGGCCAGCTCCGTGACGCTGCGCGCAGGCTCTCCCCGAAAGGCGTCGAGGATCGCGACGGCGCGGACCAACGCCTGCACGGTCTGATCCCGGCTCCCGTTGCCGCGACGCGACCGGGCCGGCGGCCTTTCAGCAGTTCTGCCATGCAACATCACGTCTTGCATCGTGCCTCCACTCGGAGTATACTCCTATGGCAGAGTGCCGGCTGTCAAGTGGTAGCCACGATGAGGAGATCGGCCATGGTCCAGATCGGCTTCCACACCGATGCGTTCAACTCCAGCTACTGGCGCTTCGAGCAGTGCTTGGAGTGGGCCCACCATCATGACGTGCACGTCATCGAGTGCGGCGCCATCGACGGCGTGAGCTGGATCCACGGCTTAGGCTATCAGCCGCATGTCGCCCTCTGGGAAGACCCCCTCCTGCTCCGCCGGACTATGGGCCGCTACGGAGTGCAGTTCTCCCAAGTGGACGCCGCCTTCCCTCTCTCGCGTCCCGAAGGCGCCACCCTGGGAGTGGAATACGTGCTCCACACGCTCCGCTGGGCGAAGCTCGCTGGCTGCCCAATGGTGGATACGACCGATGACCGCGCCAAACCGGCAGGGGCGACCGACCGCGAGGTGCTCGACCATATGCGCTGGATCTACCGCCAGATTGTGCCGGTGGCGGAAGCCTACGGCATCACGATCAACATCGAACCACACGGCTACTACACGACGAAGCCCGCCTACATGGCTGAAATGCTCGCCTTTGTGGACTCGCCTGCGCTGCGGCTCAACATGGACACCGGCAACACCTTCATCGCCGGGCAGGATCCCGTCGCCTTCCTCGAGCAGTTCTGTGACCGGGTGTCTCACGTCCATCTCAAGGATGTGAGCTCCAGCCTGGCGGCAGCGGCGCGCGGTGAGCTGACCGGTATCGCCGTGAGCCACTGCGCCCTGGGAGCGGGGGTGAACGCCGCCAACGTCCACCACTGCATCAAGCGCTTGGTTCAGGAGGGGTATGACGGCGTCTACAGCATCGAGTGTGAGGCCGCGGGGGGACCGCTCCTCGAGCAGAGCCTCGCCTGGGTGCGAGCACTGGTCGAGGGAACAGGCGCGGGAGTGGCGCCGGCCCGCTGAGGGTGTGCCATGGAGCAACCGTAGAACGAGGCCGGGAGGAACTGAGGCATGTCTCGCGAACAAGCACTGCACTGTTCAGCCGCGGTAGGACCGCTCGTGCGAGGGGAGATGCAGCCGTGACGCAACGCGTGTGGGATGCTGCGGCCGGCGAGCTGCGCTTCCAGACCGAGCATCTGCAAGGCGTGCTGCGTGCCAATGGGCGGCAGCAGGCCATCAGCGAGCTAGTCTAC
>JAMCTA010000038.1 GCA_023381895.1 Chloroflexota bacterium
CGCAAGAAGCCCGCCAATCACGGGAAGCGCCCTCTCTGCGGACGCTAGGTTAGGTCGTGCGGGCCAGCACTCGCCGTCTTCTCTTCACAAAGCGGAGACGGCGCCACAGCATCTTACTCCGGAGCTCTTCGGCAGCGCGCCAACGGACTACTCTGGTTACGGTTCTGCTTGTGCTCTTGATCGGGTTTGGAGTGCTGGCCACTGCTGCAGCCGTCACGCTCATCGGGTCGGGCATAGGAGCAGCCTTCGCCTACCGCCAGGTCACTAAGGGCCTGCCCTCTGTCGCGCAGATCGGGAACGAGCACCTCGCCGAGTCCTCGATCATCTACGACCGCCACGGCACCGAGCTGTTTCGTATCGTCGATCCCGAGCTTGGCGTACGCACGAGCGTGCCGCTCAGTGAGGTTTCTCCGTACCTCATATGGGCTACCGTCTCTACTGAGAACCCTACCTTCTTCACAGATCCGGGAGTTGACATCGCCTCGATTGCCCGCGCCACGTTTCAGGATCTGTCCTCTGGCCGGACCCTTTCTGGTGCCAGCACCATTACACAGCAGCTCGTCAAGAACACCGTGCTGGGAAACCAGATCTCGATCACACGCAAGATAAAGGAAGCAATCTTGGCCTATAGGCTCACGAAGGAGTTGCCAAAGAGCCGTATCCTCGAGCTGTACCTCAACTCAATCTTCTACGGGAATAACAGGTATGGCGTCGAGGCCGCTTCCGAAGAATACTTCAACAAGCCGGCCAAAGACCTCGACCTGGCGCAGGCTGCTCTCCTGGCCGGTTTGCCACAGTCACCATCCTACTATGACCCGTTCACCAACTTCCCAGCAGCCAAGAGGCGCCAGAAGGAAGTGCTGCAAGCAATGGTGCGCCAGCAGCTCATTACGCAGCAACAAGCGGATCAGGCTTTTGCCGAAAACGTGCATCTCGTGAACCCAAGCGAGCACAAGACACGTCTCCTGGCTCCCCACTTCGTGTTCTATGTGATCAACCAGCTCGTGCAGCAGTTCGGCTATGACGAAGTCTATCGCGGTGGCCTGCGAGTCACCACGACACTCGATTACCCTCTGAATCAAGCTGCACAGCAAATCGTGCACGATCAAATTGCCAAGATCCAGGCAATTCACCACGCGACTGACGGTGCGCTCGTTGCGATCGATCCCCGTAACGGCCAGATCCTCGCGATGATCGGAAGCGCTGATTACCAAAACCAGCAGATTCACGGCGAGGTGAACGTGGCGCTCGCTCCGCGCCAGCCGGGAAGCACTGTGAAAGGCTTCACCTACGCCGCAGCCTTCGAGAGGGGCTATTCGCCGTCGTCGGTTATCGTCGACGCTAAGACAGACTTCCCCACATCTCCTGCCATGATCAACGGCACCTACCGTCCATCAGCCAACAGCAAGATCCCCGTGGGCTATGCACCTTGTAACTACGACAACCAGGTGGCCGGCTGCCCCCCCCAGTATTTCCATGGCTCCGTGACGATGCGTGAGGCGCTGGGGAATTCCCTCAACGTGCCCGCTGTGAAGACTCTGCAATACGCCGGCATCGGCAACATGATTGCCCTTGCTCGTCGTATGGGCATCACCACCTGGAACAAGCCTGTACAAGACTATGGCTTATCCATCACGCTCGGCGGCAGCGAGGTGACACTACTCGACCTTACCTCGGCCTATGGAGTGTTCGCAGATGGTGGAGTCCGTCATCCTCCTGTACCCTGGTTGGATATCCACGACATCTACGGCCACGTCTTCTATCACGACGCCCCGTTGCATCCTGACCCCGGCAGACAGGTGCTGAGCCCTCAGGTCGCCTACCTCATCACCAGCGTGTTGAGTGACGACAATGCCCGCGCGCTCGAGTTCGGAACGCATAGCGGCCTCGTTCTTTCACGTGAAGCCGCTGCCAAGACAGGGACAACGGATTCTTTCCGCGACAACTGGACAGTGGGCTACACCCCAAACCTGGTCACTGGCGTGTGGGTCGGGAACGCCGACAATACACCGATGCAGAATGTCATCGGCATCACGGGCGCTGGACCGATCTGGCACGACTTCATGGAGACTGCCCTACGCACGCTTCCGGTGGAGAACTTCCACCCGCCGCCGGGCATGGTTCAGGAGCGTGTGTCGGACCTGACTGGCCTCTTGCCAAATTCCAGTGGCTCGCAACGCATTGTCTATACTCTGGAACCAGGCACACACTTCTACTTCTCGAACTACGTCAACATTGGCGAGCCAAGCCACGTCGACTGGTTCATCCAAGGCACTGAGCCTCGCACCCATACCTACCGGCTAGGCACTTATGAGGCCCTCTGGTCGACTGGACAGGAAGCCATCAATTGCCCTCCTTATATGGTGGATGTTCGCGTGTACGGACCAGTGCCACCACCGCCTGGGCTCTACAACTGTGCGACCGGTCAAGTGATTTCCACCGGTGGATTCCAGTACACCCCAGGGTGGGATAACCCCATCATTGCACTGCCGACGGCGACGCCTAAGCCCACTCCGAAACCAGTGGTCACTCCCAAGACCAAGCCCAGTCCCACTCCCACGGCGAAGAAGCCGTAGCCTTCGACGGCTGGCAGTCACCGCGGAAGGGTTGTCGTGACAGTTGCTCGCTTGCTGCAGTGGTGGCTTGGTCCCGTCACCACAGGCTGTGCTACTGTAGCCGCAAGACAGCTGACGTCGACTGACGAAAGGACCTTCAGGTGCGTACGAACCGTGTGAAGCAGCTCTTGAGCTCAGGACAACCGGCCGTAGGGACGTGGTTATCCATCCCGTCGGCATATTCCGCAGAGTTCATGGCGCGCCTAGGATGGGACTGGCTGGTTATCGACACCGAGCACAATCCCATCAACGTCGAGACAGCAGCTCAGATGTTCATGGCCATCACAGCGACCGATTGCGCACCAATGGTCCGTATTCCGTGGAACACCGGGGAGAACATCAAGCGTGTGCTCGACGCGGGAGCCTGGGGAATCGTCGTGCCTATGGTCAACAGCAGAACAGAAGCGGAAGAGGCAGTCGCTGCTGCCAAGTATCCGCCGCACGGAACGCGCAGCGTCGGTGGCGGCCGCCACGCCCTGAGCTTTGATGCGCCTGCGGGCTACCAATCACACGCGAATGAGAACGTGGTTGTG
>JAMCTA010000006.1:0-13716 GCA_023381895.1 Chloroflexota bacterium
ATAGCCGGAAAGCCGTCAGCTATCACGACATCAGCCGTGCTATCGACGTGCATGAGTTGGGCCTCAAAGAGCCGATTCGCGGCATGGCCTTCGAAGAGCGCCGCATGCTGGCCTACCATGAAGCAGGCCACGCTTATGCGATGATGCGCCTGCTCCGCCGGGACCGGCTATCGAAGGTGTCCATCATCCGGCACGGTAGTGCCCTCGGGTTTGCCAATCCCAAGCCATTGACGGAGTACCATACCAACAGCCGGGAAGATCTCATGGCCATAATCGACGTCTCCCTTGCCAGCCGTGCTGCTGAAGAGATCTTTCTCGGGACACAGTACAACGGAGTAGTGTCAGACTTCGCCCACGCGACCGACATTGCCAGCTGGTGCATTCGCGTGTTGGGGATGGACGGCACTTTTGCCTCAGCACTGTCGCAAGGTGGTACGCCCGATGCGCGTACAGCGCGTCGAGTCGAGCGCATGCTCCGCTGGCGCTACATCAACGTCCGGAAGATGCTGGCCGAGCACCGTCTCGCGGTGGAAGCCATCGCTCAGGCACTGCTGGAACACGATGAACTAGTGGGTGACGAAGTATATGAGATCGTGCGCCAGATTGAAGGAAATACGGCACCCCTGCCAGGGCATCCGAATGGCATCGTGCTCCAGAGTGTCGATCAGCTGCCGGAGCTTGACGGCATCGTGAATGGTCATGCCCTTGGTCAAGGAGCGTTCGGCGGCGCGAGCGCGGCGACAACGGCGTCCACGCCTCGAGTACCAGAGGTGCATTGAGCGCAGCGCCTGCGGCTGAAGCAGCAAATGCTCTAGCGGCGGCCTCCTTGATACTTTAGCTATCCGAGCCTTCTAACGCGCTCTTGGCCCCAGGCAGCGAAGGAAGAAGCAGCGATGGTCAGTCCTGCAACGCGACATCCTTTGCGCAACGATGTAATGATTCATACCCTGTGCATGCGGGAACCGTCAGGCGCATCAGGTTCGCGGGTCAATATACGGCCAGTGCAAGCGCCAGAAACAGAGCGCAGTTGGCAAATCTGGGATGATTGTCGGGAACTAAACCCGGCGAGGTACTAACTCTGTGGTGGCAAGTATCCGAACCATGACGAAAGAGAGCACAGGGCGTGGACCAGAGCCAGCTGAACTGGATCGCCAACTTCATCTGGCGGATCGCCGGCAGCGCCTTCCCTGCCTCGGCGCTGTAGTGGCGCGTCGGGCAGCCGTCCAGGCGGGGACGCCAGAACGCCGTCACATCCACGGCGACCGGTCGGAGGGGTTGCTGGGGCAGATCCTGGTAGAGACGGAGGAGGCGCGGTGAATGCCCTGTCCGGCAGCCCAAGGATGTCGTGCCGGAGCCGGGGGCTACAACTCTTCGTCATAATCCGACTCGAAGGAGCAGGTACACTCACTTCTGAGCAGTTGTACCGGCGAGAAAGGACGAAGCAGCATGCGACAGGGCAGTGTGAGTCCAAAAGGCCAGGTCACTATCCCGTTGGAATATCGCCGGCGGTTGGGATTGAAGCCACGGGACACCGTGGAGTTCGAGCTCGAGCAGGGGAGCGTCCGGGTGAAGCCGGCGCCCTCGCGCCTCAAGCAGATTGCCCGCTCCATTCCGCCCTTGCCTCAGCCGTATACCGACCAGGAGATGACGGAGATTGCTGCTGAGGAGCACGCCAGGCATGTGGCAAGAGAGGGGCTGGATTAGCGGCCTGACGGCACGACCATGGAATTTCTCGACACCAATCCCATCATTCGGTACATCACCCAGGACAACCTGACGATGTCTCACCAAGCGGAGCAGTTCTTTGAGCAGTTGGAGAGCGGTACCGGTGTAGCGACGACCTGTGAAGGAGTGCTCGTCGAGGCGGTGCAAGTGCTTTCCGCGAAGGCTCTCTACAACCGGCCGCGCGCGGAGATCGCGGAAAAGCTGGGGGTGATCATCGGCCTGAAGGGGTTGAAGCTCTCGAACAAAAGCCTCTACTTGTTTGCGCTCGACCTGTACGCCGCGACAGCGGCGCTGGACTTCGTAGACGCCCTGGTAGTCGCGCATATGCAACACAGGCACATCAGCACGGTAGTATCGTTCGATCGTGACTTTGATCGAGCGCCCGGCATACGCCGGCGCGACCCCTGATTCGCGATGCTGCCATGGTGACGGCCAGCGAGGTGGGATTGTGAGTGTCGCGCTGCGTCCCTACCCCGAGTACCAGCCATCAGATCACCCCTGGCTTGGAACGATACCGACGCACTGGGAGGTTCGGCGAAATGGCCGGCTATTTTCACAGCGCAATGAGACCGGCTTCGCTGACTTACCCATCCTGGAGGTGTCATTGCGCACCGGCGTACGGGTACGCACGTTCGGCGGCTCGCAACGGAAGCAGGTCATGTTCGACCGCGACAAGTACAAGCGGGCGGTACGAGGCGATATTGCCTACAACATGATGCGTCTCTGGCAGGGCGCCGTGGGCCTCGCTCCTGTTGATGGCCTTGTCAGTCCGGCGTATGTCGTCGCACGTCCGTTCGCAGAGACGGACAGCCGTTACTACGCTTATTTATTCCGAACATCGGCGTACATGAACGAGGTCAACCAGTACTCACGCGGCATCGTCAAAGACCGCAATCGTCTCTATTGGGATGAGTTCAAGCAGATGCCGTCGTCCTATCCGCCACCTGACGAGCAGGGGCACATTGCCGACTTCCTGGACGCGCACGGCCGACTTGTCGTGCGCTACATCCGCAACAAGCAGCGGCTCATCGCGCTGCTCAACGAGCAGAAGCAGGCGGTCATAGACCGGGCGGTCACACGCGGCGTGGATGCGGGCGCGTGCCTGACCCCGTCCGGCATCGAGTGGCTTGGGGATGTACCGGCGCACTGGGTCGTAAAGCCGCTGAAGCGTTGGGCACGAGTCAACCAGCAGACGTTGCCCGAGACAACTGATCCTGACTACGTCTTTCGTTATCTTGACATCGGAGCGGTCGAAACAGGGCAGCTCGTTAGATCTCCAGAGCGCCTTCGGTTCGGTGACGCGCCATCCCGCGCCCGCCGCATGCTGTCCAAGGGCGACACGATCGTGTCGACCGTTCGAACCTATCTCAAGGCCATCTATTTCCTCGCCGAGGATGCAACCGACCTCATCGCGTCCACCGGCTTCGCTGTCCTGACGCCCACTGCTGAAGTTCTGCCTGAGTACCTGGGCTATGTTCTTCAGAGTGGCGGCTTCATCGAGCGCGTTATTGCGTACTCTGTCGGCGTCGCCTACCCAGCCATTGCGGAGTCACGACTGGCGTCATTGCATCTCGCCTTCCCGCCAACCTTGGTGGAGCAATGTGGCATAGTTGAACAGGTCAAGTCGAGCACGCAATCACTGGAGGCGGCGATCCAGCGCACACGGGACGAGATGGCTCTCCTGCGCGAGTACCGCACGCGGCTCATCGCCGACGTGGTGACGGGGAAGCTGGACGTGCGGCACGTCGTGCCTGAGTCTCCGGCACCGGTTGATGGTCAGGCGTGGCTGGATGACGTGGAGGCCGCACTTGCGGATGATGAGGCGGAAGAAGTCGAGCACCCTGACGGCGCGGAGGACGTGGATGACGGCGATGAGTAGCGCGGGCGATACCGACACGAGCCGCCAGAGATGGCGCCCATTGCGCCACACGGTATCGTAGTAGCGTCAACCCGTCAACTGATGAAAGGCAAGTGCTCATGATTACCGCCGATGTGGCAGAGTTGCACGCCGCCCTGGAAAGCTATTTGGCGCGGGTTCAGACCGGCGAGCAAGTGGTGGTGACCGACCACGGGAGGGAGATTGCTCGGCTCGTCCCCACCACGAGCGCGAGCCTGGCGGCGCTGGACTATGAAGATCTGGTGGCGAGCGGCATCATCATTCCCCCCGAGCGAAAGCCATCCCGGGATTTCTGGAGCCTTCCACGCGTCCCTGATCCGGAAGGCTTGGTGCTGAAAGCCGTCCTGGCCGAACGCGAGGCTGGTTGGTGAGGTTCTGGGACACCTCCGGGTTTGTCCCCCTCTGCGCGCAGGAAGCCGGAACACCTGCGGTGCACGCGCTGTATCAGGAAGATCCGGACATCGTTGTCTGGTGGGGCGCCCGAATTGAGTGCATATCGGCTCTGAAGCGCCTGGTTCGGATGGGGCAGCTCGATGCGGTGGGCGAAGCAGCGCTTCACTCTTGCTTCGATGATCTCTGGAAGACCGCCGCTCAGGTGGCCCCGGCGGAGCAGGTGCGCATCCGAGCGGAGCAGCTCCTCGCCGCACACCCCCTTCGGGCAGCCGACGCGTTGCAGCTTGGGGCCGCGCTGGTCTGGGCTCGGGATCAGCCCGCGAGTCATGCCTTTGTTTGTCTTGATGAGCGACTACGGGACGCAGCACGGCAAGAAGGCTTCACGGTGTTGCCCTAGTGAGCCGGCTGCCAGCGTTTGGCCTGCACGCTGACGAGGGAGCGAGCATGAGCGAGTTGCGAGGACTTCCCGTATCTCGAAGACGGCGATATCACGGCGACGCTCGAGTACGTGGCCCAGCAGTGAAACTGTGCGAGACCGATGCCGACGACTGACACCAGCGAGTGTGGCCTGGAAGCCCTGATCGTCGCCGCGCTGACGGGGCAGGCGGACGTGAGCGCGATCGCCACAAGCGCCGTGTGCGAGAGCCGGGCACGCTACGGCGGCGGCTATGTCCAGGGCAACCCCGCCGACTACGACCGTGACCACGCCGTCGACGTGGCGAAACTGCTGGCGTTTCTGCGTGCGACGCAGCCGAAGGTCGTCGAGCTCCTGAACCTGGACACCGATGGCCCGAAGCGGCGGCAGTTCCTCGACCGGCTCCAGGGCGAGGTTGCCAAGCGCGGCGTGATCGACGTGCTGCGCAAGGGGATCAAGCACGGGCCGGCGTCGGTCGAGCTGTTCTATGGCTCGCCCACGTCCGGCAATGCCCAGGCCGCGGTCCGTTTCCGCGACAACGTCTTCAGCGTCACCCGCCAGCTCCGCTACAGCAAGGACGAGACGCAACTGGCCCTGGACCTCTGCCTCTTCATCAACGGCCTGCCGGTCGCCACCTTCGAACTGAAGAACAGCCTAACCAAGCAGACCGTCGAGGATGCCGTCGAGCAGTACCGGCGCGACCGCGATCCCCGGGAGCTGCTCTTCCAGTTTGGCCGCTGCGTGGTCCATTTCGCCGTCGACGACAGTGACGTGCGCATGTGTACCCACCTGCAGGGCAAAGATTCCTGGTTCCTGCCCTTCGACCAGGGCTGGAACGACGGGGCCGGCAATCCGCCGAATCCTGATGGTCTCAAGACCGCCTACCTCTGGCAACGCATCCTCACGCCGGAGGGGCTGACCGATATCCTGGAGAACTACGCCCAGGTGGTCGAGGAGCGGGATGACAAGGGGCGCCGGCGGCCGCGCCAGCTCTTCCCGCGCTATCACCAGCTCGATGCCGTGCGGAAGCTGCTGGCCGACGCCCAGGAGTGCGGCGCCGGCCAGCGCTACCTGATCCAGCACTCCGCCGGCAGCGGCAAGAGCAACTCCATCGCCTGGCTGGCCCACCAACTGGTCGGCCTCCAACACGACAGCCGGACGATCTTCGACACGGTGATCATCGTCACCGACCGCCGTGTGCTGGACAAGCAGATCCGCGACACCATCAAGCGGTTCGCCCAGGTGTCGGCTGTTGTCGGCCACGCCGAGCACGCCGACGACCTGCGCAACTTTCTGCAGGCCGGCAAGCAGATCGTGATCACCACCGTCCAGAAGTTCCCCTTCATCCTCGACACTATCGGCGACGAGCACCGCGGCCGCCGCTTCGCCATCGTCATCGACGAGGCGCACTCCAGTCAGGGGGGCCGCACCTCGGCCCAGATGAGCGCCGCGCTGGCCGAGCAGGGCGGCGAGGACGAGGAGGAAACGGTCGAAGACCGCATCAACCGCCTTATGGAGGCAAGGAAGATGCTTGCCAACGCCAGCTACTTCGCCTTCACCGCGACCCCGAAGAACAAGACGCTGGAAATCTTCGGTGAAGCGTATCCCGAGGAAGGCGTCATCAAGCACCGGCCATTCCACCGCTACACAATGAAGCAGGCGATCCAGGAGGGCTTCATCCTGGACGTGCTGGCGAACTATACGCCGGTGCAGAGCTACTACCGGCTGTTGATGACGGCGGCGGACGATCCTGAAGTGGACGTGAAGAGGACGCGCAAGAAGCTGCGCCGCTACGTGGAGTCGCACGACCACGCCATCCGCCGGAAGGCCGAGATCATCGTCGACCACTTTGCGGAGCAGGTGCTGGCGCGGCGCAAACTCGGCGGCGAAGCCCGCGCCATGGTGGTGACGAGTGGCATCATGCGGGCGATCCAGTACTACCACGCGGTCACCGCCTACCTGCACGAGCAAGCCAGCCCCTACCGGGCCATCGTCGCCTTCTCCGGCGAGCACGAGGACGCCGGGCGGCCGGTCACGGAGGCGTCGCTCAACGGCTTCCCAAGCAACCTGATCCCGGAGAAGATCGTCGAGGAGCCGTACCGCTTCCTGATCGTGGCCGACAAGTTCCAGACCGGCTACGACGAGCCGCTGCTGCACACCATGTATGTGGACAAGGCGCTCTCCGGCGTCAAGGCGGTGCAGACGCTCTCGCGCCTGAACCGGGCCCACCCCAAGAAGCGCGACACCTTCGTCCTCGATTTCGTGAACGACGCCGAGACGATCGAGGCGGCCTTCGCCGCCTACTATCGCACGACCATCCTCAGCCAGGAAACCGACCCGAACAAGCTGCACGACCTCAAGGACGACCTCGACGGCGCCGAGGTGTATACCGAGCAGCAGGTCGACGAGCTCGTGACCCGCTATCTGGGCGGCGCAGAGCGCAACCAGCTCGATCCGATCCTCGACGCCTGCGTGGGCGCCTATAAAGACGAACTCGACGAGGATGGGCAGGTCGATTTCAAGGGAAAGGCCAAGGCGTTTGTCCGCACCTACGACTTTCTGGCCTCGATCCTACCCTACACCAACGCCGAGTGGGAGAAGCGCTCCATCTTCCTGAACTTCCTGATCCCCAAGCTGCCCGCGCCGAAGGAGGAGGACCTTGCCAAAGGCATCCTGGAGGCCATCGACATGGACAGCTACCGGGTCGAAGTCAAGGCGGCCCTAGAGATTGCTCTACCCGACCAGGACGCCGAGGTAGCACCCGTGCCCACCAGCGGTGACGTGTTCCTGGCGGAGCCGGAACTGGACCGCCTGAGTAACATCATCAAGGCCTTCAACGACCAGTTCGGTGCCATCGACTGGAAGGACGCCGACAAGATTGGCCGGGTGATCGGCGAGGAGATCCCGGCCAAAGTGGCGGCTGATCGGGCCTATCAGAACGCCCGCAAGCACTCGGACAAGCAGAATGCCCGCATCGAGCACGACAAGGCGCTCGGACGGGTCGTGACGGAGTTGCTGGCCGACCACACCGAGCTGTTCAAGCAGTTCAGCGACAACCCCTCCTTCCGCAAGTGGCTGGCCGACACGATCTTCGCGGTGACGTATGACTGAGTGCCGTAGCGAGGTGGGTACGGACACCAGCTCACCAGCAACAGCGCGTCCTCGATCGAACCTTGCAACGCTTGGGCGGCGCTCGATTGGGAGATCCGCTGGAAGTTCTTCCTCTTGCGCGCTCCCTGTTGCGACGCATTCGAGCCTTGCACTCAAATCGCGG
Organism: Chloroflexota bacterium; assembly: GCA_023381895.1. The sequence continues at coordinate 7,705 of JAMCTA010000006.1, forward strand.
GCAATCGAGTGCCTCCAGAGCCACCAGTCAGCAGTGTCCATAGCCAGAGCGTCGAGGCTCCGACTACCAGGCATCGACCGTAACGCCGCTGCCTTGGGCACCCGTTCGAACATGTGGTATTCGTGCTGATCTGAGGGGCCGGCCGGGTCCCTTCATCCGCTCCTCGAGCGCTGGCGAGGCGGAGGCGGCCAACATGTCGGCAAGGTATCGGTCAAGGTTGGCGTGCTCGAGGTGGACACATGCGAGCTGTAGACGTAGTGACGCGCGGGCGCCTGAGAATCAGGTTGCATATGGTGTGTGCTACCCTGCGGGTGACGTGGTGCCACTCCTCCGGACGGGGCCCCTCCCGGGCGTTCAACGACCAGGCGAAACGGCGCTCGCTGTGCCGAGCGGCGGGGATACCCCTTTGCGCTGGGGGGCTGCGCCTGGGGATGGGGGAAGCCTTCGTCAACCATGTCTACGTGGCCCTACGGGACTCGCTATCTGGGGGGCGACGTGGAGGTCGCTGACTTTCTGCGCTTCTATCAGGTACGGGCACCGAACATCATGTGGCTGCTTGGTGCGGGGGCATCGGCGGCCGCGAACATCCCCACCGCCTACGATCTAATCTGGGACTTCAAGCGAACGCTGTACTGCGCCGCGCAGAAGGTGTCGATTCGAACCTGCGAGGATCTGGGGAATCCTTCACTTCGCGCTCGGCTTCAGCGCTATTTCGACAGCCTGGGAACATTCCCGGCTCAGGATGCTGACGACGAATATGCCAGCTATTTCGAGGCCGCCTATCCGGCAGAGAGTGACCGTCGGCGCTACATCGATCAGTTCGTTTCCAACGCCGCTCCCTCCTATGGTCACCTCGCCCTGTCCGCCCTCCTCAAGCTGGATCGGATGCACGTCATCTGGACCACAAACTTCGACCGAGTGGTGGAGGACGCCGCGATTCTCTTACTCGGCGGGAGTGGCAAGTTGGTGACGGCGACACTGGATACCGCGGCGGTAGCGCTCCAGGCCATGAATGAAGGACGCTGGCCGTTGCTCGTCAAGCTCCATGGAGACTTCCAGTCGCGCCGTCTTAAGAATACGACCGATGAGCTCCGCGCTCAGGACGTGGAGCTTCGACGCGCATTCGTCGAAGGCTGCAAGCGCTTCGGTCTCGCAGTCGTTGGCTATAGCGGTCGTGACCGTTCGGTTATGGAAGCCCTGCACGAGGCAATCGATGGTGGCCACGGCTATCCATCCGGCCTGTTCTGGTTCTATCGTGCTCAAAGCCCGTGTCTCCTATCGGTCACGGCCTTGATCGCGAGCGCCGCAGCGAAAGGCATCCAGGCTGACCTTATTCCCGTCGAGACGTTCGACGAACTCATGGCGGACCTCCTGCTGTTGCAGCCGGATCTCCCGGCGGATATTACCGAACACCTGAACCATCGCCCGCGTCGGCTTTCCTCTGCACCTGTCCCGCAGCCAGGAAGATCGTGGCCGGTCATCCGCCTCAACGCGCTGCCTATTCTCGTCGCACCCATGACATGTCGGCGAATCGTGTGCTCCATAGGGGGCGCTGCCGAGGTCCAAGCGGCCATCGAAGCAACCGGAGCGGACGTCGTCGCTGCGCGGCGGAGCGTTGGGGTGCTGGCCTTTGGGAGCGACAGTGAGGTGCGTAAGGCGTTCGAATCGCGGGGAATTACCGAGTTTGACCTACATGCGATCGAGTCACGCCGGTTGCGCTATGACTCCGCCGAACTGGGCCTCCTCTATGATGCCCTCGCCCGGGCGCTGGCGCGAGAGTACCCGATACGTGTGGACCGGCGTCGCTCGTCGTTGTTGCTGATCGTCGATGCGGCGCGAGCGGAACATGCGGGGCTGAGGAGCCTGCGGCAAGTGATCGGTGGTATGACCGGAACAGTTCCCGGCTCGGGTCTAGGCTGGTCCGAAGCGGCTCGCCTTCGCCTGGAATACCGGCTGGATCGCATATTTCTGCTCTTTGAGCCGACCGTTTGGGTTGAGCATGCGGATGACGACAGCTATGCGCTCGTCACGAAGGAGTTCGTTCGCGAGCGGCTGGCAACGCGCTATAACCGAGTGTGGAACCAGTTGCTGGAAGCCTGGGCCGAGATAATCGTCCCCGATGCGCAGGAGCGTACGGTTCGCGCCTTCGGCGTCAGCGATGGTGTCGATGCCTCCTTCACTATCTCCAAGATCACCGCCTTCAGCCGAAGGGGACGGCCACTATGATCGCCGAGGCATCCGAATTACCTGGCCACGAATGGCTGAGCGAACCCGAACTCGCCTTCCATCCGGAACGGGTCGAGGATAGGAGCATTCATCCGCTCCGAGGACTCGTCGAGTTTGGTCCATACAGTCGCTCCCTGGTTAACACTGTGCTCGATCCGATCCGAGTTGGGATGATCGTCCCGCACGGTGAGGCACGTCGGATGAACGCCCTCCTAGACGAACTGGAACAGAGACACCATCCACGCGAGCGGATGGATTATCTTCCCGAATTTCTCGGTTTCTCACGGATAATGGGCCTCCGCGCGGTCGGAGTGCCACAAGCTCGCGTCGAATTGCCGCCTACCCTGGATGACGAGATTGGAGGATCGCTGCACCCGCACGTACTTCTTGCAGAGAGGATTACTCGGGCGCTCTCAACCTTGCAGGCACTGCGCTCCGATTTTGATGTGCTGCTCATCTACCTCCCTGACCGGTGGCAAGACTGCTTCTACGGACCGGCAGAGGAAGACTTTGATCTGCACGATTACCTAAAAGCCGTCACGGCTTCCCGAGGAATTCCCACCCAGATCGTTCGCGAAGACAAGGCCCTCGCGTATCCTTGCCGCTGTAGCGTCATGTGGCGGTTGGCCATCGCACTCTACTGCAAGGCTGGAGGCGTACCGTGGAAACTTGCCCATGCTGATCCGGACATGGCCTACGTCGGGCTAAGCTATGCGGTCCGTCCGATAAATACTGACCGAGGGCGCTACGTCACCTGCTGTAGTCAGGTCTTCGACGCTGACGGCGCGGGCTTGGAATTCATTGCCTACGAAACGGATGAGGTTCACATCGAACGGGACAATCCCTTTCTCAGTCGCTCGGAGATGCGACGGGTGATGGTGCGCAGTCTTTCGCTGTATCAGCGTCGCCACGCCGGCCGTGCGCCCAAACGTGTGATCATCCACAAATCGACTGAGTTTAAGCCTGATGAAATCGATGGCTGCTTTGACGCCTGGCGCTCTGCAGAAGGCTTGGATCTCGTGCATGTGCAGCAGGATGTCATCTGGAGAGGCGTCGGCATTGATCAGCCGGTCGATCGCAGCGGTCCCCGTGGTAACCCAGCGCCCTATCCAATCCTTCGTGGAAGCTACCTACCACTCGGCAATCGGGATGTTCTTCTCTGGACTCAGGGGAACGTCCCGGCAGCGGCGGCCGGTAAGAATTTCTATAAGGAGGGCAAGGCGATACCGGCTCCACTCCTGCTTTCCCGTTACGCCGGCCACGGGGGATGGAACGATAGTTGTCGCTGGATGCTGGGGCTTACTAAGATGAACTGGAATAATGATGGACTCTACGATCGTCTCCCAGTGACGATGGAGTATGCGCAGGTGCTCGCGCGCACGATCAAGCGAATGCCCCAAGTTGGACCCCGACCGTACGAGTTTCGCTTCTTCATGTGAGCTGGAAACTATTGAACTGGCGCGTGGAGAGGCGCCGCTATCGCACGTTGACAATGGATTCGTTCGACGACTCCTGAGGTGAGCGACTAGCGATTGGATGGCATCAATTGTTGCGGCCGCGGCAACTCAACCCAAGTCGCTTCCGACTGATCGATCAACATGTCACTGCCGACGATCCCAGGCGGCACCGAGCGTCGCGAGACAACCGCTGCTGGTAGCCTGCGGCAGGCAAGGCGGCGGACTGCCCGCTATAATATGGCTGCTCGGTGGCCTAGGTTTCGCGGCGACTACGGTCCAGGCGTTATGGCGAACGACATAGTTGATCGACACACTAATTTGGGAGCAGCCTGAGGGTTGATGCTGAGAATTTCGGGCATTCGGCTGCGGAACTATCGGACATTCGACGACTGTTCACTCAATCTCCGACCGAGGACGGTCATCTTGGGTGCCAACAACGTCGGTAAAACTTCGCTGCTCGAAGCCATCGAGAGTGTGCTGGGTGCTGGTCGCCGGGGTTACGGCTTCACCGAGGATGACGTTAGGCGAGGCTCGCCTCCCGGGACGAGGATCATTGTAGACCTGACCATCCGGTCGGACGATGGACAGCCACTGGATGCGGGCCAGCATGCTGTGTTCGGGACGCATGGCGACGTGTACGACGAAGATCGAGAGCAGCTACTCGTTCGCTCTCGGCCAGCCGGTGTTCTCCCTCGTGGACTCCCTCACCAAGCCGATCGACGCCTACGCGCTGCGCCTCCAGACCGGCCAGACGCTGCGCGTGCAGGTGAGCGCAGACCTGCCGGGCGTGCAGTACACCGTGGAGGCCACCGCGCAGTGAGCCGAGCAGCGGCACCAGACTAAGGCCTGGCCAGTGTCTCGCTCAAGTCTTCGTCGGAGCGCTGGTCGGCGCCAGCGGAAAAAGCGCGGTGGATATCTTCCTTCAGTTGCTGGTGGAACGACTTGCCCCACAAGTAGCGGTCCTTATCCCGAAGAGTGAGATCGGACGGTGCAGCCTGATCGACCTTCGCCTTGAACTGCTGCAGCGCGCGTACGCGCGCCTCGGCCCCGTCGCCAGCACCCAGCAGGAGCAGCGCCATGGCCTCCGTATTCATGCGCGGCACTTCGGCGAGCAGCAGACCGCGCAGGTACACGGCGGCCCAGTCGCGCTGCTCGCTGCGCGTGAAGCACGGCGCGAAGTGGGCGTGGTAGGCCGCCAACTCCTCCGCCAGCGCGTCCACCTCGCCCGTCGTCAGCACCTGCGGGGTGGACGACTCCGCAAGCAGGTCACGAATGCCCCATGCCTCTGCTGTCATCGCCGCACGCCTCCTCCCGCTGCCAGTCGCTGCCTATGCTAGCACGCCATGTCTCGTTGCCGTACTAATATGAGCAACGCCTACACTGGGTGAGACAATAGCAGACTCTATGCAGTCTTCGCGCTACCTCTTCGAGTGCTAGACTCGCCGCGCGTAGTGCGTATGAGCGAGACGGAGAGAGGTGCGCAGTGAAGCCAAAGGCACTCTACATTCTCAACTCCGATGCCTACGAGTGGATCTACGGTCCCGACGAGCGCCGGGACATCGCAGCGATGGTGGACGTCATAGCTCCACCGCAGAACCGCGCCTCGATCACTGCTGATCTCTCCGTGCTGTCTGAGGTGGAAATCGTGCTCGCTGGCTGGGGAACACCGGTGATGGATGCTGCTTTCCTTCAGCAGGCGCCACGCCTGCGGGCGGTGTTCTACGGAGCCGGCTCGGTGCGTGGGTTCGTTACCGATACGCTCTGGGAGCGCGGCGTCGTAGTGACCAGCTCCTTCGCCGCCAACGCCGTTCCCGTTTCCGAATACACCCTCGCCGCGATCCTCTTCTCGCTCAAGCACGGCTGGCGCGTCGCTGCTCAGATCAAACGGCTGGGGGCATATCCACCGCGTCCACCCGTCCCCGGCGCCTATGGCAGCACGGTGGGGCTCATCTCGCTCGGCATGGTTGGCCGGCTCGTTGCCGAGCGCCTCCGCCCGTTCGATCTGCGCGTCATTGCGTACGATCCCTCCGTCCAGCCTAGAACAGCCAGTGCCCTCAACGTCGAGTCCACCTCTCTAGAGGCTCTCTTCGATCAGGCAGACGTGGTCAGTCTCCACACCCCCTGGCTGCCAGAGACTGAGGGAATGATTACGGGCGCACTTCTCGATCGCCTGAAGCCGGGGGCAACATTCATCAACACCGCTCGCGGCGCCATCGTCCGTCAGGATGAACTGATCGACGTGCTGACCCGCCGCCCCGACCTCTGGGCGGTGCTCGACGTGACCTATCCTGAGCCACCTCCACCCGGCTCACCACTCTACACGCTGGAG
>JAMCTA010000006.1:13726-15621 GCA_023381895.1 Chloroflexota bacterium
TGGAAATCGTGCTCGCTGGCTGGGGAACACCGGTGATGGATGCTGCTTTCCTTCAGCAGGCGCCACGCCTGCGGGCGGTGTTCTACGGAGCCGGCTCGGTGCGTGGGTTCGTTACCGTCAGGATGAGCTGATCGACGTGCTGACCCGCCGCCCCGACCTCTGGGCGGTGCTCGACGTGACCTATCCTGAGCCACCTCCACCCGGCTCACCACTCTACACGCTGGAGAATGTGGTGCTCACGCCGCACATTGCCGGCTCACGTGACGCCGAGTGCCGGCGCATGGGGCGGGTGGCCGTCGAAGAGCTGCGCCGGTACCTGCACGACCAGCCGCTCCTATGGCAGATCACCCGCGAGCGCGCCGCACTGCTCGCCTGACCACTGCGAGAGTGCTCCTAAATGATGCTGCCAGGTAGAGGCAGTGGGGGCTTGGAGCGTGCGGCTGCGGACGGAGTGGTCCAGCCCTGCGGTGACGAGCTGTCAGACGTCGTTGATGCCATACCATAACACAGGGAGCGCTCCGCATATATATTATGTCAGGCCGGTCAAGTGGATCCCTCGCACGAACGCCCGCTGCCCCAGGAAGAACAGGATGACCAGTGGCGCTGTGATCAGGAGCGACACCGCGATCATCAGATTGGGCGCCGGGACGAACTGCCGGTCGAAGAACATCAACCCGAGCGGTAGCGTCCACAGCCGGGGCGAGTTCAGATAAATTAAGGGGGCCATGAAGTTTGTCCAGTTCCATATGAATGACAACAGCGCTATCGTTGTCAAGGCCGGTCTGCACAACGGCACGATGATCGCGGTCAGAATCTGTCCAGCGCTGGCCCCATCGATGCTGGCCGCCTCATCGAGTTCTCGCGACAACCCCATAATAAACTGCCGGAGCAGAAAGACGTTGAAGCCGCTGGTGGCGAAGAACCCCGGCACAACGAGCGGGTAGAACGTGTTGATCCAATGCAGATACCGAAACAGGATGAACGTCGGGATCATCGTCACCTGGGGCGGGATCATCATCGTCGATAGCACTAGAAGGAACAGGACATTCCGGCCGTAGCCGTTGAAACGCGCGAAGCCGTAGGCGACCACGAAAGAGGAGACGGTCGTCCCAAACACGGCGAGGCACGTGACGAGGAGAGAGTTGAGGAAATAGCGGGTGAATGGCGCTGCCTGCCAGGCAATCCAGAAGTTCTCGGGGTGGAGGGGCCAGGAGACAAGGCGCGGCGGCCACTCGTTCAGTTGGGCGGGGGACTTGAGCGCCATGGACGCAGTCCACAGCACCGGCCAGAGGATCAGAACGGCGCCGCCGAAGAGCGCAGCATACAGGACCAGGAGCCAGGCCGCCTTCACCCACCGCCGGAGACCCAACGGTCGCGTCCGGCTGGAGGAGGCCGCAACCGTTGCACCTGCCGTCACTTTCATGTGGCCGGTCCTCGCTTCGAGACGAGCTCCCCTTCGTAGTAGACCCACAACGCCGAACTCTTGAACACCAGCACGGTCAATCCCATCACGATCACGAACAACACCCACGCCAGGGCTGACGCATACCCGAAACGGAAGTCTACGAACGCCTTGTCGAACAGGTAGAGAACGTAGAACAGACTGGCATTGCCAGGACCTCCCTGCGTCATGACGTACGCGGTACTAAAGATCTCGAAGGAGTGGATAGTCGCCATAACCAGGTTGAAGAAGATCACTGGTGAGATCATCGGTAGGGTGACACGGATGAATCGCTTTACCGGCCCCGCGCCGTCCAGCGCGGCGGCCTCGTAGAGCGCTCGGGGAACGTCCCCCAAGGCGGCCAGCCAGATGAGCATCCCGCCCCCCGAGGACCACAGATCCATCAGGACGAAGGCGGGGATCACCCAAGTCCGGGAGAAGAGCCAGGCTGGGC
>JAMCTA010000040.1 GCA_023381895.1 Chloroflexota bacterium
GGCGGCCGCCACCGACGCTGCGCGTTCCGTGCGGCGGATACTTGGCAGCAGCGACTGCCTCTTCCGCTTCTGTTCTGCTGTTGACCATAGGCACGACGATTCCCCAGGCCCCCGCGTCGAGCACACGCTTGATGTTCTCCCCGGTATTCCACGGAATACGGACCATTGGTGCGCAATCGGTCGCTGTGATGGCCATGAACATCTGAGCCGCTGTCTCGATGTTGATGGGATTGTGCTCGGTGTCGATAACCAGCCAGTCCCATCCTAGGCGCGCCATGAACTCTGCGGAATATGCCGACGGGATGGATAACCATGTCCCTACGGCCGGTTGTCCTGAGCTCAAGAGCTGCTTCACACGGTTCGTACGCACCTGAAGGTCCTTTCGTCAGTCGACGTCAGCTGTCTTGCGGCTACAGTAGCACAGCCTGTGGCGGCGGGACCAAGCCACCACTACAGCAAGCGAGCAACTGTCGCGACAGCCCTTCCGCGGTGACTACCAGCCGTCGAAGGCTACGGTTTCTTCGCCGTGGGAGTGGGGCTGGGCTTGGGCTTGGTCTTAGGAGTGACCGCTGGTTTCGGAGTGGGCTTAGGCGTCGCCGTCGGCAGTGCAATGATGGGGTTATCCCACCCTGGGGTGTACTGGAATCCACCGGTGGGAATCACTTGACCGGTCGCACAGTTGTAGAGCCCAGGCGGTGGTGGCACTGGTCCGTACACGCGAACATCCACCATATAAGGAGGGCAGTTGATGGCTTCCTGTCCAGTCGACCAGAGGGCTTCATAAGTGCCTAGCCGGTAGGTATGGGTGCGAGGCTCAGTGCCCTGGATGAACCAGTCGACGTGGCTCGGCTCGCCAATGTTGACGTAGTTCGAGAAGTAGAAGTGTGTGCCTGGTTCCAGAGTATAGACAATGCGTTGTGAGCCACTGGAATTCGGCAAGAGGCCAGTCAGGTCCGACACACGCTCCTGAACCATGCCCGGCGGCGGGTGGAAGTTCTCCACCGGAAGCGTGCGTAGGGCAGTCTCCATGAAGTCGTGCCAGATCGGCCCGGCGCCCGTGATGCCGATGACATTCTGCATCGGTGTATTATCGGCGTTCCCGACCCACACGCCAGTGACCAGGTTTGGAGTGTAGCCCACTGTCCAGTTGTCGCGGAAAGAATCCGTCGTCCCTGTCTTGGCGGCGGCTTCACGTGAAAGAACGAGGCCGCTATGCGTCCCGAACTCGAGCGCGCGGGCATTGTCGTCACTTAACACGCTGGTGATGAGGTAGGCGACCTGAGGGCTCAGCACCCGCCTGCCGGGGTTAGGATGCAACGGGGCGTCGTGATAGAAGACGTGGCCGTAGATGTCGTGGATATCCAACCAGGGTACAGGAGGATGACGGATTCCACCATCTGCGAACACTCCGTAGGCCGAGGTAAGGTCGAGTAGTGTCACCTCGCTGCCGCCGAGCGTGATGGATAAGCCATAGTCTTGTACAGGCTTGTTCCAGGTGGTGATACCCATACGACGAGCAAGGGCAATCATGTTGCCGATGCCGGCATATTGCAGAGTCTTCACGGCGGGCACGTTGAGGGAATTCCCCAGCGCCTCACGCATCGTCACGGGGCCATGGAAATACTGGGGGGGACAGCCGGCCACTTGGTTGTCGTAGTTACAAGGTGCATAGCCCACGGGGATCTTGCTGTTGGCTGGTGGACGGTAGGTGCCGTTGATCATGGCAGGAGATGTGGGGAAGTCTGTCTTGGCATCGACGATAACCGATGACGGCGAATAGCCCCTCTCGAAGGCTGCGGCGTAGGTGAAGCCTTTCACAGCGCTTCCCGGCTGGCGCGGAGCGAGCGCCACGTTCACCTCGCCGTGAATCTGCTGGTTTTGGTAGTCAGCGCTCCCGATCATCGCGAGGATCTGGCCGTTACGGGGATCGATCGCAACGAGCGCACCGTCAGTCGCGTGGTGGACTGCCTGGATCTTGGCAATTTGATCGTGCACGATTTGCTGCGCAGCTTGATTCAGAGGGTAATCGAGTGTCGTAGTGACTCGTAGGCCACCGCGATAGACTTCGTCATAGCCGAACTGCTGCACGAGTTGATTGATCACATAGAATACGAAGTGGGGAGCCAGGAGACGCGTCTTGTGCTCGCTTGGGTTCACGAGATGCACGTTTTCGGCAAAAGCCTGATCCGCTTGTTGCTGCGTAATGAGCTGCTGACGCACCATTGCTTGCAGCACTTCCTTTTGGCGCCTCTTGGCTGCCGGGAAGTTGGTGAACGGGTCGTAGTAGGATGGTGACTGTGGCAAACCGGCTAGGAGAGCAGCCTGCGCCAGGTTGAGGTCTTTGGCCGGCTTGTTGAAGTATTCTTCGGAAGCGGCCTCGACGCCATACCTGTTATTCCCGTAGAAGATTGAGTTGAGGTACAGCTCGAGGATACGGCTCTTTGGCAGCTCTTTCGTGAGCCTATAGGCCAAGATTGCTTCCTTTATCTTGCGTGTGATCGAGATCTGGTTTCCCAGCACGGTGTTCTTGACGAGCTGCTGTGTAATGGTGCTGGCACCAGAAAGAGTCCGGCCAGAGGACAGATCCTGAAACGTGGCGCGGGCAATCGAGGCGATGTCAACTCCTGGATCTGTGAAGAAGGTGGGGTTCTCAGTAGAGACGGTAGCCCATATGAGGTACGGAGAGACCTCACTGAGCGGCACGCTCGTGCGTACGCCAAGCTCGGGATCGACGATACGAAACAGCTCGGTGCCGTGGCGGTCGTAAATGATCGAGGACTCGGCGAGGTGCTCATTCCCGATCTGCGCGACAGAGGGTAGGCCCTTGGTGACCTGGCGGTAGGCGAAGGCTGCTCCTACGCCCGACCCGATGAGCGTGACGGCTGCAGCAGTGGCCAGCACTCCAAACCCGATCAAGAGCACGAGCAGAACCGTGACCAGAGTAGTCCGTTGGCGCGCTGCCGAGGAGCTCCGGAGTAAGATGCTGTGGCGCCGTCTCCGCTTTGTGAAGAGAAGACGGCGAGTGCTGGCCCGCACGACCTAACCTAGCGTCCGCAGAGAGGGCGCTTCCCGTGATTGGCGGGCTTCTTGCG
>JAMCTA010000047.1 GCA_023381895.1 Chloroflexota bacterium
GTGACACGCCAGATCATCCACGCCACTTCGGTCATCTCGGGTTGGCGTTCCACCTGGTCAAGAATGTAGTCCACGATAGGGCGTCCGGCGATGTGCAGTAAGGGTTTGGGTCGATCCTTTGTGAGATCGCCGAGGCGCGTAGCGTAGCCTGCACCGAGAATCAGTGTTTTCATCCTGCGTTGCATTCCCTTTCTGAATTCGCCGTGGCCTCGTGTAGCGCCTCGTCATCTGGCGCTACCGCCTTTTTGCAACTCACTCTGTGACCAGTGTAAGGATAAACGTGACGATAATTGATGATGGTAGCCTTGTCGAAGATGAATAAGCAGATTGCTAGTGATGAGGTACGACCAGAGTGGCAGGATGGAATGAGTTGCTCGATCAGTTGCACGAGCTCGCTGATCTCGGGGCTGCGACCGCCATCCTAGACTGGGACCAGCAGACGAAGATGCCACCAAAGGGCGCAGAGGCACGCGCTCATCAACTGGCGACCCTTCAAGGCATCCACCACGAGCGGCTCACAAGCACTGCCTTGCGTGACGCGCTCGAAAGAGCCGGAACAGCAGGCGATGGTCCGGCTCCTTTCCGTGGAGAGGCGGGGCAGGCGCTGTTGCGAGAGACTCGACGGATAGTAGAGCGCGGTAGCAAGCTGCCGGTACCCTTTGTGAAAGAACTCGCCGAGGCGAGCTCGCGAGCATTTGAGTGCTGGCAGCGGGCTCGCGCAGAATCTCGCTTCACAATCTTCCGCGATGATCTTGCCCGCCTTGTCGATCTGAAGCGCCGGGAGGCGCGGTACGTGGGCTATCGTGAGCATCCCTACGACGCACTGCTCGATGAGTTTGAGCCAGGACAGACAACAACGGCAACAGCCGCAGTATTCCGGGAGATTCGCGGACCCATCATCGAGCTGCTTCGAGCTATCCAGGCGAGCCCACGCCAGCCACGGCGAGAGATCTTGACCCAGCACTTTCCGAGCGACAACCAATGGACTTTTGGCCTCGAGGTCCTCAGCGCGATGGGGTTTGACTTTGAAGCCGGGCGTCAGGATACGTCCGCGCACCCGTTCACCACAGGCTTTTCCCCTGGTGACGTCCGTATAACGACGCGAGTATATGAGAATGAGCTGCCCGTCGCCCTATTCGGAACGATCCACGAAGGTGGCCACGCGCTCTATGAGCAAGGGTTCGCGCCTGAGTTGACGCGAACCCCACTGGCGAACAGTCCGTCACTCGGGATGCATGAGTCACAGTCGAGACTCTGGGAAAACGTCATTGGTCGCAGCTCCGCCTTCTGGCGATATTGGTATCCTCGCCTCAGCGCTCGGTTTCCGGAGCGGCTCAGCAGGATTCCGGAAGAAGACTTCGTGCTCGCGATCAATCACGTGCGGCCGAGCTTTATCCGTGTCGAAGCAGATGAGGTAACCTACAACCTGCACATCATTCTTCGCTTCGAGCTTGAGGTGGCCCTTCTCGAGGGGAGCCTGGAGGTGGACGCGCTGCCTGAGGCCTGGAACGCCAAGATGGATGAGTTGCTCGGCATCGTGCCTGAACGGGATGCTGACGGTGTGCTCCAGGATGTGCACTGGTCCTATGGATCCTTTGGCTACTTTCCGACCTACACGCTCGGCACGCTCTATAGTACGCAGCTATGGATGGCGCTCAAGCGAGTATTTCCTGATTTCGAGGATCGGATTGCCCGCGGTGACGTGCTGTTCATCCGTGAATGGCTCCGGGAGAATATTCACCGCCATGGCGGCACATTCGTCGCTCAAGAGCTTCTACGGCGGGTCACTGGTGAGGATCTCAACCCGGCCCATTTCCTCAGCTATCTGAGGCAGAAGTTCAGCGCGCTGTACCAGCTCGTCTGGTGATCTCGTCAGGAGGGCTGTTGCGCTGCGGTCATCTTTGCCCGCTCTCGGCAGCGTTCTTCAACAGGCTAATGCCGCGTTCCAGCACGACGTCGGGCAAGGTCTGCATCTGTTGCTGCGCGCGCGGAAACTCCAGCGTGCCTGGAAAGACCGGCTGGATGTTCGGCGGAAGGGTGGCCACAACATCTGGCGTAAGCCCATGGCGCCAAAGGGATGTGCCATCTGGCGTGAGCCATTCCTGGGTTCCCAGGAAGAGTGCAGAGCCGTCTGCGAGCCGATAGGTCGACAGCACTGTTCCCGTACCAAGGGTCTGGGTTCCGACAAGCTCGGCGCGATGATTGTCGCGCAAGGCGGCGGCGAAGATCTCGGCCGCGCTGGCGGTACCCCGGTTGACCAGCAACACGATTGGCGTAGCTATGTCTACCGGCTTCCCTTGCACAGTGATGCGCTGCTCCCGTCCCTGGGCATCGCGCTCAACCAGCACGGTGCCCGACGGCAGAAACGCGCTCGCTGCGGAGACGGCCTCATCGAGCAAGCCACCAGGATCATTACGAAGATCGATGATGAATTCCTTGCCACCCGCAGCGGTGGCCTGCTGGACGGCAGTGCGCAACTCGGCGGTGGTGCCCATGCTGAAATTATGAACAGCGAAGTCAGCAATTGTGGTTCCTGGCAGCAGCTCCCAGCGCACCGAAGCGGCGTGGATGATCTGGCGTGTCACCGAGAGTGTTCGTACAGGCGCACCGTTTGCGGGCGCAATGGTCAGCGCCACCGCTGTGCCAATCGGACCGCGAATCATCTCGGCCACCTTCGACGGGTCGAGACCAGATGTGGACACGCCACCTACCGCGACAATGCGATCACCCAGTTGGAGGCCAGCGGCAGCAGCTGGGCTGTGGGGATAGACCTGGTCGATCACAGCCTGGCCGCTTCTGCTGATGATGACAACACCAAGGCCGCTCACGCGGCCTTGGAGCTCGTGCTCCTGCTGCCCGTATTCTTTCGCTGTGAGGAAACGGGTGTGATCCGGATCGTCCAAGGTGGTGAGCATGCCGCGGATAGCTCCGTACTCCATGGCGTTGGGATTGATTTTCGAGCGATCGACGTAGTGCTGCATGACGAGGCTCCACGCTTCATTGAAGACGGTGATCTGCCCGCCACCAGCGGTGACCGTCTCGATACCCAGGAGCGAGCGTACGAGAGGCGCCGACCAGACGCCAAGACTGTAGGTGCACAGACAGAGTAGGCCAATTCCGAGTGTTGTCAAGAAGATTCGCCACGAGCGTTGCACGGGAAGGTCCTTTCGAGGCACTCTGAACATGATAGATTGCGCCCGCAGGGACAGATGAAGAATAGGAAGCAAGGGCAGGGGAGCGCAGAGCGTGCGGATCAGTGTGACCATTCCGAACTGGAACGGTCGGCGCTATCTCGGTCCTTGCCTCGCCGCGCTAGCAGCTCAGACACGATTGGCTGACGAGGTGCTGGTGGTGGATAGTGCTTCTACCGATGGGTCGGTCGAGCTCGTGCAGCGAGACTATCCGGGGGTACGCCTGGTACAGCTGGGCAGGCGGCCCGGCATCACCGCAGCATTCAATGCCTGCGTCGAGCACAGCAGCGGCGATGCTATTGCACTCCTCAACAATGATACGGAGCCCGCACCCGACTGGCTGCTTGAGCTCGAGCGCGCGCTGTCGGAGGATCCTCACGCCGGCTCGTATGCCAGCAAGGTGCTCTTTCTCAAGGACCGGCAGACTATTAACTCGACAGGTGATTTCTACCGGCGCGATGGTCAGCCTGGCAATCGTGGCGTCTGGGAGCTGGATCGCGGACAGTACGATGACCGGTGCGAGGTATTCAGTGCGATGGGTGCAGCAGCGCTCTACCGCCGTGAAGCCCTTGCCGATGTTGGACTCTTTGACGAGGAGTTAGAGTCGTACTGTGAAGACATCGATTGGGCCTTCCGGGCACATCTGCGCGGCTGGCACTGCCGCTACGTTCCCCGAGCCACCGTCTTCCATCACGGGAGTGCGACCGGCGGTGGTCCTTATGCTTCATACTGCTGCGGTCGTAATTTCATCATCGTCTTCTTCAAGAACATGCCACCAGCACTCTTTCGACGGTATCTGCTGCTGCACGTGGTCAAAGAGCTGTGGCTGGCGCTCAAGACACTTCCGCACGTTCGTGAGCAAGCTGCCCGTGCCTGGCTGCGAGGTCAAGGGACAGCAGCGCTGACGCTCCCCCATACGCTGGTGCGCCGCCGCCTTATTCAGCGGGGACGGCGCGTCACGGATGCGGCGATCGATCAACTGCTTGCGGGAGATTGGCGCTTTTGGCTGTGACAGAGAGCGAGCGGTGAGTAGCGTGGATGAGCAGCCGGGTCAGCAATCCGCTCCATCTCCCCAGACTGTCGAGGCTGCACCACACCCTGACTTGGAGGTGCCCGGACTTTGCGTGGTGATTCCAGCGTACAACGAAGCAACCCGCTTGCCCGGAACACTCGAGCGTGTGATCTCCTATTTACACACGCGGACCTATCCATGGAGTGTCATCGTGGTGGACGATGGTAGCGAAGACAGCACACTGATACTGGCGCAAGAGTGGTCGCAACGGGAGCGGCGCGTGCAAGTGATCGCCAACGATCATCGCGGCAAGGCCTACACCGTGCGGACCGGTATTCTGGCCGCTACGCTGCCCTTCGTCGTTTTTTCCGATGCTGATCTCTCTGTGCCCATCGAGGAGCTCGAGCGACTTCTTCCCCCCTTGAGCGCTGGCGCCGATGTCGTGATTGGCTCGCGTGAGGGCCCCGGGGCAAAACGATTCAACGAGCCCGGATACCGGCACGTGATGGGTCGCATCTACAACTTACTCTACCGCACTGCACTCCTGCCTGGCGTTCAAGACTCCCAGTGTGGCTTCAAAGCATTCCGCACTGAGGTGGCGCACCGCCTCTTCCAGCGGATGCTGTTGTACGGTGCGGACGCCAAACCGATACGTGGTGGGATGGTGACGGGTTTTGACATTGAGCTCCTCTTCCTTGCCCGTCGCTGGAAGCTTTCCTTCGTGGAGGTGGGTGTCAAGTGGTACTACGGTCGAGCGAGCAAAGTGCGACCGGTGCGGGACACTGTGCGCATGGTCGTCGACGTTGTCCGTATTCTGCTCTATGCTCGCTTGGGGCGCTATGACAGGATGGAGAATGTGGGATGAACAGCATCGATGCTGCGGACGGCTCCTTACCCCCGCGCTCATTGAACGTGACGCCTGTCGAAGCAGTAGGTGTGTTCCATCTCTTGGTGCTTGGCCTGATCGTCGCCGTCTTCCTCAGCCTCGCGGCCCTCTGGGATCGCGCGACACCGCCATTCAACAACCCTGATGAACCAGCCCACTGGAATTACGTACGGCACGTGGCCGATACCTTCACCTTGCCCGTGCTGCGCAAGGGAGATGCCCCTGCTCAGCTTCTTAACCATCTCGTCAGCGCCCATTTTCCGCCGGGGCAATCCATCGCGGCGATCCGTTACGAGTCGCACCAACCTCCGCTCTATTACGCAACGGCTGCGGTGCTCTACAAGCTCACCGAAGGTCTCCCACTGAAGCGGCACGTCGAAGTGGTACGCCTGTTGTCCACACTCTTCGGCGCTGGCACCATTCTTCTCTCATGGCTCATTGTGCGCATGCTGGCGCCGCGTGAGCCCTGGTTAGCGCTTGCTACAGCTGCCTTTGTCGCCTTTGTACCGATGCACATCAACATGTCTGCCGCGGTGGACAATGACACCCTGAGTGATCTCCTCCTCACGCTGACTGTCGTGCTCTTGCTACGCTGGGTACAACGCGGCGTTGGCTGGGGTGGCGCCATCACTATTGGTCTGATCATGGGTCTGGCTGGCCTGACAAAGGTGTCCACGCTTGTGGCCCTGCCGCTAGCGCTCCTCGCTGGCGTGTTGCGGTGGGGAAAGGTAGGACCAAGCCGGCAGGAGCTGCACCCACTTGGCGCACTCATCGCTGCCTATGCCGTCATGTTGCTCGTGTGGGGCTGGTGGGTGCTTCGTAACCTCATCGTGTACGGTCTGCATGATCCGCTAGCACTCGTCATCAACCGTATCGTGGTCTCGCAGCCGCTCACCGGCCCGATCACCCTCGCGGCAGCGCATCGTTTTGGTTCCATTACTTTCCACTCATTCTGGGCGCAGTTCGGCTGGATGGGCATTCCTGTGCCCCAAGTCTATCCACCGCTTGAGATCCTCACCGTGCTTGCCTTTTTCGGCACGCTTGTGGCGTGTACGCGCGTGCTACGCGATGGCTCGAACGAATGGTCTCTTACTCGCCGTATGGGCGAGGTGTTGCTCGTGCTCGCGTGGCCGGTGCTCGTACTTGCTTCGGTAGTGCAGTACAACCTGACGTTCATTCAAGCGCAAGGTCGCTACCTGTTTCCGGCAATCGGTGGCTTTGGCTTATTCTTTATGCTTGGCCTCTCCCGGCTGGCCAGCCCGCGCTTTTCGACGCTCGTACTTGCCGTGGCTTCCTTGCTTCTGGCACTCCTCTCCGTCATCATGCTTCACAGCGTCGTCATTCCCGCCTGGCGGTGATGAGGAGCTTGCCGGATATCTCTTCTTGATTCGGTCCGCAGTGTGGAGTGGTGACGCAGCACGAATCTGGCGATCTTCTCTCGACATCACCCGTGAATCAAGAAGTACACCGTGAGCACGGTGCCTACTGCGATCACGAAGAAGCGTACGATGCGAGGATCGATCCTCCTGGCAAGCGCGGCTCCGCCATAGCCGCCGGCCAGGGCTCCCACGACCATCGCGATGGCTGCCGTCCAGAGCACATTGCCTGCGAGGATGAACGTGACCACTGCGACCCCGTTGATGAAGGTCGCGAGTACTGTCTTGATGGCATTCATCGCGTGGAGGTTGTCCATACCAAAGAAGCTTAATGTGGCCAGCATAAGTATGCCGATACCGCCACCGAAGTAGCCGCCGTAGAGCGCGATGATAAGTTGCAGTACCGCCACAATGGCGAGTGAGAGCAGGCTGCCTTGTGTCGGAGTGAGGCCGGCTGCACGAAGTCGCCGCGTGATGCTCCGCCCGAAAGTGAACAACAGCGTGGCGAAGAGCAAGAGAAATGGAATGAGCAGCTTGAAGGTGGCTTGAGGCGTGTTGAGCAAGAGCACGGCGCCGAGGAAGCCGCCTACAAGACTGGCGAGCGCAAGGACTACAACGAAGCTCCGATCCTGCTGGGCAAGCTCGCGGCGATATGCCCCGGCGCTAGCAACTGAGCCCGGCCAGAGGGCTACAGTGCTCGTGATATTTGCAGAGACAGGGGCCACGCCGGAGAAGATGAGCGCCGGAAACGTGATGAAGCTGCCGCCTCCAGCAACGGAGTTAAGAACTCCGGCCAGTGCGGCGGCGAGTGCGAGCAACAGCAGCTGGCCGGTGGACAGCGTGATCATAGCGCCCCTGCAGCCTGCAGGGTGCACGGTGCAGCACACCGTCGACACCGTACCAACCAAGATGGCGAGCACCCAGATATGAGGAGGACCGGAAATGCTAAGAAGCTTCTACCACCGGCAACGGCCTTGAATCCGCCTGCAGCCAGAGCAGCAACGAAGGGCAGCAGAGCGTAACTTGGTGGCACAGAGCGCAGCACCTAGGCGGGAGGAATGAGGATGGTCTTGAGATTGGAGCCTCCCCGTGCTGTCTCCATCGCGGCGTCAAAGGCGCCGAGAGGGTACGAAGCAGTGATGAGACGGTCGACGTTGACCTTCCCGGTCGCAATGTACTCGATAGCTTTGGGGTAGCAGTACGGACCAAGATGGCTCCCGTGGATCGTGAGCTCCTTCTGGTCGCCCACAAGCGTCCAGTTTATCGTCACCGGCTCATTGAGGACGCTGAAAGCCACGAAGGTGCCGAGCCGGCGGAGCATGTCGAGCCCCTGCTGGGCGGCTGCGGGATGACCGGCGCATTCGATGTAGACGTCCGCACCATAGCCACCGGTGAGCCGTTTTACTCCGGCCACAGCGTCGACCTCGGCGGGGTTGAGCGCGACATCCGCGCCGAGCTCCCGAGCAAGATCAAGCCGGTAATTCTTGATATCAACGGCGATGAGCATCTTCGGATTGTAGAGACGCGCGACTTGGAGCATGCACAGGCCAATATTGCCAGTGCCTGCCAGCACGACGGTGTCCCCAGGCTGGATGTGCCCGCGCTCTACCGCGTGGACCGCGCAGGCCAGTGGCTCGATGTAGGCGGCTTGTTCAGCACTCAACCGCGGATCAATTGCGTGCACACGACTGTCAGCCGGAAAGCGGATGTACTCCGCCCACCCCCCTTCGGCCCGCTGTCGCTTGAAGCCGAAAATGACGTGGGGCTCGCACATCCAGTAGTAGCCCTGCTGGCAGAAACGGCAGTGACCGCACGGGATGATCTGTTCAGCGATGACGTGATCCCCGATGCTGACACCGTGCAGCTCAGCGGCACGTTCCCCCAGGGCGACAACACGGCCGGCGAATTCGTGGCCCGGGATCACCGGGGCTTCACAGTAGCCACCCTTACCGCCTTCTCCCCAAAAGAGCGGGCCCCCGGTGAAGCACTTCATGTCGCTCGCACAGATGCCGGCTGCCCCTACTTTGACAAGGAGTTCGCCTGGTCCAGGCGCAGGGATGGGGCGGCGCTCGACGCGATAGTCGCGCGGCCCGTAGCATACGACACACTGCATGGTCTCGGTAGACATCATCGTTGCTCCCTGCCTCGTCGCCTGGCTGGCACTATAGTAACAGCGCTGCCGGGCGTTGGCCCGGAGCTTGCAGACAGACTGCCGGGCGACGTGACACACGTGGAAAGAGTGCGGAGGTGAGGTGGGAGTGTCGTGCTATCCTCCGCGAGACGGGAGCGAGGAATGCAGGTAGGAGCACAGCTGTACATCTATCAGCAGCGAAGTGCTGCTGAGCTGGGGCGACCATTTGCGGAGGCTCTCAGGCGAGTTCTGGCTGAGGTACACGAAGCGGGTTATGCGGGGGTGGAGCTGCCGCTCGATGTCGTGGGTACATCACAAGCCGTGGCGAGCACCGGCGATCTCCTTTCCGTACATGATCTTCAAGTGGCCTCGGTATACGCGAATGCCAAGCTGCACGCAGGGAATCCAGCAGAGACGGTGTGGACACTCCTCGAGCAGATGGCAGAGGCGAAGTATCTCGGTGTCCGCACGCTCGTCGTTAATCCCTTGCCAGAGCGAGAGCGGGTGAAGACGGAGGACGAGCTGACAGAGCAGGCGCGATGGCTGGATCAGTTGGGCTCGCAGCTCCAGGGACGTGGTCTCAACTTGGCGCTGCACTTTCACGCGCCTGAGCTGCGGGACGATGCGCGCGAGTTGTGGATCGATCTCGACCGGACGACTCGCGCCAATCTCAGCCTCTGCCTCGATGTCGATTGGGCTTGGCGGGGCGGCATCGATCCCCGACGCATTCTCGATCGCTACGCTGATCGGGTGGTGGAGCTTCACGTTCGGGATGCCAAGGGCGGGAAGTGGGTACAGGCGCTCGGCGAGGGCGATTATGACTACGATCCCATTATCCGGCGTTTGGAGAGTGCTGGCTTCGATGGCTGGGTCTACGTCGAGCTGGCGGACGAGCCGGGGATGGTATGGACGCGGTCGACGAAGGACAATCTGAAGCGGAGCAGAGACTGGGTGCGGGAGCGTTTCGGCGCGTAGGACTTGCACAGGGAGGCACGTCACGATGAGACAGGACCAGCCTTCGCTTAGTGGGCGGGTTACGAATCTGGAGGGCGCCGTCACGCGCTTGCGCCGCTTCGTCGATGGCACGTACGCGCACCTGATGGGGCGGCAGGTCGATAATCTGCGAGAGCGCTGGCGCCGTACCCAGGAACTCCTGCCCCAGCCGATCCGGCGGATCGACTTGCATAGCCATACACTCCATAGCGACGGTTCGGGCACGGTCGCTGAAATGGACGCTTGGAGACAGCGCGCGGGTCTCGATGCTCTCGCTATTACCGATCACAATACACTGGCTCACGCAAGTGATTGTTCCCGTTTTTCTCAGATCCTCATTGGTGAGGAGGTGACTGGTCAGCACCACCACGTCCTCGTGCACCAGCCACCCGAGGTGTTGCAGCCTGTCCATCAGCTGGCAGGAGAAGTGACGCTCATCCGCAGCAGAGGGCGCGTGCCTTTGGTCGCGCATCCGTCGGGGTGGATGGGGCGGAGCTATGAAAGCGAACGCATCAACGCAGTCAAAGAACTGGATGGCCTCTTCCTCATAGAGATCGCCAACGGGGCGGGCAACTGGTACGACTACCGTGATAGCACAGATGAGATGGCACGCGGGTTATGGGATGAACTGCTGCTGGCGCAGAAACTGGTCGTGGCGACAGGGAACTCCGATGCACACCGGCCTGCGAATGTCGGGTTGGTGTGGAATGGTGTGACAGGGGTAGCCTCGGAACCAGTGGCTATCTATGAGGCATTGCTTGGCGGCGCGGGATTCGTGAGCGATGGACCAGCAGCGTTTCTTGCGGCGGATGGAGTCGCAGCCGCGCTGACACCACTTGCCGAGAACGCGACGGTGCTTCTACAACTCGAGGCTGCTGATAGCGCCGGTCTGGCGCACTGGCGTATCGTTGCCGGTGGCTGCACTTGGCGCGAGGGGGATCTTGAAGGTCGCCGCCACTGGCGCCACGAGCTGGAAGCGCCAGGACGTGGAGTGGGCTCATATCGACTCGAGATCGTGAGCGAGGATGGGCGGGAGGCGTTCACGAATCCGGTGCGATTCGGCGCGGCCTTAGGTGCGCTTGATCAGCAAGGGTTGCATGCCCGAGGCTTGAAGCCAGCGGTAGACGTGTTGGCGTGACTCTGTGCTGGAGAGTCGCCGCTGTTCTACACTCCCGTGAGCGCATAATAGAAAATAGAGAGGACGGATTCGATGGAAGGTGCCCTTGCAACATTGAGTATCGTCCCTCAGCACTACCGGCCGAGCCCACCTAGCGAGGAGGTCCGGCGCCGTTTTCGTATCGGCATCGTTGGTTGCGGCGGCATCATGCGCACAGCGCACCTCCCGGCGTATCGCCAGTTTGGCTACCAGGTTAGCGCCGCTTGCGATGTGATCCCAGCACATGCAGAACAGGCAGCGGCAGCATTTGATATTCCCTTCTGGACCACTGATCTCGATCGCCTACTGGAGCGTCCCGACGTCGACGTGGTTGACCTCGCCGTCCACGCGGCGCAGCGGCGGCCGCTGATCGAGCGGATTGCTGCGGCTGGAAAGCCGATCCTCTCCCAGAAGCCCTTCGCGCTGGCGTTCGATAACGCGAAGGAGATGGTGGAGATCTGTGACCGTGCAGGGGTCAGCCTCATGGTGAACCAGCAGGCGCGCTGGGCTCCCGCTCACCAGGCACTCAAGCTCGTCATCGACAGTGGCGTGCTTGGGCACATCTTCGCCATCACGCACGTGCTGCGGCAGTTTCAGGATGTTGCAGGATCCTGGCCCACTACCCTCGAGCACTTCAACATCGTTGATCACGGCATCCATTACATCGACCTGAGCCGCTTCTTTACTGGACGGACTCCGGAGCAGGTTCGCTGCAGCACCGTGATGGTGCCTGATCAGCACGCGGTGAGCCCGATGGTCTACAGCATGACCCTCGAATACGATTCTGCTGACCACTTGCTAACGACCTTGCACTTCAACAATATCGTCCAGACGAGTGCCTTGCACAGTCACACTTGGTTTGTAGACGGTACAGAAGGCTCTGCTTCAGTGAGCCAGACCGAGCTTATCGCGTCGAGCCACGCTGATCCGCTGGAGAAGCGGGTGTGGGCACTCCAAGGAACTTGGTTTCCCGAAGCGTTCGGAGGGAGCATGGGCGAGCGCTTACTCAGCCTAGCCCAAGGGCGAGAGCCCGTGACGTCCGGACGGGACAACCTCCACACGGTGGCCGTTGCCATGGCAGCGGTGCGCAGCAGCATCGAACGGCGCACGGTAGCGCTGCGGGAGATTTGGAAGAATGATCTGTAGCGTGAGATGAGGCCGGCGGAGCATTGTCCACTCGCTGGTCTCGTTGTGCTCGGAGGAGGCTGCGGTGTTGAGACACCGCAGCCTCTTGGTCACCGCTCAGGTGAGACGGTCGAGGAGTCGCTCGGCCTCCTCGACACTGATAGTGCCCTCGCGGAGGGCCTGCAGGATGCGAAGACGTGCTACCCCAGGGGTTTCGTGACTGGATGGCGTCTCCGCGCGCGGGGGTGGCGGCACGCGCACTCCTTCTGGCGCCGGATGCGGCTGGGTCTCGCCCGGCTCTCGATCCCACTCCCCACCCGTGTCTACGTCAATGTTGATGCGGCGGGGTGCTGCTGGCGGCGGGGAAGACGGCGAGGGTGGCCGGCCCGGCTCTCCAGAGCTGCCGGGGCGGCGGCCGCTGAACACTTCGCCGAACAAATCCTCGATCTCCGGACGGAGACTGTTGAGTGTCTGGCGGATAGCTGCACTCACGTTGCGGCTAATTTCCTCACCGGCACGGCTGATCTCGTCGGCAACGCGGGTGCGGTGCGCGGCATCGGTAACATAGCGCTTGGCTTCACCTGTGGCTTTGTTCACCCAGCGGCTAGCCTCGCGCTCCGCCTCGCGGGCCTGACGCTCAGCAGCGCGAGCCGCTCTCTCGGCCTCTCTGGCAGCGCGGCGAGACATCTGCTCGACCCAGCGCTCGTAGCTTCTCCGAGGACCGCCTTGCAGGATCTCTCCCCACCAGCCACTTTCAGGAAATGGAGACCGATCCCAATCGAAGGGGAAGCGCCTCCCCCATGGTCCACCGCCCTCCCATGGCCTGCGTGCTTCCCCACTGTCGTCTTGCTGAGCCTCTTCCTGGTCGCGACGCGTCACGAGGATACTGCCGTGACTGGTCAGCTTCAAATGGGCACTCCCGTCGCCGAGCCGGCCTGTCAGCGTGTGCTCGTCGCCGCTTTGATCTTCTAGAGGAAGCAGAATCTGCATGCGGCCACTGGCGTGGAGCTCCAGCGCCAGGTTCGCGTCTGGATCACATGCGAGCAGCGCGTTGCCGTCGCTGGTCAGCTCTATATTCTGGCCGCTGCGAGGTGTACCTGCATAGTAGAGGCTGCCGGAGCAGCTCGCGGTCGCTGTCTGCGGGCAGTCGATCAGACGCAGGTCGCCATTCACGTTGATGAGCTGGAGTGCCCCGTCAACCTGCCGCAATGTGACTTCGCCTGCGACACTGTCGCAGCGCACATTGCCCATCCAACTGGCAATGTGTACAGTGCCATCGACCACGCCGGCACTGAAGCCGCCACTTCCGGAGCGGGCCCGGACCGAGCCTTCGACGTGAGTCAGGGAGAGTTCAGCGATGTCGTGAGCGGTAACATTGCCTTTGACGGTGCCAGCGAAGGTGACTGGCGCCTTCAGCTCACGCACATCAACGTTACCCCAGACGCCGAGTAGCATCGCTTCCTCCCCGGACTCTTGGATGATGGCGTTGCCGAGTACGTCCCCACCGAGCGTGATACCGCCGTGCGCTTCCCGCACGTCGAGATTGCCTTTGACGCCACCACGAAGGGCGATCGAGCCGCGAATCTCCTCAAGATGAGCGTTGCCGCTTACTTCGTCGACGGTGACGTCCCCCTGCAACTCATGGGCACGAAGGTTTCCAAGCACCTTGCCGAGCGTGGCACTGCCGCGGATTCCCTGTAGGTCAGCATTGCCGAGCACGTCATCACCGCGCACCACGCCGCGAGCGTCGCGCACACGGAGAGAGCCATGAAGCTGTTCAAGCACTACGTCACCCTCAACGTCGCTGATGTCGGTGTCGCCTCCTGCGCCGGCAATAGTGACGGTGCCCTGTACGTCGCTGAGACGAAGCCGAATGTTGGGGCTGCGGACTGTCACTGGACCTTTGATACCGCGCGCCCGAAGCTCTCCTTCACGCTCGCTGATGAAGAGCGTCCCCTGGTGCTCCTGAACGTTGGCGTGGCCGGTGCCGCCCTCAATTATCAGATCGCCACGTCCGTCTTCGCTGAGTATGGCGCCGTTCACCTCCTGGAGAGTGAGCAAGCCCAGCCCTTGGGCACGGATCGGCGCGTTGCGATCCTTGATCACCACGCAAATCTCGCGTGGCACGGTGGCGAACACGGCCCCTTGTCCGGTGCAAATGAGGGTGTCACCATCAGTGCGCGTCTCGATGTGCTGGTGCGGTCCGGGGCGAAGGTGCAAGAGAGATCCGGCGCGCACATCGACCGGTCCTGAGCCGCCTTCGATGATGAGTGTGGTGATGGCTGCAGCGTCATCCTGAGACATGTTGCTCTCCTTCCTGAACATGGGCCCGGCGCAGCTCTTCAAGGCGAGCCAGGCCTTCATCGATCGATATCTCGCGACGTTCGATCTGACGCAAGATGCGTAGCTCTTCGTCACGCTGGCTTGATAGAGAACCTGAAACGGTTCCAGAAGCAAACTCTCCGGCGACCACTCCATCATTGCGGTGGATTCGCAATGAACCGCTCATCGTGGATAGTCGCACTGACGGTCCGCCACCGTTGATGCGTGCTTGCCAGCGACCGCGCCGCTCTTCGAGCACAGTCGCAGGCAGGTCGACGTGTGCCCGACCATTCATGCTAGTGAGCTGGGCAACGCAGCTGAAGGTGGCAGGTACGGCGAGCGTGAGGTCGCCGGAGACCGACTGCATGCTGACACCACCAGAGGGCGGGGCAGGAAGCTCTGCTGTGACGTTGCCGCTCACGGAGTTTGCTTGGAGAGACGAGACCTCACTCGTCCGGACAATCAGGTCGCCGGAGACGGTGTTCCAGTTCAGGGCTATGGCAGAATCGGCGACGATCGCATTACCCGACACCGTGTTCCCGCGGAAGGGTCCGTTGATAGTCGTCGTGGCGATGTCGCCCGACACCGTGTTGGCGTGGCACGGCCCCTGTACGTTCGTGATGGCAACCGTGGCAGAGACGGTGTTCACGCTAAGCTGGCCTTGATTCGGCATGCGCAGCGTGCAGTGCACCTCCGGTGGACCACCACGACCTTCGAACCAGTTCGTGAAGAGACGCTCGGTCACGACCTTGACGTGTAGACGCTGGCCGTCGTATTCGAGATCGATGGGGGCGTGGTCGAGGTCTTCATCAGCCAAGCGCCGTTTCGGGTCGACCTCGAGCCGGAGCTCGGCCGTGTCGCTACTGGTGCCGGTGATGCGTACCCAGCCACGCACGTTGTTGAGGTGGACATCTGCGCCGGGCCCAAGGTTGTAGGTCCGTTCTATGGTCCGTCCCGTCACCCGCTCGTGAGCCATTCTGGTCTGCCTCTCTATCTTTCTTACACATCTACCTATCCGGTGTAGCTCCCGGGGATGAGACCTTGGAGAGGAGGGCCATGGCCTCTTCGGCGCTGAGCCGGCCCTCGCTGAGGCTGCGCAGGATCTCGCGCCGGTTTTCACGCTCCTGCTC
>JAMCTA010000066.1 GCA_023381895.1 Chloroflexota bacterium
GCACCGACCGCCGCGGCGATGTGGAGTGGACCGGAATCATTGCCGATGAAGAGCTCACAGTGTTTGAAGAGGGCTGCGGTTTGCCGTAATGAGAGCGTGCCGGCGAGATTGTAGGCAAAACCATGCAAGTGCTGCTTTTCCTCGATTGTGTAGGATAAGAATACCTATTGGGGCCTTATGCTAGTTTGGGAAGGCGAGTGCCTTGATCTGGAGGAAATTCTCCTTGCCGAGCAAGTGGTTGAGGTAGAGGCAGAGAGTGTGGGCGGCCAGCTTGGTGTGCAGGCGGGTGGCGAGGCCAGGGAAGGTGTGCGCGTGATTGACCTCGACGTGGAACTGCTCTTTGAGTTGGTCATTGACGGTCTCGATGATCTGGCGGGCGCGGTTGAGCAGGCGGCAGACGGCCGGGGGGAGTTGCCGTTGTTGGTTGCGGCGGGGGATGGTGAGGAGAGCGATGTGGCGCTGCTCCCACAATGCGCTGGCGACTGCCTCGCTGATGTAGGCTTTGTCGCCGATGACAGCGAGGTCGGTGTGCTCGCTCAGCAGTTCCTCGCCGGCGGTAAGATCGGCGGCGTTGGCTGGGGCCAGCTCGAAGTCGAGGATGACGCCACCCAGCGTGATCAGCAGGTGCAGTTTGTAGCCGAAGATGGTTTGCTCCTTGGTCGTCACCTTGCCAAAGGCTGCCCCCGCTGCCCGCCAGTTGGCGGTGGCGGCCGAGCCTGGTACCAGGTGGAACGCTATGACCGGCACGGGCAAGCTGTCGATGACGCCTTGGTGATCGGCCGCCGCGTCCAGCAGCCCCAGGATGGCCCGCCGCACCAGATTGAAGGCGTCGACCAGGCGCCGTCGCCGCCGATTGAAGCGGCTCTGGCTCGGCAGGACGGGGAAGAGGTCACGGTGGTCTTGCCAGTGGCTCAAGAGCGCGGTCTCCAGATCCCAGCCACGGCATTCGCCCACGAGCGCCAGCGTGAGCAGCTCACTGTCCGAGCACTCCGGCGCGGGCCCCGGTCGGCGGAACAGCGGGGCAATCCGCTGCCACAGCTCGTCCACCACGACGTACGTCCACAAGCAGAAATCGTCAAAGTTGTCTATCATGAAGGGCAACCTCCGGTGTGCCTGGCTGGCGTTGCAAGAACCACCAGCGTACACCGGAGGCGCTCCCCCGTCACCTATCAACTAGCATAAGGCCCTAATGAGCCATTGCTGCGTGTCACTGCACCGTTTCGCGAGGCGCTGCTCGTTGAAGCTGGCCTCCTCAATGCGATCAATCTTGCCACGCTCATAGCGACAAAAGCGTCACGTATCGTGTATGCTGCCAGGGGACGTCGCGTCTCCGAGTTTTCTTTCCGGCGTGCCCAGGAGCCATTTGTCGTAGCGCGTTCAGCATTCATTGGCGGCTGTTCCAGCACCTCCTTCCTCGCAGCCGCATATCAGTATCGTCTCTTGGCCACTGGGACGATTCCCCATGCACTCGTGCAGATCTTCGAGGATGAGCAGTCAGCATTTGAAGCCGTAGCACGGACATATAATCGCTACACGCTCTTGCTCGATACGTACGATGTGCAACGTGCGATTCATGTCGCTGTGGATGTCGCTCTTGCCACCCAGCGCGAATTAGGGCATACGCTTGCTGCTGTGCGCTTAGATAGTGGTGATTTGCTCAACGATAGCCTGCTCGTCCGGGCAGTGTTGGATGAGGCAGGGCTTGCGGAAGTCAGAATTCTTGCGAGTGGAGACCTCGACGAGTTTTCTATTGCTGATCTATTGGCGAACGGTGCACCAATCGACGGTTTTGGCGTTGGTACACACCTGGGTGTTGGCGCCGGATCGGTAACGCATGGCATCCCTGGAGGTTTCCTTGGTGGAGTATATAAGCTCGTACACTATGCCGATACTATTCAAGACGATCGTCCGCTGATGAAACACGCCCCTGGTAAAGCAACGTGGCCAGGTAAGAAGGAAGTCTATCGTGTTGGACAGTATGAGCACGATGTTGTCGCCTTAGAAGCAGAGCCAGCTCCACCAAGAGCAACGCGACTATTGCGACCTGTAGTGCGTAATGGGGTAGTATTATCGGGGAGTCTACCCCCACTTAGCGAAATCTGGGAACTGGCTCAGCGTAATCTTCAATCATTGCCTGAGTGCTATCGTCTTCTCAAAGATGCAGCCGCCTACCCCGTGCAATTCAGCAGGGCACTGGAAGACTTGCGGAAGGAACTTGCACATGAGGAAAAGACAGAGAACGGTGCATAGCTGGTTACACACCTTTCTCGATGATCGACCGTAGCTCTCGTACAGTGGCCCGCACGCGAGTCTCATAGAGCTCTTGGTCGAGTTTGTTGAGTTGCCGTTGAGCACTGTAGGAGCTATCGTCATTCTGGTATACCCCATATTGCTCTCTGACTTCTCTGGCTAGGATTAAGGAAATCGCATAAGATGTATCACTTTTTGACAAGCGGCAAGCTTTCCAGCGGCGAGGCTGTTGACTTTGGCTATGTTGAGGCTCCTGATCTAGAGTGGTCTGGTCGGCTGCTCACCTTTCTCGCACACAAGGCGCCAGACTGGCGCTTTCACCTGGAGCGAGCCTTCGTGGACTCGCTTGATGGGTTACGCACTCGCTTCTATATCGCTACGGTGCATGAGGAACTGGTCAGCCAGGTGATGATTTCGGATGCACGCGGTTGTGGCATCCTGAGCCACGTGTTTACCGCGCCGCAATGGCGGCGGCGAAACGCTTATCGCCAGCTCATGGCGATCCAGATGGAACATTGCGCAGCGAGCGGTATCAAGATCCTTACCCTGAGCACAGGCTTCAATACCCACCCATATTGGATCTATCACTCGTTTGGCTTCCGTTCCATTGCGCCGGGATCTGGGGCAATGATGTGGAAGGTGTCGCCCAAGGAGCAAACCATCT
>JAMCTA010000085.1 GCA_023381895.1 Chloroflexota bacterium
CCGTGCAGCTGTGCCGGAGGCGGGAGTCGAACCCGCACGGAAGTCACCCCCCAGCAGTTTTTGAGACTGCCGCGTCTGCCATTTCGCCACTCCGGCGGGGCCGGTTCTGCACGCCTAGGCGACAGTGTACGACATGCACTCTAGCGGCTCAACCGGCTCACTAGGTAGGCGGCGGAAGATATAGCTGTAGCGAAAGAGCACTGTCTGAACGGTATCTTTCAACTATACTGCTTCCACAGTGATCCGCCGTGAAGGGCCGTGCATGGATTCGAAGTCGCTTGACACGCTCGAGTTTTCGAAGGTACTCGCACTCCTCGCCGCGCGAACGTCCTTCACTGCGAGTCGAGAACGTGCGCTGGCGCTCACTCCAACGTCTGATTTGATCCTGGCAGAGCGCTGGCAGCAGGTGACTGCCGAGGCCCTGCAGCTCCTGGGCTCGCGGCCGGATTTCTCCATTCGTAGCACCCAAGATGTCCGGCAGCTTGCTGACAAAGCTGCTCGTGGCGGCTTGCTCGATCCCTTGCAGCTCGTGGCTACCGCCTGGACATTGGAGAGCGGCCAGTACGTTAGTGGTGTTCTGACGAAGCTGAACTCGGAGGATTATCCGGAGCTATCACAGCTTGGCGAGCAGATTGCACCATTGCGAGAACTGTCCGCAGCGATCCGTCGGGCCCTCAGCGATGATGGCGACGTACTCGATGATGCGAGTCCGGCTCTCGCCCGGATCCGTAGCGAGATGCGCTCAGCGCAGCGCCGTATCCATGAGCGACTGCAGAGCTACCTTACCTCGCACCGGTCGGCGCTTCAGGACCCCATCATCACTACGCGAGAGAACCGCTATGTGCTGCCCGTCAAGGCAGACGCGCGGGCACAGCTACCTGGCCTGGTGCACGATCAGTCGGCCAGTGGCGCCACCTTGTTCATCGAGCCACTGCCAGTGGTCGAGCTCAACAACGGCCTCCGGACGTTGCAGATTCGCGAGCGCCAGGAGATCGAGCGCATCCTCCTCGAGCTGTCCGCGCGCATCGGTAGTGTGAGCGTCCAGGTGATCCAAAATATCGGAGCGCTCGCGGGCATCGACCTGGCCCTCGCCAAGGCACGACTTGCATCTGAGCAGGACGCGGTGCGACCTGAGCTAACCGCCGAGCCTATTGTCGATCTCATCGAAGCACGTCATCCCTTGCTACAAGGTCGGGTCGTGCCGCTCTCGCTGCGTCTCGGACCGGGCTGCCGCCAGATCGTCATTACTGGCCCGAATACTGGCGGGAAGACGGTGGCACTCAAAGCCGTAGGGCTGCTCACGCTCATGGCGCTGAGCGGTTTGCACATCCCGGCGCAGAGTGGCTCGGTTGTGGGCGGAATACGGCAGGTGTGGGCTGATATCGGTGATGAGCAGAGCATTGAGCAGAGCCTCTCCACGTTTTCTTCGCACATGACGACTATCGTGCGCATCCTGCGTTCGGTTGGTCCGGGCGACATCGTCCTACTGGACGAGCTCGGTGCCGGAACCGATCCCGTGGAGGGGTCGGCACTCGCGCGAGCCATTCTCGGCTATCTGCTGCGGCGACAAGCGCTGACCCTGGCCACGACACACTATGCGGAGCTCAAGGCGCACGCGCATACGACGGTGGGCGTGCGCAATGCTTCGATGGAGTTCGATGTGGAGACGCTATCTCCGACCTATCACCTCATCATGGGGCTGCCCGGTCGCAGTAATGCCCTGGCCATTGCCACTCGTCTCGGCCTTCCGGCAGAAGTCGTCAGCGAGGCTACGAACCTGTTGACGCCGGAACAGGTGGAGATCGAAGCGCTGCTCGGGCAGATCGCCACAGAGCGGCGGGAAGCGGAGCGGGCACGCACCGAAGCTCAACGCCTCGAGCGACAGGCGGCCGCAGCACAGCAGGCCGCCGAGAGGGAGCGGGCGCAGTGGGAGCGGGAACGGGAACAGCGGCTTGCAGCCGCAGAACGAGACGCAGAGCGGCAGCTCGAGGTCTTTCGCCGCGAGCTCGGCGAGTTGCGCAATCGTGCTCTGAATCTTGCTTCCCGCCGGGAAGTGCAGCAGCTGCAGGAGGAGAGTGCAGCTGTATTGCGACAGCTTCTCGAGCAACGCCAGCACACACGGGCAAAACGCGTAGCGTCTGTTCCTCTGAATGAACTCAGTCCGGGGGATTGGGTGGAGGTGGCAGCGCTCGATCAGACTGGGCAGCTCCTGACGATTGATCGTGAGCGGAACGCCGCCGAGGTAATCGTCGGTGGCTTGAAGCTGCGTGTTCGCCCTGCCGATCTCAGCAAGGGCAAGCGCCCAGCGGAGCGGCAGTCTCGATCTCCCTATGCGCACGCTCCGCTGGAGCGCCAAGTGACGGTCAGCAAGGCTCCGAATGTCGGAATGGAGCTTGATCTTCGTGGCCGGCGAGTGTCCGAGGTCGAGAGCGAGCTCGACCAGTTCCTGAACGATGCAGTCCGAGCAGGCCTACCCTCGGCACGGGTCGTTCACGGGCGCGGCAGCGGTGCTGTCCGGCAGGTCGTGCACGAGCAGCTGACGGGTCATCCGCTCGTGCGCTCGTTCCGGCTTGGTGGTACTGGTGAGGGCGGCGATGGCGTAACAGTTGTCACGCTCTGAGGCCTCGATCTCCCTGCACCTCAGGCAGCACGGCGATGAACTGACGTACCCTCGGTGAGGATCCTGGCCGCGGTATTCGCGGCGTTGCCTTGAGAGCTAGTTTGCTGAGTAATGGGGATGAAGCGTACTCATAGGCTCCGGATCGTGACGCTCGTCTACCGGAAGTCCGCGGCATTCGGGGCAGAGACCGATGACCACGATATCGGATTGTAGTGGTAAGAAGTGATGCTCTCGCTCGAGATGGAGCTCGAGCTCACGGACAAACTCTCCCTCGATGTGGAAGATGCGATGACACTGTTGACACACGGCGTGATGGTGTGCAGCGCTGCTGACCTCGTAGCGTGTAGCCCCTGAGCCCAGATGCACAGCACGGATGGCTCCGGAGGCATCCAGAGCCTCCAGTGCGCGATAGACGGAGCTGCGGGGAAGATCGATCCCGTGATTCGCAAGATCACTTGCGATGTCTTCGGCAGTGCAATGAGGGCCAAGGCGCACGAGAGATTCCCACACAAGCTGGCGAGGAAGCGTGCGACGAAACGTTGCTGCCAGAGGAGGCCTATCTTGCGCCATCGATGCTCACCTCCCACACAACACCTTTGTGCCGGCTGCACTCAGTCATCGAGCCCAGCGAACTGAACGTGTTCGACACGCTGAGCCTTCCAGAGCAGCATCGCGACGATCCAAGCACAGATAAAGGCTAAGACAATAATGAATCCCATGACGTTGAAGTTTAGCGCCTTGACGAGAGTCCAGAAAGTCCCAGACCAGTTCAACTGACTACTCAGAACCTGCAGAAGTTCTACCACGCCGATGAAGAGAGCAACGAAGACAGAGAGACTCGTCACCGTCAGGTTGTAGATGACCTTACGCAGCGGATGGGAAAAGGCCCAGGAGTACGCCTTGGCCATGAATGCGCCATCGGTCGTATCCATGAGTGCCATGCCCGAGGCGAAGATGATGGGGAGGCAGAGCACGCTGATAAGCGGAAGATGCTGGGAGGCGGCACTGGCCGAGATCGCGAGGAGAGCCACCTCGCTGGCTGTGTCAAAGCCCAGACCGAAGAGAAAGCCAACGACGTACATCTGCCAGCTCGAGTGGATCAAGCCGAACAGCTTGCCAAAGAGGCGCGTCATGAGGCCACCGGCAACGAGCTGATCAGCGACGCTGGCATCGGAGCGACCGCTCTTCATCTGCCGGTAGGAGCGAATGACGTCGATGAGAATGAGGAGGTTGAGGACACCGATGAGGAGCAAAAAGATCCCGGATACGCTTGTGCCGATCACGCTGCCGGCGGTTTTGAGTGCGTCGCCTTGTACACCATCGACAAGATAGCGCACGGCGAGAGCGAGTCCCAAGGTGATGAAGAAGACAACGCTTGAGTGCCCAAGAGAAAAGAAGAAGCCGACGGCCACAGGGCGCTGTCGGTCCTGCAGGAGCTTGCGTGTGGTGTTGTCAATTGCGGAGATGTGGTCGGCATCGAAGGCGTGCCGGAGTCCGAAAGTGTAGGCCAGACCACCCAAGCCAAGCATGACTGGATAGTGGGGGGCAACGATGAGGAAGAGTACACCGAATCCCACCAGGTGGAGCATGAGGATGATGCCGTAGACGGCGGCGAGACGCTGGCGTTCGCCCCTGTCAAAATGCTGTTGGAGTGTCTGTACCAGTGTTGCCATAGGGCAGCATGGTCCTTTCCCAGGTGGAATCGTTCAACACCATCGCCCCGCTATGAGCGCCGTTCCCATTGTACTGCTACTGCAACAGAGTGGCAATAGCAGTACTGATGCACTTGCGACCGTACCGCGGCGGTGCTCGGAGGGTATTTGAGAAAGAATCGTGCCAAAGATCCAGAAAAACCTGTGAGCGCACGATGCAGAGAGGGTGGTACAACACATAGCGGCCCGCTCGTGCGGTCGCTCAGAGGGGAGATGAGATGCCTGATGTAGCGGAGCCACAGCAATCGCTTCCGGGTGGGGATGCCTATCGAGGGGCCGGCGTGGATGTCGACCTCAAGGCCGCGGTCAATGACATGCTGAGAGAACGCCTTGAGCATCAGAGTGCCGCACTCCTCGCGGGGGCAGGCGCGTTCAGCGGACTGGCCCTCTTGCCGCAGCTTCGGGAGCCTGTGCTTGGGGCTACAGTTGATAGCGTAGGGACCAAGCTCAAGCTGGCTACGGCCTTGAACCGGCACGCCGATACCGCTCGTGACATTGTGCACCACTGTGTGAACGATCTCTTGTGCTCGGGTCTGGAACCTTTCGCATTTCTCGACTATCTCGCGATGCCGCGACTGGACCCGGAAGTCATAGCAGCGGTCATTGATGGCTTGCGCCGGGCCTGTGGTGCAGCGGGATGTCTTCTGCTTGGTGGGGAGACGCCTGAGCTGCCGGAGGTCTATGCACCAGGGGACTATGAGCTTGCCGGCATTATGATTGGCGTCGGAGAGCGCTATCAGCTCTTCGATCGGAGCCACGTTCAGCCAGGAGATATTGTGCTCGGATTGCCCTCAGCCGGACTGCATACGAATGGTTACACTCTGGCGCGCAAGCTGATTCCGCCGGAGGAGTGGCAGACCTACAGCCCGCGACTCGGCACGACTTACGGGGACGCCTTGCTTGCCGAGCACCGGAGCTATCTCGCCGAGGTTCGCCGCCTCCGGAGCGACGTTCCGGTGAGAGGTCTGGCGCACATCACCGGTGGTGGTCTCATCGAGAATCTCCCGCGCTGCCTGCCGGATGGTCTCGGTATGCGGATCTCTCTGGACGCTTGGCAGCTGCCGCCGGTTTTCCAGGAGTTGCGTGAGCGTAGCAGCTTGAGTGATGTGCAGCTGGCGCGAACCTTCAATTCGGGAATTGGTCTAGCTGTGGTCTTGCCATCGGCGAGCGTGAGCCGGGCGCTGGCGGTAGCACCCGAGGCTATAGCTATCGGTGAAGTGGTACGAGTGCCTGATGGTCAACGCGTGCAGCTTGAAGGGCGGTTCGTGTGAAGAGGCGTCTTGTTGTGCTGGCATCAGGGAACGGCTCGAACCTGCAGGCGCTGATCGATTCTACGCAGCGAGGCACGCTCGATGCAGAGGTCGCCTTGGTGATCGTGAACCGGAAGGCGGCCTATGCCCGTGAGCGTGCACAGCAGGCAGGGATTCCGGCGCGGTACGAGCCTCTCCGTCCGTGGCTCGAGCGTGGTCAGGAGCGATCTGACTATGATCTGCATCTTGCGAAGGTCATCGCCGAGCAACAGCCGAGCTGCATTGTGCTCGCAGGCTGGATGCATCTCTTCTCGGACCAGTTTGTCGAGCGCTTTCCGCAGCAGCTGATCAACATTCATCCAGCGCTGTTGCCAGCTTTTCCGGGAGCGCACGCCATTAGCGACGCCCTTGCCTACGGAGTGAAGGTGACAGGGGTGACCGTGATGTACGTCTGGCCGGGGGGGCTGGCCAGCTACGACAATGGCCCGATCATCCTTCAAGAGGCGGTGCCGATCCTTCCTGAGGATACCGAGGAAACCCTCGCCCAGCGGATTCACGCCGTAGAGCACCGCCTCCTTCCGGCGGCGGTTGGTCTTCACCTTGTAGGCCGTCTGACCGTCGCAGGACGTCACGTCCGTATCGGGGCGTGATGCTCCCGGCTAGGCGCCGCCAGCGACAGCCGGAACGATGGAAATCTCGTCCCGCTCCTTGACTGGAGTCTCCAGCCCTTGCAGGAAGCGGACGTCCTCTCCGTTGACGTAGACGTTGACGAAGCGGCGCAGCTCGCCTGTCTCTTCACAGATGCGCCCGTTGAGCCCAGGATACTGCTGCTCGAGCGCCGCAACAGCCTCCCGCAGGGTCGCGGCCTGTACTGCGACTTCGCTCACGCCGTTGGTGAGGCGCCGCAGCGGGCTTGGTATGCGTACTCGGATTGCCATGTCACTCATCCTTCCATCTCAGTTGTTCCGTCATCAGGTCGCTTGACCCAGCGAATCGTCACCGAGGGTCGGGGGGCTAGCCCTCGAAGAGGTCGCCCTCAACGGGGTCTACCCGGATCCCGAGATCGCGCATCGCAGCGAGGGCTCGTTCCAGGTCTTCCTCTGGTCCAGTCAGCTCGAGAATGACCCAACCAGACGTCTCGCCCACCTCCGCGCGCCGAATATTCGTGATCAGACCGTAGGTCGTGGCCAGGGTGTAGATCACCGGTTGCTTGATGAGCTCTGCAGGATAGGTGAACTTGACGCGGACGCGGACCATTGTTCCTCACCTGCCACACTATTCGGGTGAGCGGCTGGCAAGGTTGCGAGCCGCGCTTCAAAATCCTGGAGGGAAGCACGCACAGGAATCACTGGTGCGAGCTGGCCAGTTACAGCTTCTTGGGTCTTCAAGCCGTTCCCGGTGATGAGGGCGACCACCGTCTCGTCGCGGCGGAATGCGCCTTGCTGCGCCAGCTTCTTGAGCGCCGCAACAGTCACGCCACCGGCAGTCTCCGCGAAGATTCCTTCGGTCTCGGCGAGCAACCGCATGCCGGCAATGATCTCTTCGTCGCTGGCGTCTTCGCCAGCGCCGCAAGTGTCTCGGATGATGCGCAATGCGTAATACCCATCCGCAGGATTGCCCATGGCCAGCGACTTCGCCACGGTGTGTGGCTTGACGGGCACGATCTCGGTGCTGCCTCCCTTCAGAGATCGAACCACAGTAGAGCATCCGGTGGGCTGAGCACCATAGATGCGCGTTGTTGGAGCGGGAATGAGACCAGTGCGGGCGAACTCTTGAAGCCCTTTGTAGGTCTTGCAGAGGAGTCCGCCACTGCCGACTGGCACGACGAGATGATCGGGAGCCTGCCATCCAAGCTGCTCGGCTACCTCGAAGCCCAGCGTCTTGCTGCCTTCGGTGTAGTATGGGCGAATGTTGATGTTGACGAAGGCCCACCCATACTTGTCGGCGACTTCACTGCTCAGACGGTTGACATCGTCATAATTGCCGCGCACTGCGATGATGTGCGGTGCGTAGATCGCCGCACCAACGATCTTGCCCTGCTCGAGATCGTCGGGAATGAAGACGAAGGCGCGTAGCCCTGCCTTGGCTGCGTGAGCAGCGACCGAGCCGGCGAGGTTACCGGTCGACGCGCAGGCGAGGGTGTCGAAGTTGAACTCGAGCGCCTTGCTGGCGGCAATGGCCACCGGCCGGTCCTTAAACGAGTACGTGGGATTCACGCAGTCGTTCTTGATGTAGAGCCGATCTAGTCCGAGTACACGGCCGAGGTTCTTGGCGTGGACTAGCGGCGTAAATCCGGTGCCGAGATCGACGACATCGTCGCTGTCGAGCGGCAAGAAGGCACGGTAGCGAAAAATCGACCGTGGCCCCTGAGTAATGGCATCACGACTGACCTCGCTGGCGACAACATCATAGTCGTATTCGACTTCGAGAGGACCGAAACAATAGTCGCACACGTGGATCGGCTCTTGGCCGGAGATGCGTCCGCACTCACGGCAGCGGAGTCCAAGAATACGAGGCATGCTACACCTTCCTCATTGGCGTCCGGGATGGCCGTCCGCACTAGCGTTACGTATAGCCAGCCCTTATCGCCCAGGGAGTGTTGCTCCGCGTGCGCAACATGCCGATCGACTGTTCTCTTATCTTGCGTATTTCTCCATAGCCACCGAGCGATCCGGTGACAGGACAACATACGCCGGAATTGGCACCGAGCAACGTTGCAGTCCAGGGCTACTGCAGCGTTCTGGTTGCCGGGCTTCGCAGGGCCGTACCCCTCCACCTCTCTTGATAAGAGACTGGCGTTTCTTTGATTGTGGCTGCAATCCTAGCACTGGGCACTGGGTCACGTCAACAGGACCCGCTGGGAAAAATCTGATCGCCATGCGCACAGCAGCCACTCGGCACACTGCCCCTGCGACCACATGCCACTATCTAAATCAAACCAGAATAGCGTTGCGAAGGAGACCCTCACCCCCTGCCCCTCCCCCAAGCTTGGGGGAGGGGTGGCGAGCCTTGGTGAGCCGGGGTGAGGGCCTCGCCTTTCGTAACACCACCGTGGAAGGATTTAGGCCTCCATCATCCTCAGAAACTCTTGATCCCCGCTGACACGGGCGGCAGTGCCGCGAGGGAAGCGCCGTCCGGTGCGTCAGCACACCGGGCGCCGGATTTGTGCAGACGGACAAGTGAGTTACGAGAGGGTGATAGACCAGCCTGTCCTGTCATCGACTGACAGGTGCTCAGAGCATTGAGATTGAGTGTAGATGAGGTTCTTACACCGTCCCGCGAGGATCAGTGCAGCTTATTCCAGGGCCTATTAACGTGGCGTTTACCTGTAGTCACCGTTGCCTTGACCTTCTGCGTATAGCGTATGGGGATGTGCTGGCCTTGAGACGAGCACAAGAGAGGGGTGGCCTCTGCCTCGTGACAGGGTGCCCTAACGCGTTGAATCGCGGGAATGATGCCCGCTTGGGAAGAGTCGGTACTAGAGACGGCTGAGGTGACACGACACCGGGGCCCCGACAAGGCAAACGCAGACAGGAGAGCGGCACATGTCGACTACTACGGGTACCACCGGCACAGGCGGCAGCGAAGCAGCGGAGGAGAAGGCTGAGCGCCCCGGAGGAGTGGCAAGGTTGGGCTCGAAGGTGAAAGTGAGCCGGGCCGCCTTCCTCGTTAGTGCTCTCGCAGCCGCCAGCGCAGTAACAACAGAGCGCCCCACCCCTGCCTTGGCCGGCACCTCCGGTTCCCCGCAGCGGTCGCAGACACCGGGGACCGCCGAGTGGGAGCAATGGGATAGCATCCTCAATCCCGATCACCTGCCCGTCTTCTACGATCATTTCGAGCAGATCGAGGCCACGAAGCCCGCTCACCACTGGGTGATGGTCATAGACTTACGCAAGTGTATCGGCTGCCAAGCCTGTACCGTCGCCTGTAAGAGTGAAAATCAGGTGCCTCTAGGGAGCTTCCGTACCTGGGTGGACGTTTCTCAGATCGGGCAGACCGTCCCCGCACGCGGGGGCGAGACAGTCACTGAATCGGGCACGTACCAGCAACACATCAAGGTGCTCAATATTCCCAAGCTGTGCAACCACTGTGATAATCCACCGTGCGTGGAGGTGTGCCCGGTCAAGGCGACCTTCAAACGGGCAGACGGCCTGGTGCTGGTCGATCCGCGGCTGTGCATCGGTTGCGGTACCTGTGTCAACGCCTGCCCGTACGGCGCCAGGTATATCAATCCCATCTCGCATACGGCTGACAAATGTACTTTGTGCGTCGAGCGCATCGATCGGGGGCTCTTGCCAGCCTGCGTTACCAGCTGCGTTGGGCACGCACGCATCTTTGGTGACCTCAATGACCCGACCAGCGAGGTTTCGCAGCTCATCAGCCAGTATCAGGTGCAAGTACGCAAGCCGGAGATGGGCACCGATCCGCAGGTCTTCTACGTTGGTCTCAACGGAACGCTCGGAGTGCTCGACGATCCGGCAATCCAGCACCTCGTCTATACCTACACGATGAACACTAACTCAACGGCCTACCGGCAACTGGCCGGCTCCGCAGCGCCGGCAGGGACCACGCCTACTCGCGAGCAGTAATCTCAGGCAGACAGGAGAGAGATGTGGGTCTCGAGCAAGTCTACTGGACGCTTCCTATCGTCGCGTATCCCTTCATTTCCGGGCTCATCGCCGGTTCCTTCATCGTAGGAACGCTGTCGAGAGTTTTTCGGGCGAGACAGTACGAGCCGCTGGCAAAGCTGTCTCTCCTTATTACCCTGGCGTTTCTGCTCTTCGCCGCAGTTGGTCCTGAGGCCGACGCCCAGCAGCCGTCCCGTTGGTGGGAGCTATTTGTGCGCCCCCACATTCCTGCTGCACCAATGGGCTTGTTCACGCTGATCTGGGTGACCTACTTGATCGTCGTGCTCATCGAGATCTTTCTGGCCTTCCGTCCCGCGCATGTGCAGCTGGCCGCGGTCACTCCGGGCTGGCGGGGCGGATTGTACCGTCTCTTCGCGGGCGGCATGCGCGATCTGTCCGCCGCACGCCTCCGCCGCGACAATCGCCTGCTGACCGGCCTTGCCATCTTTGGCATTGTACTGGCGTTTGCCTTCCACGGTTACATCGGCTTTATCTTCGGCGCCATCAAGGCCCGGCCGCTCTGGAGCAGCCCACTCATGATGCCCCTGTTTATCGTCTCTGCTATCCTCTCCGGAATCGCCTTGATGATCGTGGCCTATACGGTCATCTCTCGCCTCCTTTCCGCGACCGGCAAGGTGGACCGCGGCATCGTTGCGGGACTCTCCTGGTTGATGATGTGGGTCATCCTCGTCGACCTGTTCCTTGATCTGGTCGAACTGCTGAATACCGCCCCAAGCAGCTACTCCAGCCTGAGCGTCAACGAAGGATTCACCAGCATCTTCCTGGGCAACCTTCCGCAGGCGGTGTTCGGCTACTGGATCGGCCAGCTCGGTCTGCTGGTGGTAGCGCTACTGTTGACCTGGATTCCGCGTGTGCGACGGTCGCCACTTTGGGCCTCGATCACGGCGCTCATAGCGTTGGTCAGCGTCTGGTTCATGCGCTTCAATACGGTTATCGGCGGGCAGATTCAGCCGAAAGTATCTCAAGGTTTGATCCTCTATACCCCGACTGTACTTGGCCGCGGCTCGATCCAGGTCGTGTTTGGTCTGTTCATGCTGATCGCGTTCGTCCTGCTTGCTCTGCTGTTTCTTCTCCCGTGGGATGACGAGGCTACGGCGCAGCGCCTCACGCTTGCGCAGCAGTCACGTGGAAGCTCCACCACGGTTTTAGCTTCAGAGGAAGGAAAGCCCTAAATGGTGGCTCAGATCTCGCGCGCGACGTTTCTCAAGGGAGTGGCTCTTGGTGGGACGCTCCTTGGAGGTCTGTGGGGCTCGCTACCCTGGTTGCCCGACGTCTTTCACCGGCGCGGTTCCTACGTCTTCCCGGCTCGCTTGGAGACGTCGCCGGACGTCGAGGTGAGCTACTCCGTTTGCCGCATGTGCCACTCCGACTGCGGCCTGGAAGCCCGCGTCTTCAATCACAGGCTGATCAAGCTCGACGGCAACCCTTACCACCCCAACACGACCGAACCACAGCTGGACTACGAGACGGCTCCTACGAACGCTCTGACCGTCACTGTCCCCCACACGCTGTGCGCGCGCGGCCAGGCTGGACAGCAGATTCTTTACGATCCCTACCGCATCCTGCGCCCGCTCAAGCGGACCGGTCCCCGTGGCTCCAACCAGTTCAAGACGATCACCTGGGAGCAACTGATCGATGAGACGGTGAACGGCGGGCAACTCTTCAAAGACGTGCCGGGCGAGGAGCAGCGCTCGGTCGAGGGCTTCAAAGCGCTGTGGAATAATGGTCAAGGACGCTTTAGCCCGGCTGATCCAGCGCACCCGGACATGGGGCCACGGACCAACCAGCTCGTGATCTATTGGGGGCGGGCGGAGCCGGGACAGAACAACTTCATCGGTCGTTTTGCCTCGGCCTTCGGTACCGTCAATGCCCTTCCTCACGTCGGCATCTGCGAGCTGAACCATCACGTCGCAACGCAGCAATCGCTCAACGGCGCCGTAGCCATGCTCAAGCCCGACATCGTCAACGCGGAGTTTATCGTGTGGTTTGGCGCTGGTATTTACACCGCCAACTTCCCGATGCAGACGCTCGCCCGCAAGGTGGCCGAGTCCTCGGCCACAGGCCGGCTCAAATTCGTACTCGTGGACGTCGCGGCCACTGCCGCTGTTGCCCATGCCGATCGCTTCATCACGGTCCGTCCCGGAGGAGACGGTGCGCTCGCGATGGGCATGATCCGCTGGATGCTCGAGCATGGCCGCTATGACGCGCAGTTCTTGGCCCGAACGACCTTCAAGGCAGCCGGCGAGGCCGGCTACCCCAACTACACCAATGCGGCCTACCTCGTGATCGTCGACCCGCAGCATCCGCACGCGTTCAAATTTGCCCGCGCCGCTGATCTGCACCTTGCCGAGGCGACGTCGCCGGACGCCGGCAAGCTCGTCGTGCTTGATCCGCGTGGACAGCCACACATCTATGATCAGGTCACCGAGGGGCTGTTGTGGCCGCACGGTGCCCTCAACACCGACCCAGTGGTCGTGGCCGGCGTTCCCCTGCAGACCGCCCTGCAGATCCTCTACGAGGCTGCGAAGGAGCATTCGCTCACCGAGTACGCGCAGCTAGCCGGTGTTGCAGAGCACGTCATCTCAGAACTCGCCGACGAGTTCACGCGCCATGGCCACAAGGCCGTAGCAGATTTCTACCGTGGACCGGCCATGCACACCAACGGCTTCTACGCCGGGCGTGCTATCTTGACGCTCAACTTCCTTGTCGGCAACGTGGACTGGGCCGGTGGCTCCATGGCCGGCGGTGGCACGGCCGATTGGATGGGATCGACGCCAGGGTCTCCCTATAATCTCACCAAGTGGCCAAATCAGCCGGCCCAGATTCCTCACGGGGTCAAGATCTCACGCGAAGGAACGGCCTACGAGGACACGAGCTATTACAAAGGCGCTGTCGCGGCTGGCCGGTCACCATTCCCAGCCAAGCGCCCTTGGTTCCCCCTTGGCTTTGGGATTTGGCATGAGATCTTCGCCGGGATCTGGCACCAGTATCCCTATCCGGCGAAGATCGTTTTCCAGCACATGGCCAATCCTGCTTACTCCGCGCCGCCGGGAATGAGCGGTCATCACGACGAAAGCCTGCCGTGGTTCCGGATGATCAAGAACCTTGAGAAGGTGCCGCTGTTCATCACCGACGACATCATCCTTTCTGAAACCGCCGCCTATGCTGACTACATCATTCCGGACACCACGTACCTGGAAGCGTGGGGCATGATTCCAGGTTATCCCACGACGCCGACGGCGGTGATCGGAGTACGCCAGCCGGTTGTCGAGCCTCTTACGGGACGGACACCCGACGGCCGGGTGATGTGTTTCGAGACCTACTTCATCGACGTGGCCGAGCGACTGGGACTTCCGGGTTTCGGGAAGAATGCCTTCCTGGAGGGTGGAGCGCTCCAGCGCCGGGAAGATTACTATTTGAAGATGGTGGCGAACATCGCCTACGATCACGATCACTTCCTGACTCTTGGTAGCGACGGCTATGCCACGAAACAAGGTCCAGTCCCGGACGGTGGGACCGCCGAGCTGCAGGCGATCGCGCGGTGGCATACACCATTTCAGTCAGCTCTTAGCGATGCCCAGTGGCGGAAAGTCGCCTATGTCATGGCACGCGGCGGACGCTTTGAGAACTATGCGCTGGCCTACCAGCGCCCTCGCTTCTGGGGGACGCAGGCTGGTTGGCTCACACACCGCTATGGCAGCGCCACCAACTTCCTCCAGATCTATAGCGAGCGTGTGGCCATGACACACAATGCCCTCACGGGTGAGCGGTTTCTTGGGATGGCACGCTACGTTCCCGAGCAGACGATGAAGGGCCACCTCTTGGCTGCGTTGCAGCCTGCCGCCGAGTATCCGCTCTACCTCTCTACCTACAAGCTTCCGATTCACTCGAAAGCCAAGACCATGGCAAGCCCCTGGCTGCGTGAGCTCCTTCCGGAGTCGTTTGTCGAGCTTAACGACTCCGATGCGTCGCGGCTCGGTATCCGGGATGGCGACCACGTGCGCGTGTCTTCGCTTCACTATCCCCGGGGAATCGCTGGGAGAGCCCGGATTATGCCAGGCGTACGGCCCGGCGTGGTAACGTTCACTAACTCCTTCGGGCACTGGCAGTATGGCTCGGGCACGTGGCTGGTAGACGGCAAGACGCAGCACGGCGACGAGGCCCGCAACACTCCGGTTCGCCTCAATGCCGTGATGCTGCTCGACCCGGACATGCTCGACGCGACGGGTTGGGGAACGTGTTTGGAGGATCCGGTCGGCGGCGGCGCCGCGTACTTCGACACGCGTGTCAAGCTCACCAAGCTCTAACGACGGCCCCATAGCACTCAAGGAAAGGACCGTGATGACAGCGAATTACCATTCTATCGAGCCAGCGACAGCGGTCGCCACGGGTGAGGCCATCTGGACCGCGCGCAGCCGCTGGTATGCGCTCTTCGCGTCGGTCTTCGCCGCGCCGTATGCCGGCGCGACTCTAAGCCAAGTGCTCGCCCTACCCATCGTCCCCGCACTGCGCGAATTCGACACTGATGGACGGCTCACAGCTCGCTGGCAAGAGGTCCTGACTGGGTACCAAGTCCTTGGCGCCGACACCTTCGCAGTACAGTTGACAGCGGAATTTGATCGCCTCTTCCTCGTCCCTATGCCAGGGGTGATGGTTTCCCTGGCCGCGACCGCCTACCTTACGCCCGAGCAGCAGCGTGAGGGGCGGGGAGCGTGGTTCGAGCAACTGTACCGCGGCCTCGGCTTCGACTGGCGCGAGTCTCTGGCTGCATTGCCTGGCAACGGTGTGTGGCCCGTAGAACCGGAGCACGCGTCGCTTATCCTTGCTGCCCTCGCCATTGTCTGCCAGGAGATCGCAGACCACTATGCCGACCAGCCGACCTGCTCCGACCTGCGCTGGATCCTACGCGAGACCGTTGCGAAAAGCAGTGACTGGCTCGAGACGTGTTTTGTGACGGTTGCTGGACGGACTCGTGAGCCGTTCTACCAGCTTTTTGCGGAGGCCACGGCTGCCTTTCTCCGCACCGATACGGCGTACTGGGACGATGAGGGCCTGAGCGAGGATCTGACTCCGGCGAGCGCTGACG
Source organism: Chloroflexota bacterium (assembly GCA_023381895.1). The sequence goes on from JAMCTA010000085.1 coordinate 15,318, forward strand.
ATAGCGAAGTCGGGATACTCTTACAGTCATCTTGAAAAGTAGCGTTACTGACGCATCTGGAGACATCGCTGCCTACTCCCAGGCGAGTGGCTGTCGGTTGTCAGGCAAGCTGATCGAACTGTTCGGGAAGGATGCGATAGTGCAGAGGCTCGCCCTTGATGAAGCGTGCGGCTTCCTCTGCCATCGCCCGCCCTTGGCGAGCATACGACTCCTGTGTCGCTCCAGCGATGTGTGGAGTGATGAGTACGTTCGGCAGCTGAAAGAACCGGCTGCCGGCCGGCAGTGGCTCGGTATCGAACACGTCGATAGCAGCGGCGAAGCGGCCGGTCTCCAGTTCGTGGAGTAGCGCTTGCTCGTCGAGCACCCAGGAGCGGGAGTTCTGGATGAGCACAGCACCGGGTTGAATGAGCGCGAGTTGGGCAGAGCCGATCATGTGGTGAGTTTCGGGAGTCTTAGGGGCGTGAATGACGATCACGGTGCTGCCAGCAAAAAGCTCATCGAGAGCGATCTTGTCGGCACCAATCCCTGCTGCCCGCTCAGGAGAGAGGAAGGGATCGTAGACGCGTACGTGTGCGCCGAAAGCTTTGAGCAGACGGATGTGCCGCTGCGCCACATAGCCCGCCCCGACGAGACCCACGCGCTGAGCACCGAGGAGGTGGCCAGCGGTACCGATACGCTTGGCTTCGCCCCAGCTCCGACCCCCAGTAAGTGCAGTCTCGACCTGACGCAACTGCCGTAGCAGCGTGAGCTCAGTGAGGATGCAGAACTCGGCAACAGCATCGGCAATGATGGGAGCGGCGTGGGTCACTTGGATGCCGTGGGAGAAAACTGCTGGCGGCACAATACCACGGACGCTACCGGCGCAATGGCAGATCAGCTTGAGCCTCGGGGCGTGCGTGAGCCAGTTCTCTTGCAGAGTGGGTGTGCCCCATCCTGTCAGTAGGATCTCTGCCGTTTGCAGCGCCGTGGGCGCCGCGGCACCCACGGCTTGGGTATCGCCACGGAGGCGAGTAATCTGCCCCAGCGTGTCCAGAAAGGCATCCGTCTCCTCCGTGATCATGGCCCGATAGCGGGCATTAGGGATAACCGTCACGATGTGCATCGACTACCACCTTAGCAAACTTAGCAAAGATTGACCGATGTTGCAGATGTGCCGCGGTCTTACTCTGTACTCCGCACTCCGAACGGTGCCGGGGAATAATACGCCAAGTCCTTAGACGATATGCCCGCGCGACATCCCCATCAACGCGAGAATAGGACAAGAGTGCGCTGTCGCGATGCCGGTTGACCGCAGCGATGCGCTGCGTATACTACAAGCGTGTTGACAAAAGCCTCCTCATCTTTCGATGAGATCGATTTTTCTGGCAGCAAGGGTCGCGTTCTTGATTTGCTGCGCATCGGACGCGCTGGCACACGGGCGGAGCTCGCTGCGCTGACCGGTCTGAGCCGGGGGGCGATCTCGTTCATCGTAACGGATCTCGAAGCGGCCGGATTCCTCCAGACGTCGCGAGGCAAGGCCAATGGCCGCGGCCGGCCGGGTGAGCGGCTCCATTTCAATGCTCAAGCGCGCCTTGTCCTCGGCATCGAGGTGGGGGATGACCAATCCACCGCGATTCTGGCTGATCTGCACGCTCAGCCACTTCACAGTGTGAGCGTGCCTGTGCGAGGTGGACAGCCTGCCGATGCTCTCGCCGCCGCTATCCAAGCGGCGCAAGAGGTTGCCGCTCATGCAGGAGACCGATCATTATTGGGCGCGGGCGTGGCGGTTCCAGGGTTAGTTACCAGAGATGGTGCGATCCAGATGGCGCCCGATCTCGGTTGGCACAATGTTCCGGTGGCGGACACTCTTGAAGAGGTTCTGGGCTTGCCGGTGCTAGTGGCCAATCGGGCCAAGACCGCCGCCGTCGGCGAGTCGTGGAGAGGTGCGGCCATCGGTCTCCAGCGTGCGCTCTACGTCTCCATCAGCACGGGCATATCGCTCGGGATTGTGCTCGATGGCTCGCTGTATCGTGGTGCATCACTAGCCGAGGGGGAACTTGGGCACACGACCGTTGAGCCTGACGGACCGCTCTGTCCCTGTGGCAATCATGGTTGTCTTCAGACACTGGCGTCGGGCCCGGCATTGCTCGCGCTGGCCCGGCAAAGAGCGCGGCAGCACGCAGATTCAGTGTTGTGGCACACCACGAATGGTCATCTGGAGCAGCTTACCCTCCCACAGCTGGCCGAAGCGCTGCACTCGCGAGATATGCCTGCTCTCGAAGCGCTTGAGCGCGTGGGCCGCTATCTCGGCATCGCCATCGCCAACCTCATCAATCTGATCAATCCGGAGATTGTGGTCCTTGGTGGGTCGGTAAGTAGAGAACTGCCGGATCTGGTCGAGCCGGTGCGAGAGGAAGTGCGCCGGCGCGCTTTGGGCGTCGCCGTTTCGGTGTGCGCCGTCGTTCCTTCGGCACTCGGCGGAGATGCACCACTGGTTGGAGCTGCTGCCTATCTCTTGCAGGGTCTCTTCACTGGTGCGATCAAACCTACAGAGCCTGTGAGCTGAGCGCCAAGATCATTCCACTACGAGCACGCTTGTGGAGAGGACAGGCACGGACCGTGCGACGCGAGACCGACATGCGCCCCGTGGCAGCGGAGCTGTACTTCTTACCAGTTGACACACGACTGCCGCTCAAGTTCGGACGGGAAACACTGACATCAATTGTCGTGGCGCGCGTCCGTCTGAACGTTGAAGATGTGGATGGACGGAGAGCTACTGGGTGGGGTGAAACGCCACTCAACGTACAGTGGGTCTGGCCCAGTGAGCTTCCCTATGACGAGCGTTTAGCGGCCATCCAGGCGCTCTGTGGGCGGCTGACCTCAGCCTGGGCTGACTTTGCCGTGTGGGGTCACCCGCTCGAGGTGGGACACGCCTTTGTCGAGCAGCAACTTCCAGCCCTCCATAGCGAGAGCAACAGGTCGCGTGCTGGTGGTGCTCTGCTGCCGTATCTCGCAGCACTCGTGTGTTGCTCTCCCTTTGACCTGGCTCTTCACGATGCCTACGGGAAGCTTCTGGGGTTACCTACGTATACGACGTACGGACCGCCGTTCCTCACGCGGGATCTCGCCCAGTTTATTACACCAGCGCCCGACTCTCCGATTCGGTTTGCTGGACTGTTCCCCCAGGACTTCCTCGCGTCGCGACCACCAAGCCGGCTCGTTGCCTGGCATCTAGTGGGCGGCAAAGACCCCATCACTCCTGAAGACCTGACTGGAAGCGAGCCCAACGATGGCTATCCGGTGCTGCTGCGCGACTGGATCCGGAGCGACGGATTGACGTGTCTCAAAGTCAAGCTCGCCGGGAACGATGAGCGGTGGGATTACGAGCGGCTCGTGGCAGTGGGACGTGTCGCCATCGAAGAAGGATGCTTGTGGCTCTCGGCAGACTTCAACTGCACTGTCCCTTCGACTGACTACGTCAACACGATACTCGACCGTCTACTCTATCAAGAGCCCCGCATCTACGGGATGCTGCTCTACGTTGAGCAGCCGTTCCCGTATGATCTGGAGAGCCACCGCCTCGACGTCCGCAGCGTAGCTGCGCGCAAGCCGCTATTCCTCGATGAGAGCGCACACGACTGGCGGCACATCGAGCTGGGCAGGCGGCTTGGCTGGTCTGGAGTCGCACTCAAGACGTGCAAAACTCAGACGGGCTCCTTACTCTCCCTGTCCTGGGCGCGTGCGCATGGCATGACGCTTATGGTTCAGGATCTCACCAACCCGATGCTCGCCCAGATTCCCCACGTCTTGCTCGCCGCCCATGCACAGACCATCATGGGTGTGGAAACAAATGCCGTTCAGTTCTACCCCGAGGCATCACACCCTGAAGCAGCCGTGCATCCTGGCCTCTTTCAGCGACGCGGTGGTGCCGTAGACCTGTCGACGGTGAAAGGGTCTGGCTTCGGCTACCGCTGTGCCGAGATTGAGCGAGTGCTTCCCGCTCCAGTTGTGGTGGCTGGAAGCTAGGTGGAGGTGAGAGCAATGACGTCGGTGACGTTACGACTGCGCCGTCAGGTTCTTACGGAGGATGCAGGCGGCTATCGCGATTGGCATCCGGTCGAGACGTGGGCGACGTGGGCCGTCGAGCACCTGGCCCTCGTGCTCTGCGACGTGTGGGATCGCCATTGGTGTCCTGGAGCTGAGATGCGTTTGGAAGCGATGCTCCCGCGCATGATGGAGCTCGTGGAGACGCTCCGCTCCGCCGGTGCGCTCATCGTGCACGCTCCTTCCGAGACGATGAATTTTTATCGCACTGCGCCTGCCCGTGTACGTGCCATCGTCTCTCCGCCTCTGGCGGTACCAGCCGAACAGGCGATCTCTGCGCCACCGCTTCCGGTGGATGCGGACGGAGGCGGCTGCGACTGTGGTCACGGCAGCCCTCACCGAGCCTGGCAGCGGCAGCATCCTGCTATTCCCATAGACGAAGAGCAAGACGTCATCAGTGACCAGGGAGTCGAGCATTTGGCGGTCTACGCGCAGCGAGGCATCACGCAGGTGCTGCTGATGGGAGTGCACACGAACATGTGCATCCTCAATCGTTCTTTCGCTATCAAACAGTTAGCTCGCTGGGGCGTGCCGGTAGTGCTCGTACGCGATCTCACGGATGCGATGTATGACCCCGAAAGGCCACCTTACGTGTCGCATGCTGCCGGGACGCAACTCGTCATCGACTACATCGAGAAGTTCTGGTGTCCAACCACGACGAGCGCTGAGCTGCTTACTGCGCTACCGTAAGCGCTCCCAGATCACTGCGATGAGTATGGGCGCGGCCAGTTGATGAACGCTCCACGAGGTGGACCGGAAGGACGTGCTCAACGGGATTGCTGGTGGCGCCAGGAATCTCCCCGGCAGGCGTGAGCAGCGCGTCCAGTGCGAGCCGGGCCATCCCGGCGTAGGGCTGTGCAACCGTCGTGAGGGGAGGTGCGGCGAAGCGAGCCAGAGGCACGTCATCGAAGCCGGTGACCGATACTAACTCCGGTACGGCGAGGTGATGCACGTGCAGCCAAGCGAGAACGCCGATGGCGATGGCGTCGTTGCTGCAACAGATGGCTGTCGGCGGATCGGCCGCGGTCATGAGTCGCTCAGCGGCGCTCCAGCCGCCCTCGAAGTCGAACGATGTCTCAGCCTTCCAGTAGTCGCAGACGGGCAGTGCTCTCTTAGTGAGCAGGGCGATCCCGCCTTCAAGACGTCGCTGGGCGTGGGCCAGGTGCAGCGGACCGTGAGCGAAAGCGATACGGTGGTGACCAAGGCTGAGGAGGTGCTCAACAGCAACGGCCCCCCCTGCTTCGGGATCGGTCCGCACGACGGCTCCTCTCCAGCCAAGAGGCGTGCGATCGAGCGCGACCATTGGGAGCCCTTCCAGGCCACGATCGACCTTGCTGTCGACTGAGTCGGTTGCGATGAGGATGATCCCGGCCACGCGCTGCTGGCGGAGTGCTTCGAGGTGGGCGCGCTCGCGCGCCAGGTCTTCGCCGGAGTTACAGAGCAGGATGTGATAGCCACGATCCTCCGCCACACGCTCGATGTGGCGCGCCAGCTCCGCGAAGAAGAGATTGGCACTATCCGGGATGACAAGTCCAAGCACCGCGGTGTGCTGCGTGCGAAGGCTACGAGCGATGGCATCCGGCGTATAGCCGAGCTGGCGAATTGCGGCGTGGACACGCTCACGTGTCCCGGCAGAGACCGGCCGCGGACCGTTGTTGATGACATAGGAGACGGTTGCCGAGGAAACGCCGGCGAGCGCGGCGACGTCGTCGCGCGTGGCCCGTCCCACCGGCCGTGCTTGAGGCGCACTGCTGTGGCTGACGCTGGCAGAGTAGTTGCTGGCCATATCCTGTTCCTTTCCGAGAGCGTGGAAAGTAGCTACGCGGCGCTGGGGAAGCGGTGACGGTATCTGCTGATTCACTCTAAGTCTAGCGTGCCGTGCTAGCTGGGAGTGAGGACGGAGACGGAGACGTCTCTGGCTATCCCAATAACTTGACGAGATGGGGCCGGCTTGATAACATATCTACTCGTGTAGACGGTACGAGTAGATATTGAAGGAGCGATACCATAATGGCTCAACCTGTGCGCGTCGCCGTGGTGGGCGTGGGTAACTGCGCCTCATCGCTGGTACAAGGCGTCTACTACTATCGTGATGCCGCTGAAGACCTTCGTGTCCCTGGTCTGATGCACGTACGCCTCGGTGACTACCATATTCGCGACATCGAGTTTGTGGCAGCCTTCGACGTCAATGCCAACAAGGTCGGCAAGGACTTGGGAGAGGCGATCTACACTGCACCCAACAATACCTATCGCTTCTGCGAGGTGCCGAGGCTCGGCGTTCCGGTGCACGCCGGCCCGATCCTTGATGGAGTTGGTCGCTACACGCGTGACGTCGTCCCGCTCACTGATGCTGCCCGCGTAGACGTCGCTGCGGTACTGCGTGAGACAGGTGCTGATGTACTGGTCAACTACCTCCCAGTGGGAAGCGAAGAGGCGGTGCAGTGGTACATGGAACAGGCGCTCGCAGCCGGCGTCGGCGTGGTCAACTGCATGCCTGTCTTCATCGCCGGACGGCCAGAGTGGCGCGAGCGGTTCGAACGGGCCGGACTGCCGATCATCGGCGACGACATCAAGAGTCAAGTCGGAGCGACGATTACTCACCGGGTGCTTACGCGGTTGTTCCAGGATCGCGGCGTCAAGCTGGAGCGTACCTGTCAGTTGAACGTTGGCGGCAACACAGACTTCCTCAACATGCTGGAGCGCGAGCGCTTGCAGTCGAAGAAGATCTCGAAGACTCAGGCCGTCACGTCGCAACTGGACGAGGAGCTTGAGCCGGATAACGTCTACATTGGGCCTTCGGACTATGTGCCTTGGCTCTCTGATCGTAAGTGGGCCTACATCACACTCGAGGGCAGAACCTTTGGTGATGTGCCGCTCAACCTCGAGCTCAAGCTGGAAGTGTGGGATTCTCCGAACTCTGCTGGCATTGTCATCGATGCTGTGCGCTGTATCAAGCTTGCGAGGGACCGTGGAATTGCCGGAGCGCTCGCTGGCCCGTCGGCCTACTTCATGAAGTCGCCACCGGTGCAGTACCGCGACGAGGTCGCACGCACGATGGTGGAAGAGTTCATCGCGGCGCTGCCGGTGTTGGCATAGCGCCGTGCTGCTGCTCTTCAGCTTGTTGGAGGGCCCACATGGCCGGGAGGACGCTCCTTCCGCCACTTGCCACAGGGCGGCCTTCCCGTACTGCGGCAAGGAATTCACGATCCTGCTGCACGACGGCGGGAACAGCGGTCTCCCCGGTGTCCAAGGGAATCGGGCCTTCCGGACCGTAGAGCTGACCTTCGCTGATGAGCAGTGTCGTCTCGTCGCCAATGACGAGGTAGTCGTAGCGGCTGACGTGAGCGTTATAGGACATATTCACTGAAGCGAGCGCGCTAGCGGTGGTACGTAGCAGGATCGAGAGATCCATGGGAATGTGCATGTGCGGATCGTTGCCGCCAATGTTGGCGAGCACGCGCACCTGTCCGGGCTCCTGCTCCCCTAACAGCCAAAGGCAGAGATCGACGGCGTGGCACCCATGGTGCCAGAGAAGGTTGTCACGCCAAGAGCGCCGCCGCCCCGACCAATTGACGTCCTCGCGGCGGAGGAACACGTAGCGGCTGATGATGTTGCGCGGATGGAAAGCGCCACCACCGATCCGCTTTTTCACTTCCCGGGCCGCCAGCCCGAAGCGATGCGTATGGGCAACCATGAGCACGCGCTGAGTCGATTCTGCCTGTGCTGTGAGCGCCGCCGCCTCTTGATAGGACATGGCTAGCGGAATCTCGACCAAGACGTGCAGGCCAGCCGCGAGGCACTGCTGCGTTTGTTCGGCGTGAATAGCACTTGGGGAACAGATGATCGCGAGGTCGAGCCCGGGTCGTAACAGCGCCTCAGGGAGACTTGTGGTCCAGTGGGTGATGCCGAATTCCTGAGCGAAGGCAGCAGCCTGCTCTGGCAAGCGACCCACAATGCTTGCGAGCTCGACCCCCTCAGCGGATAAGACACGAGCGTGGGTGTGCGCGGTCGTGCCATAGCCAATCAGGACGGCATGCATCGGTCTTCCTCTCGATCACTGGCCGGCAAGTAAGTCCGAGCGTAGCACAGCGAAAGGTGAGGGCCGCTTCGGCGCGAACGACCTATGAATGAGGGCGCTGCGTCTCATTTTGCAAGGACAGCTGCAGGAAAATGTCGAGCTGCGCCCTAACCCTGTTCCTTTTGCGTGCCGGGCCACGGGGTTTGCCGAACGGAAGGACTTAGTGAGTAGCTCGGCCTGCTCCCCGGAAGAGAAATGCGCTGTCAAGCTCCTGCGACGCGGGGCACAGGCACCCACTCTCGCTCGAGCTCGGCCTGAAAGAACTGGGCGAAGAGCTTCTCTTTGAGGCTGACTGCTCGTGGGTCGTCCCACAGGTTCCGTAGCTCCTGGGGATCTTCAACCAGGTCGAAGAGTTCTCCGGAGGTGGCGCCACGGTGGATCGTGAGCTTGTAGCGATCATCGATAAACGTACGGAGATGCAGGCGGGACGGCTGGTGGTGGTTCTCAACGATAGCCCAACGCCGTGACGTAGCCCCGGAGCCGGCTCCCTGCCAGGCTTGGGACTGGTCGATTCCTTGCATCCAGAGTGGTACTGGGATGTCAGCGAGGCTGAGGAAGGTTGGAGCGAGGTCGACCAAACTCTGGATTGCGGGGCTGATCGTGCCAGCGGGTACGACGCCTGGGTAGCGAACGATGAAAGGCAGGCGCACGAGATCTTCATAGTGGAACGGGCCCTTGGCGATGAGACCGTGCTGGCCGAGGAAGTGGCCGTGGTCAGTTGTGAACACGACGATCGTGTTCTGCGCAAGCCCCAGCTCATCGAGACGGCGGAGGATGCGACCAATCTGGTCGTCCATAAAGCTGATCATGCCGTAGTAGATGGCCATCTGGCGCTGCAGCGTCTCTCGCTGGTGCAGGTGACTGTGCAAGCCGTGAGATCCATAGCGCTCTACCCACGGTGAGAAGTCTGGTTTCTGTTGCTGGGTGAGCTGGAAGAGTATAGGGTTGTGATCGTGCTCACCCGGAACCAGCTCTCCTGGCACCATGTCTTGAGGATCGTACATCGAAGCCCACGGTTCACTGACGAGGTATGGTGGGTGAGGGTCGTGGAAGCTTGACCAGATGAAGAATGGCTGCTCGCGCTCAGCACACTCCTCGATCTGCGCGATGGTGCGCTCGCCCGTCCACGCCGTGTAGTGAAACTCAGCAGGCAGATTCCAATGGAGCTGCCGTGTGGGAGGGCGCGGACGGCTGTCACCGCCTGGTGCCTGGAAGTAGCTGGCCCAATCTTTGAGGCCGTGCTCCTCCATCCAGATGGCGTAGTGCTGTCCGGCGTGACTCTCATCGGCGTGGTTACGGGCAACTTCCACGTGGGTGAAGCCGTACCACGGGCCGTGGAAATTGCGCCAGAAGTCGAGGTCGCGCAGCGTTGGCTGGCACTCCAGCGATTCACTGCCGGGCTCTGACCGCAGTGGCTGAAAGTGCGCTTTGCCAATGAGTGCCGTGTGGTAACCCTGCTGAGAGAAGGTCTCGCCCACTGTCGGCACTTCCTCGCGCAGCTTCGTGCCCAGCGTCCAGCAGCCGTGTACCGAGGGATAGACGCCGGTGATAATGCTTGCGCGCGTTGGGGAGCACGTGGGATTGGGGCAGTAAGCGCGCGTGAAGCGTGCGCCCTCGGTGCACAATCGGTCGAGTGCCGGAGTCTTGAGGGCCGGGTTGATCACCCCGAGGCAATCGGGGTGCTGCTGGTCGGAGGTGATGAGGAGGATATTCGGACGGCTTGGCACGACGCGTTCTCCGCTATGATACAAGCACTAAAACGTACTGAGCGAGTGTAGGGGACAAGTGGAGAACACGCAAGAGAAGGGCTTCCAGCTTGATAGGCGTGCTGCGGTACGGCTAACCAAGCTTGCGAGCTGCGCCGGTTGAGCGTCGAAGCTGGGCCCTGGCGCCCTGGCGCACGTGTTGCAGCCACTTACCTTCCTTCATACCGATCCGGATCTTCTCGTCGGTCTCCACACGGCAGATGACGCGGCGGTGTACCGTATTTCTCCGGACCGCGCGATCGTCCAGACTGTCGATTTCTTTCCTCCAGTTGTCGATGATGCGTTTGACTTTGGGAGAGTGGCTGCAGCGAACGCTCTGAGCGACATCTTCGCAATGGGTGGGGACGTGCTGTTTGCGCTCAACATCGCGGCGTTCCCGGATACCCTGCCACTCACATTACTCCAGCGTATCTTCGAGGGCGGGCAGGACGTAGTGCGAGCGGCAGGCGGCACCGTGGCTGGTGGGCACACGGTGACTGACCGAGAGCCGAAGTACGGCCTGAGTGTCACGGGTATGGTCAATCCTGAGCGAATACTCCGCAAAGGCGGCGCGCGTCCTGGCGACCGGCTTATCCTCACGAAGGCATTAGGCACTGGTGTCGTCACCACAGCGCTGCGCGCCGATGCTGCGACGGAAGCGCACGTACAGGCTGCCATCGCCTCGATGACGCTGCTCAATATGGAGGCGAGTCGTGCGGCACGACGAGTGGAGGCACATGCCTGCACCGACGTGACCGGCTTCGGGCTGCTGGGGCACGCGGCCGAGATGGCACAGGCTAGTGGAGTCTGTCTACGACTCAGCTTGCAGCGGTTCCCGTTATTGCCTGGTGCTATCGACTATACGCGCGCTGGCTTCACTCCCGCTGGCCTCGATCGCAATCGCGACTACTTCGAGCCCGTGGTGCGTAGTGAAGACGCGCTCGATTCTGTCCTCCTCGATCTCTTCTATGACCCCGAGACGTCCGGAGGGCTGCTCGTGGCCGTCGCGCCGGAGCAGGTGGCCGAGTTCATCGCTGGCTGTACCGGTCAGCCGGTGTGGGACGTCGGTGTGGTCGCAGAGGGTCGGGGTATTCTCCTCGAACCTTAGCATGGTGAGGACCAGGTAGCGATTAACGTACAATGCCGCCGGCGTGTGGCCGAATGGTGCCGGCAGATACACAGGGGAGCACAATATGCGAAGCGTCGTGGTCACGGGATTGGGGCTCATTACTCCCCTCGGACTCAGTGTGGAGGAGACGTGGGCAAATATCATTAGGGGTAAGTCAGCGACAGGACCGATTACTCGCTTCGATGCTACGGACTTTTCGACACGCTTCGCTGCAGAAGTGAAGGGCTTTGATCCGCTGAACTTTATGGATCGGCGGATTGCTCACCGGCAAGACTTGTTCAACCTGTTCGCGATCGCGGCTTCAGTGGAAGCGGTAAAGAATGCCGATCTTCGTATGGATGCTGTCGATCGTTCGCGGGTAGGCGTCGTGATTGGTACTGGGATCGGCGGCTTACAGACGCTCAGCGACGCGGTCATGACTCTCACCACCAAGGGCCCTGATCGTGTATCGCCATACGCCGTCCCCATGTTCATTCCCGATATTGCCTCGGGACAAGTGGCAACGTTGCTGCAAGCGTATGGACCAAACTTCGCGACTGTATCAGCCTGCACGTCGTCGGCCCATGCGCTCGGTGAGGCGGCGGAAATCATCCAGCGTGATCGAGCGGACGTAATGATCGCCGGTGGATCCGAATCCCCAGTCGTACCGGTGTCGGTGGCGGCATTCGGCTCTCTGCGTGCACTCTCGCGGCGTAATGACTCGCCGGAGACGGCTTCCCGTCCATTTGACAGCTCACGCGATGGCTTCGTGCTGGGAGAAGGGGCGGCGATTCTTGTTCTGGAGGAAGAGCAGCACGCCCGAGGACGCGGAGCACCTGTCCTAGCCCGTTTGGCGGGCTATGGGGCTACGGAGGATGCTTACCACGTGACTGCTCCAGCGCCACGGGGGCGCGGCCTACGCGAGGCCATGCAACGTGCTCTGCTGTGTGCGAGGCTGCAACCTACGGACGTGCAGTACATCAACGCCCACGGCACAGCGACAGAGCTCAACGACAAGGCAGAGACACAGGCGGTCAAGGATCTCTTTGGAGAGCACGCGTATCGCGTCCATATCAGCTCTACCAAGTCTATGATTGGACACACGCTGGGGGCAGCGGGTGCGGTTGAAGCGTCGTTCTCGATCCTGGCGATGCGGGATGGAATCGTGCCACCCACGATCAACTTCAGCACGCCGGACCCGGAGTGTGACTTGAACTACACCCCAAACACGGCTGTGCGAGCATCGCTATCTGTAGTCATGTCGAACGTCGCCGCGTTCGGCGGGCACAATGTCAGTTTGGTCTTCACGCCAGTTGAGTGATCGGGCGATCGCCAGGGCGGCGCAGCGTCTTGGCCTGCAGTTCGTTCCGCAGCAGCTCCTGGAGCAGGCGCTTGCCGTTCCTCGGGCCAGTGCTCAGGAGCGCGATGCGCTGGTCGAAGGAAAGGAGCGCTTAGAGTACCTTGGAGATGCCGTCATCGAGCTCATTGTGTCCGCGGGCCTGTTTGACTCCCTTCCCGATGCAGCAGAGGGTACGCTGAGTGCCCTTCGAGCAGCCGTAGTATCAGCACCAGCCCTCGCAAGGCTGGCTCATACTCTAGGAGTCCCAGCACTGCTGGGGATCCACGAAGGCGGAGACAGAGGTAGCGTGCGGCTGCTGGCGGCGACATTGGAAGCACTCGCAGGAGCGGTCTACATCGCTGGCGGTCTCGATGCGGTGCAAATCTGGCTCGGGGAGTGTCTTGGGAGAGAGGCAGAGCGTCTACTGCAAGAGGGTTATCTCTCGCCCAAGACGATGCTCCAAGAGCAGACGCAGCGGGCTGGCCGGGGAACTCCGGTCTATCGCGTCACTCAGCTCGAAGGTCCGCCGCACGAGCGCCGTTTCACGGTGGTTGTCGCGATAGAGGGTCACGATCTGGGCAAAGGGATCGGGCCATCGCGCCGGGCAGCTGAGCAGCTGGCTGCTCAGCAGGCACTCCAGCGATTGAGCGAGCGAGGTTAGTAGAGTGAGGCGAGCGATCTCCCCCTTCCTGCGCACACCATCGGACTGTGGCAGCATCGACCATTACAATCGCAAAGTCTGTAGAGTCAGCAGCTCTGCTCCATCTGCCGTCCTGCCCGCTCCTTACGGGATTGACCGCTGGCAAGCACGAGGTTATTGGAGTTCATACGAGCAAAACAAGAGGAAGTACGGGGAGTCGCGCCCCTGGCGTCAGGTGAGCGTTTCTGTTCCATTGGCAATGAGTGCCACAGCACCGTAGAGGCCGCAATCGTCACCAAGCGCAGCAGGCACGACCGAGCAGGCGGAGCGCGGGGTCTCTAACGCTCGATCCTGAACGATCTGACGGATTGGGCCGAGCAGTAAGTCACCAGCATTGGACACGCCACCACCGATGATGATGCGTTGCGGATTGAAGAGGTGGATGAGGTTCACACAGGCTGCGCCAATGGCTTCTGCAGCGTTCACGAGGACTGTCAGGGCAGTGGCATCGTGGCGACGTGCAGCCTCCACGACCATCGCAGTTGTGACTTTCTCAGCCTGCCCGCCGGCGAGCTCATTTAGGAGGCTCGCTGGCTGATTCTGCGCAGCTTGCCTCCCGGCACGAGCGATGGCCGGACCTGCTGCGATCACCTCGAGACAGCCGATATTGCCGCACTTGCAGCGCGGACCATGGAGGTCCACCGTCATGTGCCCGACTTCGCCAGCAGTGCCGCTCACACCGACGAATAGCCGCCCGCCGATGATGACGCCTCCACCGATGCCAGTGCTCACCGTCATGTAGACGATGTCATCGAAGCCCCGCCCGGCACCGAACGTGTGCTCGCCGATCGCAGCGAGATTGGCATCGTTTCCGATCTTGACGCGGGTATCCAGGCGCGCGCTCAATGACTTGGCGAGTGGAACGTTGTGCCAATCCGATAGGTTCGGCGGAGCAAACACGACGCCAGTATCCATGTCGAGCGGACCAGGTGCGCCGACGCCCACTCCGAGAACGTGCTCGAGTGTAGCGTTCCCGCTAGTCACCACTTCACGAATGCAGTGCTCGATCGCCTCAATTACCGCATCGGGGCCATCGGCTGAAGGAGTCGGCCGTTTGCAGTGAGCCAGCATCTTGCCATTGGAGGTGGCCAGGCACGCTCGGACGTTCGTCCCTCCAAGGTCAACGCCAACGATGTAGGCTTGCTCGCTCTTATTTGCCACGACATCCTCACCCCGTGCGCCACCGGCCCTACCTGACTCCGGTCAGCAAGGCCCGAGTATAGCACTGCTCGCTCCGTCGCCCCTGCGCTATAGTCGTGGCTGGTCGTAAGGAGGATTGTATGAAGACCTACGGTCTTACGCTCCAGCTTAGGGACGATCCGGAGCTCATCGCCAAGTATAGAGAGCACCACCAGCAGGTCTGGCCCGCAGTAACGGCGCGTATTCGAGAAGCAGGCATCCACGTGATGCGCATCTACTTGATTGGCCGGCGCCTGTTCATGTACATTGAGGTCGATGACGGATTTGATCCGGCCGTGCGCTTCAACTGGATCAATGAAGCTCCGCAGTCGCTGGAGTGGGACATCCTGATGCGGACGATGCAAGAGCTGGCTCCTGAAGCTCGACCTGGTGAGTGGTGGGCGTTGATGGACCAGGTCTTCGACCTCGACTGGCCGCCCGCTGAAGCGCCGGGTCAGGCGTTGTTATAGGTCTGCAACTCCCACGCCGCAAGAGATAATCCTCGAGCCCCTCCTTGGCGGCTGCGACCAGAGCTCTGTACCCATCTTCACGGTCTCGCACAGTCCAACTGGGACCAGTGTGTCTCGTTCTTCAGAAATCGTTCTTGCTGTAAGTCCATGAACATCACGCCTCAAACTCGCTTCGCGACAACCCCGATTGCCATACTATGGCCTGTAACGTCCCGATGCGAAGCTCCGGGTGGTTGGGAACGGGGATTGTGATCGTGGTATCAGGAAGCCTCTTCTGCATCACGACATAGCTACCACGTTGCCGCATCCCCACGAAACCGTGCCGGGCAAGAATCGTGCAGACTTCTTTTCCAGACAGAACGCGCAGTTTACCCAATGGCAATCTCTACGCGAGTAACGTAGACTTCTTCGTGTAACCGCTGCTCAATCTCATCTGCCGAGGCAGACTCAAAGAAAAGCCCAATAGCTTCTCTAAGGTTGTCGCGCGCCGCTTCGATTGTGTCGCCTTGACTTGCAATGTCCAATTCGGGACACAACGACACGTATCCGTCTCCCTCACGTTCAATGATTGCCGTAAGTTGTCTATTCACTGCATGACCTTCTCATCACATAAAGAGGCACCCAACAGATCAATTCAGCCACCGGCAGAGCCGCTCGGCGATCTGTTCAAGATCACCCTCAACCTCGAAGGTGGTTTGCCCACAGCGGCAGCCACCTTTGTAGATCGTTCAGCACTCCTTTCGGGGGAGAGTCGTTACCCGTACATAGCGCAGAGAAAGGTACCGTCTCTCCTACCGGCGCGCGCGTCTGCCCGATTAGGTGATGCGTTTCGGACACTACGGGCATCAGCCTTGCTGCAGACCGTACACCGCTCTTGCCCAGTTGACCGTCGCTTGCGCGGCTTCGCCGGCGTCCGTCGGGTTCATCCCGAATCGCTCCCTGAAGCGGCGATCATCTACAACGAAAGGCTCGTCCCATTGATAGAGCATCTCGTTCACCTCTCGCATCAAGGGTACAACTACGCCCATAGCCGTGACGATCAACCGCGGAACAGGAGCGACTCGGATAGGCCGGCCGAGGACCTGCGAAAAGCACTTGACTAGGTCCTGCGTGGTCCCCGCGGGCAGACAGGGGAGCATCCAAGCCCGCCCGAGCACATCCTCACTGGCGCAACCCAGCGCCACGAGCCCGGCCGCGACATCGGGAATGTAGTGGTAGGTATGCTTGGCATTGGGATTGACCGGCGACCACACCCTCCGTCCAGTGAGGGCAGGCTTCCAGAAGTAGTCGCCAAAGTAGGTCAGAGAGCCCCGAGGCCCGTAGAAATCCGAGGCTCGTCCGGATACGGCGCGCACGTCACCGCGCCTGTGGGCATCGAAAAGGCGTTCCGCGACGCGCGCGCGAATCTCGCCTTTCCTGCTGCACGGATTCATCGGCGTATCCTCGTTCATGGGACGCCCGCCGGTGCGGCCGAGCATGTAGAGGTTATCCAGAACCACCAAGCGGGCGCCGACTTTACCCGCGGCTGTGATCAGGTTCTCCATATAACGCGGCACAAGCGCAATCCAGGTGGATATATCGTATGGCGGATTCATGCAGTGGTACACCGTTGCCGCCCCCTCGGCCGCCTGGTGGCAGAATGCCGGGTCGACGGCATCGCCCAGGAGGACATCTGCCTCCGAGGCCACGTCGCCTGGGGAGCGTTTAACGACGCGGACGCGCTTTCCGGCCTCCAGGAGCCGCGCCGCAAGCGGCATTCCCACTTGCCCCGCACCGAACACGACGTGCAACTCTTTCTTCATTATTCTTCTTTCTCCGGTCTTGCGCTTAGCGACGGGCGCGTGCGGGTGGGCGCGAGTTAAGCGGCACCCGCGCGTGGGTGGAGTGCACGCAGTGCAGGATACCCCAGGCAGGCGAAGCCGCGGAGCGGTGTCTGCCTGAACGAGGACGGTAGCGGCAGGGATCTAGAGATACTCCTCCAGACCCATCTTATGGAGGCGCTCGACGATGCGGCGGACGTCCTGGTCTTGATGGCGAGACAGCACCAGGACGGCATCCTCGGTGTCGACGACGACCAGATCGCGCACTCCCACGAGTGCGACGAGGCGCTTGTCTTTGTGTACGAGGCAGCCTTCGCTCTTCTCGAAGAGCACCGTCCCAGTACCCTCCCCAACGACGTGGTTCCGCTCGTGCTCGCGAGCCACGATGTACATATCATTCCAGTTGCCCACGTCTACCCAATCGAAAGTTGCCGGAACGACAAGAAGATTCCTGGCCTGCTCGAGAATGGCGGTGTCGATGGGGTCGGCTGGCAGTGACTCGAAGACTTCGCGGGCAACGGCTCCCTCACGCGGTGTATCGAGTACCTCCTCGATTCGCCGCAGGCCGTCATACGTCTTTGGTGCGTACTCCTTGAAGGCATTCAGGAGCACCGAGACTCGCCAGACGAAGTAGTTGGTATTCCAGAAGTAACCTCCAGCCTCTAGATACTGCTCCGCGGTGTGACGGTCCGGCTTCTCCTTGAAGCTGTCGACGCGATAGGTAGGCGTACCTTGGACCTCGAGATGTGGTTGACCGACCTTGATGTAGCCATAGCCGGTGTGAGGACTTGTGGGCTCGATACCGATCGTGATGAGGTAATCACCTGCTACGGCTGCCTCCGCGCCAATCTCGATACAGCGCCGGAATTCTGCCTCATTGGCGATGAGGTGATCAGCCCCAATCGTGGCCAGAATGGCGTCAGGATCCTGTCGATGGACGTGAACAGCTGCCAGGCCGATGGCAAGGGCTGTTTGACGAGGCAGGGGCTCGGCAATGACTTGATCGCTGGGGATGTGTGGAAGGAGCCGGCGCATTGTTGGGGCAAGCTCCTGTGAAGTAACCACGAGCAGACGCTGTGCCCCGCAGAGGGGCTCGACGCGTTCGGCGGCTTGCTGAAAGAGCGAGGCATCTCCCCGCAGCGTAAGTAGTTGCTTGGGAAGCTGCCTCCTCGACTTAGGCCACAATCGTGTTCCACCGCCGCCAGCGATCACAGCGCAATACATCCGTTTGATCCCCTCTTCTGCAAGGACACTACCTGCCGAGCATCTTCATCGCGCAAGTCAGCATCTGGTTGAGCGTTGCGTGCCCGCTTTGCCGCATGCGGCTCCTGCCGCTACCATACCGGATGACGGCCGGATGCCGCTGCGGTGCACTGTTCGGTGTGCCGCGCGAAACACGCTCATACCTGGAGAAACGAGTAACCGTGGCGTTAGCGCTCCTCTTCTTCTGGCTTCCCTTGATTTGCCTCGTCCTTCTCGTAGCCGACGTCGGCATCATCGTGGAAGTCGCCCGGCACACTCTGGCGCTGCCAGCACTCATCGTGGCGACAGTGGTGCTGGTGTGGCTTCTGGTGGGCCGCCGGCTCGTTTTGCTCTTCCGGCGGGCTGCTCCAGATGAGCCCAAGGCCATCTCCAGTGTGCGCGCCCACACCCTGAAAACGCGAGAGAAGGCATCACTGTTTGTGGACTCTGTAGGGCCGAAGGAGCAGTTCTCGCTGATCCTTTGTCAAGGTTGGGAAGTAACCAGCGACATCTGGTTCTATCTCAAGCGCTCTCGCCGTCTCGAGCGTTTGGGCCGCATCTCGACGTGGGATCTGCGTGGAACAGGGCGTTCCGATGCGATCGCTGGTCCTATCACGCTAGATGCGCTTGCGCGTGACTTGCGCGAAGTCGTGGAGTCAGAGGGTGCACGCCGTGTTGTGCTCGTGGGGATGGGTAGCGGAGGACTCGTGGTTCTCAACTTCGCCCGTCTCTTCCCGGATCAGTTGCAGCGACGCATCCTCGGGCTTGTACTCATCGATACGCCGCTCCAGCCACTTCCGGCGGCGCCAGCACCACTCCGCCTGGCAGCTCGATGTGCCGGGCTATTCGCACTGCTCGAGAGGCTCGTGTACCTTTCTGGTCTCGGCCATCTTGTCACGTCAATCCTCTCTTTCGGTGGAGCGGAGAGCCGCGGGCAGCTCGAGCTCGTCACGCAGGCGGAGCTGAAGTTGTCGCCGCGAACCGTCTTGGCGTATGTCGAGGCTACGCAGGGATTCGATGGCAGTAGTGTGCTCCCTTCCATCGGTGTGCCTGTTCTGCTCATCCAGAGCGCAGCAAGCACCGCCCTAGTTGACTTGGATGGAATGGGTGCCCCCAAAGTGACCGCGACGGCGCTTGCGACAAAGAGCAAGTTCGCTGTGCTGGAGCGCAGCTCCGAGTGTGAGCGACACGTTCGTGAATGGCTCGAGGTCCTACCTGGCGGTCCGGGCGGTCAGCATACGCTCCGACGGCGCCAGCGCTCGCTGCGGGCCGGTGAGGAAGCTGAACCGTGAGCTCCTTTATCCTGCTGGATGCCAGACTTACCGACATGGAGCTCTTCGACGCGTGCTCGGGTCGCTTCAGTGGGCTTGGCGGTAGGGATTCTTGCCATCGCCATCTGGTCAACAAATAGGTCAGTTCAGGGTTGAAAGGCTGGTCACGAGTCTCCTTTTTCAGCCTGTTCTCTGGCGATCTCGGTGCGCCAACTGATAGCAGGAGACCAGCGCAGTAGCTCTCTGGCGCGGCGATTGCTCACCAGTGGCTGGGTGGCTCCGAGCGTGGCCCCAAGAGGCACCAGGCGTGGATCATCGCGTTGAAGCGCGGCGATGACAGATCCCTCGCACAGTGCATCGTCCGCGACGATATTGAAGTGATCACAGACGATATCCGTCTGCTCCAGCGCACAGCGAAAGGCTTGGGCAAGGTCGCGTACGTCCACGTAGGAGAAGAGCGTGTGCCGCCAGTGGTGGGCAGCAGGAGAGGCGAGCGCCGCCCGGTACCCTTGCGGGCTGGTCACGAGCGGAGGGCGGAGCACGATTGTTCGCATACCAGTCTTGCGGTGAAACGACCAGGCGATCTGTTCGCCGACGACCTTCGACAGACCGTACCCGTCATCGGGCTCGTCTGGGTGCTCTTCGTCGAGCGGGAGATAGCGTGGCAGAAAGTCGCGCTGGCCCCAAGCCCAGCCGAAGGCCGACTGCGAGCTCGTTGAGACGATGCAGCGGACCCCGGCGAGTGTGCCTGCCATGTGTACGGCGTACGTACCGAGAACGTTGGTTCGAAACACCGTGCTCTCCGGATGAGTGGCGGGGCTTGGGATGGCAGAGAGGTGAAGGATCGCTTCTGCCCCTTGGGCGGCCTCGCACACCGCTCCAATGTCGGTGTGATCACCCAACACGACACGCGCTCGAAGCTTTTCGCGTGGCTGCTGATGATCGAAGAGAACTAGGTCATAGTCGTGCTGCAGCGCTCTGAGAACCCACGAGCCGATACGCCCGGCACCACCTGTCACGACGACTCGCCTCGCCACGCTTACCTACGCTTCCCAGCCATTGCGACTCCTCGGCTCTGAGCATAGCACCCGTCACTGCGAGGAATACTTGTAGACTTGTGAGATTCTTTACCAGGTTCTTGACGATCTTCTGATGATCACTCCCTACACTTCTCATCGGTACAGGTAGTGACCTCCCTACCCCGACCCTCCTCGACCCACGGCGAGGCGAACCTGGACCCGGGCCAGAGCGAGAGCTCTGGCCCGATCTATAGCCTCCTGGACACGCTTCAGCTGCACCTGCGGGGTTATACTCTCTTACTGACAGTCGGGAGGAACAACAGCCAGTGCGGGTGCTGGTTCTTGGGTCGGGTGGCCGCGAACACGCCTTGTGCTGGAAGCTAGCCCAATCGCCGAGCTTATCGGAGCTCTTGGCAGCGCCGGGAAATCCAGGAATCGCGACACTCGCTGAGTGTCATCCGGTCGATCTGACTGATATAGCGAGTGTGGTGGCACTAGCACGTCAGTTGAGCTGCGCTCTCGTTATTGTAGGTCCTGAGGATCCACTGGCCTTAGGTGTCGTTGACGCCTTGCAAGCCGCTGGCTTCGCAGTGTTTGGCCCGACGCACGCCGCTGCGCGGATCGAGAGCAGCAAGCAGTATGCGAAGGAGATCATGCGCCGAACCGGGATCCCAACGGCGTATTCTGCGGCGTTCCGGCAGTTGGCTCCGGCGAAGGCCTTCATCGAGTCGTGCCCCGATGTCCCCATCGTTGTGAAGGCAGATGGGCTCTTCCGGGGAAAGGGTGTTGTACTGGCCGCCAATCGCATCGAAGCCATCGAGGCCGTGGAGGCAATGCTGGTCAGCGGAGCATATGGTGAGGCGGGGAGCACGGTCATCATCGAAGAGTTCTTACAAGGTGATGAGCGATCGTACATTGCACTGTGCGATGGCGAGCGATCCGTACTCTTTCCTGCGGCGCGGGATCACAAGCGAGCCCTGGATCACGACCGGGGCCTCAATACAGGTGGCATGGGAGTGATTGCCCCGGCAGTCCGATCTTGCGATCCTGATTTGGCCGCCATCGAGCAGCAGATCATTGCGCCGATCTTGCGCGCGCTTCGAGAGGAGGGTGCTGCTTTTCGGGGTGCACTCTTCGCGAACGTGATGCTCACAGAACGTGGACCGTGCGTCTTGGAGTTCAATGCCCGGTTTGGCGACCC
Source organism: Chloroflexota bacterium (assembly GCA_023381895.1). The sequence goes on from JAMCTA010000085.1 coordinate 36,573, forward strand.
TGAAGCCGAAGCGCTGCTGCCGTTGGTGGCGAGTGATCTGCTCCCATCGTTTCACGCCGCAGCAGTGGGCAGCCTTGAAGACCACACAGTTGCTATCCGGAGTGGGGCGTGCGTCACCGTGATGCTGGCCTCTGGGGGATATCCGGGCCACTATCGCACTGGATTGCCGATCGACGGGGTGGATCGAGCTGCGACAATTCCAGGTGCCACTGTCTTCCACGCAGGCACAGCGATGATCGATGGTCAGCTGGTGACGGACGGAGGGCGAGTGCTCTGCGTTGCCGGTACGGGCAGCTCTCTGGCGGAAGCGCGAGCGACTGCTTATGCAGCCGCTGGAGAGATCTCTTGGGATGGTGTCCACTATCGAAGGGATATTGGGGAGGGATGGCAGTAGTCAGTGCTACCCGTCAGGTCGAGGAGATACAGAATAGTGGGCCGCCGCGACGCACACAGCACGATGTGGTCCTCATCCTCGATTATGGCTCGCAGTACACTCACCTCATCGGCCGGCGCATCCGAGAGCTGCGTGTCTACTCCGAAATTGTTCCACACACCCTGACGGCCTCTCAGATCGCCGAGCGCCAGCCGAAGGGACTCATTTTGTCTGGTGGTCCAGCAAGCGTCTACGACCCTGGTGTGCCTGGAATCGATCCGGGCGTGCTCGATCTCGGCATTCCCGTTCTTGGCATCTGCTACGGCATGCAACTGATGGCGCGACAGCTCGGCGGTCGTGTCGAGCGTGGTGGACGGCGTGAGTATGGTCCTGCTGTGATGGAGCATCATAATGACAGTACACTCTTCCACCGTCTTCCGTCGCGTCTTGATGTCTGGATGAGTCACGGGGATGCGGTGTCGGCCGTTCCACCGGGCTTCCGAGTGATCGCCAGAACAGAAAACACTCCAGTTGCCGCCATAGGGGATGAAGAGCGAAAACTGTTCGCCGTGCAGTTCCATCCCGAGGTTACGCACACCCCGAAGGGTGGCACGATCCTCCGCAACTTCCTCTTCGATGTCTGTCAATGCAGGCCCAGCTGGCAGATGCGCTCGTTTCTCGATGAGGGTGTGGAGCAAATCCGCCGTACCATCGGGACAGGTCGAGCCATTTGTGCAGTATCTGGTGGTGTCGACTCAACCGTTGCCGCAGCACTCGTCCACAGGGCGATTGGAGAGCAACTGACCTGTATCTTCATCGATAACGGTTTGCTCCGGCTCAACGAAGCCACTGAGACGGCCGCAGCACTACGCGGCTTTCTCGGAGACAGTCTGATTACTGTCGATGCCTCGGATCGCTTTCTCAGCTATCTTGCTGGTGTCCTCGATCCAGAAGAGAAGCGGCGGCGTATCGGTGAGACGTTCATTCGAGTCTTCGAAGATGAGTCGCGACGTCTCGGTCACCTGCGCTGGCTCGTACAAGGCACGCTCTATCCGGACGTGATCGAGAGTGCAACTGGTCACCAGACCGCGGGTAAGATCAAGACCCACCACAATGTAGGCGGCCTCCCGAGCGATATGAATTTCGAACTCTTGGAGCCGCTGCGCCTACTCTTTAAGGATGAAGTGCGCCTGCTCGGGCACGAGCTCGGCGTTCCAGAGGCAATCCTGCAGCGCCAGCCTTTTCCTGGGCCTGGTCTTGCCGTACGGGTGATCGGCGAAGTGACCCGAGATCGACTTGATGTGCTCCGCGCTGCTGATGCCATTGTTCGTGAGGAGTTGGAGCATAGCCCGCTCGCGCGCCGTCTGGGGCAGTACTTCGCGGTGCTCACCCCCGTGCGTAGTGTCGGGGTCATGGGAGATGGCCGGACGTATGGCAACCTCGTTGCGGTGCGTGCTGTAGCTACTAATGACTTCATGACTGCGCAAGCGCTGACCCTACCCGCACGGACGCAGGTACGGCTGGCCACGCGGCTGGTGAACGAAGTGCCGGAGATCAACCGGGTGGTCTACGACATTACGTCCAAGCCACCAGCAACGATCGAATGGGAGTAGGAGCACCCGGTCGTGCCGTCACGCGCCCTCTGTCAGAATTGCTATTGGACGTACTGGGCTACCCGTTGCACCAACGAGGGTGAGTGGTAGGCATACGAAGAGAAATTCCTTCACCTGGAGCTTCGACAGGGCTTCGAGGTCGAGATTCTCTAGCAGGTGGATACCGGCCTCCTGGATGAGTTTCAGATGGACCGGTAGATGCCCCGTTGCAGGGTCGTACCGCTCATAGGTGATCGTATCGGAACCCGTCGCAAAGATCTTTCGGCTGGCGAGCCAATCGGCAGCGGAGGAATCCGGACCTGGCCATCCAGTTCTTAGATTGACATATTCTTGGGGCTCAGACCACAGAGACCCCCACCCGGTGCGGATGAGCACCACGTCGCCAGCGTTGATTAGGACTCCACCCTGAGCTTCAGCGAGGGCCAGATCGACGGCAGTAAGAGCACAGTCATGAGCAAGATGGGTCGTGCCGCGTTGTGTTGCGAGGTCGAGCAGCACGCCGCGCCGAACGATTGGAGCGACCTGTTCCATTCCCAGGTCCCTGAGTCCGCGCGGGCCTGTCTGCGTCTCCTGGGCGTTATGATTACCGAAGAGTGCGCCGTTGCAGGAGATGTGTCCAAGCCCGTCGAGATGGGTTCCGGTGTGGCCTGATGTGACGATGACCTCGTTGGCTGATGAGTATCCCTGAGGGCGAAACGTGTCTCCGTGCCGGCGAGCGAGGTGGAGGATGAAGGGCGGGTGGCCAGGCCACTGCGGCATGTCCGCTGACCAAGGATGGGCGAGATCGACGACCGGACAACCAAGCGTCCTGCGCAGGAGTGATCCGTCTGCCACTGCGCCCTTCTCTTACGCTGCTGCTGTCAGTCGACACTTGGTGACGTTTCTGCCCCTAATGGTATACTACTGACCACCGCACAGAGTTTCACTGTTGAGATCGTGCGTGCTGGTATTACTCGTGCCGGCTGGAAGGTCTCCAGTCGGTTTCCGTGTTGTAAGGGGTGTTGAGAGATGGCTGAACAGCGACCTTTGCTCACGCCAGAGGGTCTACAAGAGATTCAGAAAGAGCTTGATTTCCTGAAGACAGTGCGCCGGCCGGAAATCGCGGAAATGATCCGCGAGGCTCGAGAAGGTGGCGACATCTCTGAGAGCGCTGCGTATGAGGATGCCAAGCAGCAGCAAGGATTCGTCGAGGGCCGAATTCAGGAGTTGGAGTGGATCCTGCGTGAGGCGGTTGTCATTGAAGAACGCGCCGTGGACGGCACGGTAGGGCTCGGGTCGCGAGTCAAAGTGAAGACCTCAAACGGCCGCGAGTCTATGCTCACGATCGTTGGCTCGCACGAGGCGCAACCGCGCGATGGCCGGATCTCCAATGAGAGCCCTGTAGGCCGGGCGCTCATGCATCACAAGGCGGGTGAAACCGTCTCGGTTGATGCACCGGCCGGTCAGGTTACCTACACCATCCTCACGGTTGAGTGACGCTCTGCTAGCATAACCAATGAGGGTTCGTCCCACGGGAAGGGGACGAACCCTCGTCATCGTTTAGTGGGGATACGCCTGTTCTATGCGGCCGGCGCTGCAACGTAGCGCAACAAGAGGTCGCGCGACTTTGCAATGCCCTCGTACTGATCGCTCTTGCCCTCGAATTCGATCGAGAGTGGACCATCATAGCCACTCTCTGCGACGATTTGCATGCAGCGGCTAAAGTCAAAAGCTGTATGGTTCCCCGCAGCGTCGAAGTCAAGTGTCTTGGCGTGTACGAGAGCGGCAAGTGGCATCATCATCTGCAGCCCTTCGTAGCGCAGCGCCGGCTCGAAGTTCCCGAAGTCAGGACAGAGACGGAACCAGTTGCTGTTGACCCCATAGATGATCTTCTCGATGTTCCATGGATCTGCAGAGATGCCACCGTGGTTCTCCATGAGAACCTTGCAGTTAATCATCTTGCCGTAGGAGACGAGCGTTCGATACGAATTGATGGTGATCTGTAGATCCTCTTGCCCCTCAGGCTGCCGGCCGCTGTTGATGCGTACGGCCGGAATACCGAGATATGCTGCTGCGTCCATCCAGTGCATGATGAGCTGGATGTCTGCCTCACGCTTCTCCGGATCAAGTTGAGAGATGTTTCCCACGTCAATCGGCATATTGATGATGCGGACGCTATGACGGGCTACCGCTACCTTGATTTTATCGAGGTAGCTGTGCTTGGTCGATTCAAGGTGCATCTGACACAGCTCAACCTGCGCAATGTTGTAGCGCTCTCGTGCGATACGGATGAAGTCGATCAGAGAGATAGGGGTCTCAGTAGGCTTCTTGTCGCCGCGCGGCAAGTGGCGATGAAGACTCCAGCTGCACAACGAAAGAGAACTCACCGCTCACCCCTCTTCATTGCGCCAACACCGTTGTCGCCACCGGCTCGCGCCTTGCTTACCCTTCGACCACTACTGTCGGAAGGATGGTACGGAAGCGAGCCACGTGCTGTCAATCAGCCGCCAGCTCACTGCCCCTATCTCTCGTCCGATAGGTCGAGCTAGGGCCTCCTCCATCATCGGTGCGAGACGGCCGGTTGAGATGCCAGACTGCTGACAACACCGCAAGGCATACTACCAGTCGGCGAAGGCGGACGGCGTACGGCAGATGGCTCACCTCGGAGTTCCCAACAAAGTAGCGGCAGATCAGGCACGAGCGCGAAAGAAGCGCTCAAACCGTGGCACGAGGTGGCTTGGCAACCGTCCGCGAAGTATCGTGCCTTCCGTAGAATAGCGTTCCCATTCGACTGATCCGCGACGATGAAAGATCTGCACAAACTCCGGCTTACTATAGGGGATGAGGACTGTGACTTCTTCGAGGCTACCGTTGATGGCATCAGTGATGGCTGCTGTGAGTGTCTCCAAGCCAATCCCTGTGTACGCCGATACGGCGATGCTGCCAGGATAGTACTCGATCAAGCCCAGAGGAAGCTCGCTGACGAGGTCAACCTTATTGAGCACGATGAGGCGCGGAATGTGCAGCAGCTTGAGCTCCTCAAGCGTTTCGAGCACGGTGCGATAACGCTCCGCGTGGTTGGGATCGCTCACGTCGACAACGAGGAGGAGCAGCGCTGCCTCCTCCAGCTCCTCTAGTGTGGCTCGAAAGGCAGCGACGAGCTTCGGTGGCAGCTTTTGGATAAATCCGACAGTGTCGCTTAGCACTATCTCCTGGCCGGAGGGAAGTATGTAGCGCCGGAGCGTGGGCTCGAGGGTGGCGAAGAGGCGATCTTCGGCGAGGACACCCGCACTGGTCAGGCGGTTCATGAGCGTGGACTTCCCCGTATTGGTGTAGCCTACCAGCGAGACAACCGGGACACCTTGGCGCTCACGATGCAGACGATGAAGGTGCCGAGTACGGCGGACCTCATTGAGCTCCTTTTCGAGTCGATCGATGCGCTGACGCACGTGACGGCGGTCCGTCTCGAGCTGCGTTTCACCGGGGCCACGAGTGGCAATGCCGGTGGCGCCTCTAACGGCACCTGCGGAGCGTGAGAAGAACGTGAACATTCCAGCCAGGCGTGGGAGGAGATACTCGAGCTGAGCGAGCTCCACCTGGAGTTGGGCCTCACGGGTGTGGGCACGCTGGGCGAAGATGTCGAGGATGAGGGCTGTGCGATCCAGCACCTTCGTGGCTTTGCCGAAGAATTCTTCGAGATTGCGCTGCTGTGTCGGGCTGAGCTCCATATCCACAACAAGCGTGTCGAAAGGATGCTGAACTCGTTCGTCTGCGATTTCCTGCAGTTTGCCGTGCCCGACAAGCGTGGCCGGGCTCACGTGACGTGGCCGCTGAGAGGTTTGCCCCACCACCGTACCGCCGGCTGTGGTGACGAGGAGAGCGAGTTCGCTGAGCGACTCAGCCATCGAGAGATGCGCGCCCGTCTGACGATCATCCACACCGAGGAGGAAGCAGCGTTCCGGCGTTTGCCGGTTGTGATTGGGGAGAGAAGAGTTAGCAGGCAGAGTAGTGACCTCCAATGTGCACGGTAGTACAGTCGGTCAGTGTGGCTCGTCCCCCCCTAGCTTGAGATCGCGAGGAGCCAAGCGCACGCGACCGAGCCGGCGAAGAGCCTCCTGAAAACGCTGTTCGTCGACTGTAAGAGAGAGACTCAGATAGCCCTCGCCACGTGAGCCGTATGCCGTCCCAGGGGCGACGAGCAGATGCGTCTCCTCGAGCAGTATCTGGGCTGTCTCGATCGATGTGTAACCAGTAGGAATGCCCACCCAAAGAGCGGGAACGGCACGTGCGCGCCATACGTGGAAGCCACAGGCCTCGAGTGCCGCAGTGAGGTGATCTCGCCGCTGCTGATACGTGGCGTTCCGTTGAGTCATCCACTCCGGCGGGAGGCGAATGAGCAGCTCACCCATCGCCTGCTGAATTGCTGGGTGGAGAAGTTGAGGGATGAAGCTCCGATAGCGGCGCAACAGGCGGAGAGCCTCGGCATGGCCAATGGCAGCAGCAACTGGCCAAGTCTTGAGGTGGACTGCGAGTGAGAGCGAATGGAGCTCAATGGCCACAAAGCGGGCGCCAGGGATCTCAAGCAGGCTCATTGTGCGGGAGCCGTCAAACGTGAACTCGCTGTAATCGGCGAGACGAATAATCAGCACGTTGTGCTCGCGCGCGAAGCGCACGAGCTGATGCAGGATGTTGGCAGTCGCGGTAGCACCAGTGGGAACCTGGGGAAAATCGAGGAGGATCAGTTTCGCACGTGCAAGGTCTCCCTCAGCAATGGTCTTGAGGTCAGGCAGGAAGTCTTGTTCAGCACGCAGTGGCAGGGGAATTGTAGTTGCCCCCGCCATTGCGAGCGCGAAACGAATGCTCGGGCGGCTGGGATCGGTGGTCAGGACGGCGTCATCTGGGTTGAGTAGTACCTGGAGGAGGTCAACAATACCTTGGTCAACCGTGGGTAGCGTAACGAGTTCACGGACGGGATCGATGCTCGTGCGGTAGCGCGCTTGAAACCACCCAGAGATAGCTGTTCTGAGGTCAAAGGGTGGACCAGACTGGCGTTGTGCCGGTGCGGAAATGAGCTGAGCGAGGAGCTCTCCAGCGAGCGGGGGCGGAGGCAACTCGGGATCCACGATGGACAGGTTGATGACGTCATGTCCCTGACTTCTGAGCTCCGCCGCCCGCGTGTACAGTCCGTGATCTTCCGTGAGCAGCAGTGCCGCAAACCGCTGTGAGGCCGCAATGGGAAGGGGTACTGCGTCAGGGGCGTTGGAACCTGAAGAGTCACTCATGCTCGCGTGAAGGGTCAGGGAACCAGGAGCCACTGAAGACGTAGGCCGCCTTCCCGGTCATCTGCATCCCATCACCACCGTTCCACTCGAGGGTAAGGTCCCCTCCCGGGAGATGAATGGTAACGATGTCGTCAACTTTGCCTTGCCTATGTGCTACTGCCATTACTGCACAGGCACCACTGCCACAAGCTAGCGTGATACCTGCGCCGCGCTCCCATACGCGCATGGTGAGCTCACGCCGGGAGTGCCGTTGAACGATCTCGAAGTTGACGCGATGCGGGAACCATGGGTGGTGCTCAACGAGGGGACCGATTTGCTCGAGTGGCACGGCCTGGACATCATCGGTGAAGGCTACCGCGTGGGGATTTCCCATAGATACGCAACTGATAGCGAACGTCTGACCCCCGATGGTGAGTGGTACGTTCACGATGTAATCGCCTGGCAGGTCAACTGGAATCTTCGTCGGCGAAAACTCGGGTGTCCCCATATCGACGGTCACGGAGTCTACTGAGTCGCCGGCCACGTGAAGCTCGACGTGCTGGACGCCGGCGCCGGTGGCGATCCGGAGTTGCTTCTCCCGGGACAGCCCGGAGTCGTAGACGTACTTCGCAAAGCAGCGGATACCATTGCCACACATCTCTGACTCGCTACCATCAGGATTGAACATCCGCATCCGAAAATCAGCGAGAGCATCGGGACTGGCTAGCTGCTCGACCAGCAACAACCCGTCATGACCGATGCCAAAATGCCGATCTCCGGTAGTGCGGGCGATACTCGCCCAGTCACGCCGTTGAAGGGCTTCGCGAGGTCCGATAATCACAAAATCGTTGCCGATGCCATGCATCTTGACGAAAGGGAGTATGTTTGCTGTCATACGAAGAAGTATACCTGTTGCGCTGTCCTCTAGTGGGCAGCGATCTGGGGCTTATTCACCGCGAACTGCGGTGTCTGCCCGCTGACGACGCGTAACACTTCTTCGATGGCCATCAGGGCAGCGCGACGATGAGCTTCCACTGTGCCACCAGCGGAATGCGAGAAGGGGAGCACACGTGGATGCTCGACCAGTGACCAATCGGCTGGGGGCTCTTTCCGGAACACATCGAGAGCCGCTCCGGCGATGTGGCCACGATCGAGGGCGTCTTTCAACGCTTGCTCGTCGATGAGCTCGCCGCGGGCGGTGTTGACGATCCAGCATCCAGGCTTGCACAGCTGGAGAGTCTGCTCATTGAGTAACGAGCGCGTTTCGGGAGATGCGGGTGCGTGCAACGTGACTACGTCGCTCTGCGCGAGCAACGCGTCGAAGGTAACGTAGTGGACGGATGAAACTGTAGCCCAGGCCACATCTGGGTAGGCGTCGAAGGCAAGGGTGTGCATGCCGAAAGCCTGTGCCCGTCGAATCACGGCCTTGCCGACTCGCCCCGTTCCGATGACGCCCAGTGCCTTCCCGGAGAGCTCCTGCCCTTGCATGCGCTGCCACGTGCCACTGCGTGTGCGCGTCGCAGTGCCGACGAGGTCACGCAGGAGACACAGAATAAGGCCAAGCGTGTAGTCAGCTACTGTCTCGTGGTTCGAGCCAGGGGTGGTTGTCACCCAGACACCAAGCTCATTCGCTGCATCCAGATCAATGGAGTCGAAACCTACGCCAGCGCGGGCAATGATGCGCAGTCGTGGGGCACAAGCCCGCAGCACTCGCGCGGTATAGGCGTCGGGCATAGCGATGACGCCGGAGCAGCCCGGCAGTACTTCAAGCAACTCATCCTCCGTCAGCTGGGGACGTGGCATCTCGGGGAAGACCAGCTCAGTATTGGTGCGGGCGAGGGCCTCAGCGCACTCGCCCGCGAACCGCTCCACTTGGCGAGCTGTGACGAGGATACGATGACGACTGACGCTCATCTTAGTCCTCACTCGTTTCAGCACCAGCTGGGAAGTACTTGTCCAGGAGGATGCCCAGGGCCCGGCGCGTTTCTACTGGAAATCGATCTGGGGCGGTGATAACGGCGTTCCGCAATGCACTGTGACATGAGCAAGTCGAGGTGGTTGTGAGAGACGGTGTCACTTCACGGATGATGCGTTTGGCGTTTTCCACGTTTGCGGCGAGATTCTTCACGACCATCTCCACACTGACGGTCTCTGCGCTTGCGTGCCAGACGTCATAGTCGGTGGCGAAAGCCAGAGTGGCGTAGCACATCTCGGCCTCGCGAGCGAGCTTTGCCTCGGGAAGTGCAGTCATACCGATGACGCTTGCCCCCCACTGTCGGTAGATGGCAGACTCGGCCTTCGTCGAGAATTGCGGACCCTCAATACAGACATATGCCCCACCTCGATGGGTTGGAATCCCCAACTTCTTTGAGGTTTTCACGAGCGCCTTACTGAGATCAAGGCAGAAAGGTTCCGCGAAGCCGACGTGCGCAACGATGCCACCTCCAAAGAAGCTATTTATCCGGCTCTTCGTACGATCAATGAGCTGGTCAGGCACGACGAGGTGGAGCGGCTCGATCTTCTTTCGCATACTGCCGACCGCGCTCACAGAAATGAGGCGCTCGACACCTAGCGACTTGAGAGCATAGATGTTTGCCCGTACAGGGATGTCGGTGGGGGTGATGCGATGCCCTCGACCATGGCGTGGGAGAAACACGAACTCCTGCTCACCGATGTGCCCGATGACGAGCGCATCGCTGGGGGAGCCAAAGGGAGTATAGGGGCGGACCTCCCGTATATCCTCCAACCCTTCTATGGCATAGAGGCCACTCCCGCCGATAATTCCTATGCGCCCAGGTCCCATAATTCCTGCCTTCTCACTTCTGCTCGTTGTGCGTGGCGGCTAACGTGCCGCGTAGCTCCCGTGCGGCAGCCGTCACGTTCTCCAGGAGTAATGCCGTAGTGACACGCCCCACCCCACCTGGTACCGGAGTGAGAAATCCTGCCACCGGCTCGACCGACTCTGCATCGACATCACCGCGCAGCCCCTCAGGCGTCATGGTCGTCCCCGCATCGATGACAATCGCACCCGGCTTCACCATCGTTCCCGTCACCAGGCCGGGGGTGCCAGCAGCGACTACAACGATGTCGGCTTCCAGCAGCATATTGGGTAGGTTCTTGGTACTGCGATGGCAGAGTGTGACGGTAGCATTGGCGTGTAAGAAGAGCAAGGCAGCAGGTAAGCCGACGACATTGCTCCGCCCGATCACGGCGACTCTGGCACCGCTCAATGGCACCGCGGTGGACTGGGCAAGCCGTACGATCGCGGCGGCTGTTGCGGGAACGTGACGCGGCCGGCCTAACAGCAGGAGTCCCTGATTTTCCGGTGTCAGACCATCGACATCCTTGACGGGTGCAAGCGCTGCGAAGAGTCGATCTCGCTGCAGATGATGGGGTAAGGGGGTCTGAAGGAGGATGGCGTCGATACGTGGATCTGTATTCAGGTCTTCAAGGAAGGCGATAGCCTCTTCTTCGGTTACTGTGCTTGCCGTCGCGCGCGCTTCTCCGATCAGGCCAACACGCCGGCAGGCACGGAGCAGTACCTTTGCGTACAAAGCGGCATCTGGGTCATCACCAAAGCGAGCCATAACAAGCACTGGCGCCCGGCCAGTGCTCCCGGCGAGTGCAGCGACCTCCTGACGCAGACGTGCCAAGATGGCATCGGCGACTGGCTGTCCCTCGAGTCGAACTGCCACGTATCTCGTGCCTCCCGTGGCTACGTCCAGAGGATCACGGCACTGTACCGCTCTCAGCATCCAAGGATGGTAGCCGCAATTCATCATCTAGGCTCTGGCGTAGTGTAGCGAGATCTTGGAAGGCCCGCGCCGTAAGTTCCCGCCAGCGGGCTGCTATGGTGGCGCCCCGTTGATCCTGACCAAGTCCACGCACATTTTCGACGACGTTGAACTGTGCGGTTCGTAGCGCAGTTTCAAAGAAGGCGCCGGCTGCGCCGAGATCGCTCACGAGATTGTGGTTCACACGTCCGAACAGTGCTCGTGCCTCTGAGACAAGTGGAGCGACCAGCTCTCCCACAGCAAGGGGCGGCTCAGCTGCGCCCGCGAGTGCAGTGGCAATTGTCTGCTTGCGTGCCGCCCGTTCGTCCTTCGTCGCTCGCGGAAGGGCATACGCTGTGGCGACTTGCTGAAAGGCGGTCGCATCGTGGTCGACGATAGCAAGAAGGCGTGGCCTGGAAGATTCGGCCCGGCCCAGCGTCATAGCGATCTGCTCCTGCCATGCCACCAGGTCTTCCCGTCCAAGAGAATAGTGGCAGACCATGCTCAGCAAAGCAGCACCAGTTGCTCCTGCGAGTGCGGCAGCAGCCCCTCCGCCAGGCGACGAGGTGTGTGCTGCTAGCGATGCCAGGAAGGATGCGACCGATGCATCGGCAGATGCTGGTTGCGTCATCAGGACATCCTCTCAGCTGCTCGTGCCAAGTCTACCTGTGATGAATGGGAACAGGGATTGTCTGGCAAGCAACGATTACTACGCCAAAGAAAGATAGCACGGTGGAGATAGCCACTCCATCCCACCCTCTGGCGTGGCGTTGTACTCACGCACCGCCAGCACCCGAAGGAGCTCGGGTGAAATCACGCTGCCTCGCTGCCCTCAAGTGTGCTGGACGCTGCGGCGGCGTTCTCTGGCACGAAGCACTTGGCGCTGGTTGGGCGGCGCCAGATAGCGACTGCGCAGCAACTCGTTGTCGTGAGCCGCGAGGCGTCGTGGAAGCTCCCCATAGATGAAGCGCAGCGTGAGAATGAAGGTGACGCCGAGCCCGATCATATAGAAATAGAGCCAGATGCGCCAGGAGAGGACTGGCACATTGGCATGACGGCAGAACATGAGCACGAAGGCGAGGACTGCCGCTACGGTGAGTATCTTCGCCGCACTGTCGAGCGCTTGCTGGATCGGTAGAACGTTGCGCACCCTCTGCCTTCCTTCTAAGAGGAAGTGAACAGCCGGTACGACCGCGGCAGCGACGATGGCGATCACGAACGGTGTGTAGTAGTTGAATGAGGTCCCGGGACTGGTAAAGAGATATCTCACGATCGCTTGCACGGTCGACACAGAACGTACTTCTTCCTAGTGTTCCTGACCTTTCGCTGCCTTCAAACGCTGTGTCAGCTTACTCCGTGCGGAGAAGGACACGGACTTGACCGTGAAGTCCCAACCGCTCGATGTGCTCATCGACGATCGGCTGGGGTACGAAACGCAAGAATATCTGAATAACGACGAGGAGAAGCAAGAAGTCGCTGATTTCTCCGATGACCGGAAGACTCGCGGGAAGGAGATCCCAAGGCCCGAACACGAGAGCGAGACCAGTTACAAGGCTGACCCTGGCACCCCAAGACACGCGCGAATCACGCAAGAGGTGGTAGCTGAGCTGGCCGTAGCGCCACACGAGCGGCAGGAGACGTATTGCTCCTGCGAACCCAAGGGGAATACCGTTGAGCAGTCGTTCTCGCTGTTTCTTTGCCACGCTCTATCCTGTTCTGCAGTGTGTCTTTCCGGTATTGTACGTCCGATAGTGCCAGAGAGCACGGTAAGTGGGCCCCATGGCTCGTCGAGCAATGGTAGGGCGCTGATCAGACAAAGAGGAACGAGCGACATCGATGCCAGCTCCACCAGCGCACCGGCACATCCTTGCCGATTTTGTTGTCAAGGATGTGAGCCTATTGCGGAGTGTTGAGCCGTTGTGGTCGCTTGTCTACGAGAGTGCTGCCGCGAGTGGTGTAGTGGTGCTCGATCACTGTGTCCATCAGTTTGTGCCATATGGCTTCACGGGGTTGTTGCTACTGTCACAGTCACACGTGTCTATTCACACGTGGGTCGAGGAACGGCTCGTACTTCTTGATGTGCAAACTTGCGGAGACATGAAGCCTGAGCTCATTGTCGAGGATGTGCGCCGTGCGCTAGAACCTTGCCAGGTGCTCGTGCGCACGGTGACGCGGGGCTAGACTCCCGTGCCGAACTGTCGATCACCGGCGTCGCCAAGGCCCGGCACGATGAACCCACGGTGGTTGAGGCAGTCATCTATCGCGGCGAGGGTAACGGGGATCTGCGGGTATCTCGCTGTGAATGCCGTGATGCCCTCCGGCGCGCCAATGATGCCAACGAAGTGGATATCCTCCACGCCCCAGCGTAAGAGGACGTCAACAGCGGAAAGAGCAGAGCCTCCGGTTGCCAGCATTGGGTCGAGGATAAAGCACACATCTACAGTTGGGTGTGGGGGAAGGCGGTTGTAGTACTCGACTGGGACCAATCGGTGCTCATCCCGGTAGACACCGAGGTGCCACACTTGGGCGTCAGGGAAGACGTGGAGCGCTCCTTGGAGTAGCCCTGTCCCAGCGCGGAGAATGGGGATCAAGCCAATGCGTGGGGCGATCGCGCTTCCCGTGGCAGGGGCCAGAGGAGTCTCCACCGTGACATCACGGAGCTCGAGTGACCGGCTCGCCTCGTAGATCAACAGGATCCCGAGCTCCTCGATGAGGTCACGGAAGGCACGAGCACCTGTGGCATGGGAGCGCAGCTGAGTAACCTTCGCGCGGATTGCCGGATGATTGACGATGCGAACCGATGACTTAACCGCGGCATCAGTAGTCACGCGACGGTGTCCGTAATCCCAGGGACAGGGAAGCGCGAGCAGAGGTCGATGACACGGTGGCGGACATCACCAAGTGCCTCCTCATCCTTCCAGTGCTGAAGAGCGCAGGTGATCAGCTCAGCGATCTGTTCCATCTCGGGGAGACCAAAGCCGCGGGTCGTTGTTGCCGGGGTGCCGAGGCGGATGCCACTGGCTCGCGCCGGCGGCAAAGGATCAAAGGGTATCTGGTTCTTGTTCACGGTGATGTTGACTTCGTCGAGAACCCGCTCGGCGCGCTTCCCACTCATGTGCGGCAGCGAGCGGAGATCGACGAGGAATACGTGATTGTCGGTGCCTCCGGAGACGATACGCAGCCCGCGTTGCTGGAGCGCTGCGGCGAGAGCGCGGGCGTTGTCAACGATGTGCTGAGCGTAGTCGCGGAATTCGGGCTGCATGGCCTCGTGGAAGGCGACAGCCTTGGCTGCGACGATGTGGACGAGTGGTCCGCCTTGGATGCCGGGGAAGACTGCAGAATCGATGGCTTTCGCATATTGCTGCTTGCAGAGAATAAAGCCACTACGAGGCCCCCGCAGCGTCTTGTGCGTAGTCGAGGTGACGACGTCGGCATAGGGAACAGGAGACGGGTGGACCCCTCCGGCGATGAGGCCAGAGATATGCGCTATATCCACCATGAGGTAGGCGCCAACTCGATCTGCAATGGCCCGGAGGCGAGGAAAATCGAAGATACGGGAGTAGACCGTCGCACCAGCAACGATGAGTCGTGGGCGTTCTGCTATGGCCTGCGCTTCCAGCGCATCATAGTCGATGATCTCTGTCTCTGGATTGAGACCGTAGGAGACGAACTGATAGAAACGTCCCGAGAAGTTGACAGGCTTGCCGTGGGTGAGATGACCACCTTGATCAAGCCTGAGCCCCATGACTCTGTCACCAGGCTCGAGGAGTGCGTAGTATGCGGCCATGTTTGCACTCGCACCAGAGTGGGGCTGAACATTGGCGTGCTCGGCCCCGTACAGAGCCTTTGCTCGGTCAATAGCAAGCTGCTCGATCTCGTCCACCCATTCGCAGCCGCCGTAGTAGCGGTTGCCCGGGTACCCCTCGGCATATTTATTCGTGAGAATGGTACCAGCGGCCTCCAGCACTGCTCGGCTTGTGTAGTTTTCTGAGGCGATGAGCTCGACGTTGTGGCATTGACGCTGTTCCTCGCGGGCGAGTAGCTCGCAGAGCTTGGGGTCGGCCTGTCTTAGGGCTCGTATCTCGGTCACTGATATCCCTCTCCTCCGTGGCTCCTTGCGCAGCGCTGGTCGTTGCACAGTATAGCGGAGGGATGTAGTGGAGCTTCACAGGGTCTGCGCGGCACGGCCGAAAAGGTGGTACCCTGCGAGTCAATGTGTTCGCCGCTATGCGTGGGGGCAGAGCTTACCGGCATTCTCGGCGGCAGTTTGGTGAGAAGCTGAGACGTGCACTGAGCGCACGAGACGATCCAGAGGAGTGACACGATGCCAAGCGGTGGTGCTGGGCGCCATTGGAAGCCGACAGGCTCGGCTGGAAAAGATTCGCCACGCTGTGCCTGTGGTGATGGCCGGACGGCCCGCCGGTCGCTCGCAGGTGTTCCCTTATGCCGCCAGCACGTGGGCGGTTGCTTGCAGGCATTGGGTTCCGATCTTAGCCGCGATGCCGTACTCCAGTGGGTTGAGGCCCGCCGGGCAACGGTAGTGGCCGCTGAGTAGGGTAGCGCTTCGTAGCGACAAGAGCCGATGTAAACAACATCGTCTGCATCGGCTCTTTCTCTATTCCGGCATTCCGGCGGACCATGATTGCGTGAGGACCTACGCCTGTGCCGGGTCGAGCTGCACCTTGAGTGTGCCCTCTCCGGCTCTTGCAGCGGTGAGGCCACTGACGAATCCGTCCAGTCCCAAGTGATGCGTCACGAGACCATCGACGGTGACCGCGCCAGCTTCAAGGAGGACGATAGCGGCGTCAAAGGTGTAAGCTACTGCGAAGCTGCCGAGAATCGTGAGATCGCGTTGGAACAGCTCATACGGCCGGATTGTCATCTGTGCGTGTTCGGGTGCCACGCCAAAGAGTAGGACTTTCCCACCATTCGCAGCGTAGGGAACCAGACTCTCAACGACTTGTGGAATTCCAGTGCAATCGATGACCGCATCGAAGCCCAATGGTGCGGCCTCTCGTAGTGCGGCACTTGCCGCTGCCCCGGCCTGCAAGCAGGCGTCGGCGCCAAGGCGTTGTGCTAACTCGAGGCGGGAAGCGTGAAGATCAGTGACTACAATTGCCGCGGCGCCACTCCGGTGCAGCGTTTGCAGCATAAGCAGCCCAATTGGACCGGCACCGGCCAGGAGCACGCGACTCCCCGGTTGAAGTGCCAGGCGCCGCACGCCGTGCACGACGCAAGCAAGCGGCTCTACAAAGGCTGCCTGCGCCGCACTAAGACCAGCGACGACGTAGATATTCCGCTCAGGGGCCTGTACATACTCGGCGAAACCGCCCGGCTGGTTGATGCCAATGACGCGAAGATTGAGACAGTGGTTGCCGCGCTGGGTCCGGCAGTAGGGGCAGTGCTCGCAATGGATGTTGGGCTCGATGACCACGTGGTCACCGAAGTGCACGCTGGAGACTTCTCTCCCCACTTCAACAACTGTGCCGCTAATCTCATGGCCAGGAATCACCGGGTAGCGTGCGAGGCCGTAGTCTCCTTCGAAGAGATGCTGATCGGTCCCGCACACACCACACCGCTCCACGCAAACGATGACTCCGTCGGGAGCACAAATAGGCTCGGGCACGCTCTCCACGGAAGCTGTCCCTGGCTTGCTGACAATGACGGCACGCATAAGCATTGCTCCCCGGTGAGATTGCAACTAGATACAGAACGTCACTGGCTACTGGCTCTATCGAGTCAACTATGGTATACCGCGAAGATACACGGTTCGCGACACGCTGTTGCAGAGGGGGTCACATCGAGGGGGACAGTGGCTATGGAGTTCCGAGAGTGCGAGGTCGGCGTACTGGTCCAGGCCGCTCGGCGGGGAAACCGTGACGCCTATAGCGAGCTCGTGAGTCGTTTCAGTGCCGCAGTGTACCGTCTTGCCTATCGACTCCTTCGCAATCGCGAGGAGGCAGAAGATGCGTGCCAGGAAGCGTTTCTCCGTGCCTACATACGACTCGAAACGTACGATGAGCGTTATGCCTTCTACACGTGGCTATCCACCATCCTGACCAACATCTGCCTACGTCTGCTTCAGCGACGTGACTGGCGCACGCTTCCCCTTGATGATATTGTGCTCTATGAAGCGCCGGTGTTCACCGAAGAAGAACCCGAAATGGTTGTGCTGGCGCAAGAGCGTGCAGACGTCGTTCGGACAGCTCTCTCAAAGTTGCCAGAGGCGTACCGCCAGATGGTTGTGCTCCGACACTGGCACGATCTCTCCTATCAGGAGATCGCCCACGTGACCCGACAGTCACTTGCAACAGTGAAAGTGCGGTTGCATCGTGCTCGGCAAATGCTTGCTGTGCAGATGCGTGAGCGGCAGGCCCAAGGTGGACTCGCTTGATGCCAGGCAGCAAGAGTCGGTTCCTGACAAGACGGATCCTGGGTTCGCTGAGCGCGTTCTAGCACAACTCGATGCTGCTGATCGCCAGCGGTCGCGACGGGAGGCGCGCCGTCTGGGTCTGGCGGCGTTGCTACTCGGCCTTGCAGGTGGCATTGTTCTTCTGGCAGCTCTCCCGTTCCGGGGGGCAGGAGTTGGAACGACTACCGTCGCGCTCTGGGCTACAGAAGCGCTCGTAGTGCTTGGTACAGTGGGTTATCAGGAGGATGGGCTGCTGGAGCATCTCCATCTAGATGCACTCCCCATCGGGGTCGCATTGCTCGTTCTCCTTTGCTGCTTACTTGCCATCTGGCGACTCTCCCGATTTGCACGCGTTCCAGGCCGCCGGATGCGCCGGAGGACATTCCTGCTGCTGTTCGGGCTCTGTATCGTGGCTCTGGCACTAGCGCTGCTAACCCCCCTTCGTGGGTGGCAGACCGGGGCGCTCCGTGCCGGTGACACGGTGCTCTCTACCGGGTCGACCGATACGGTTCTGGTGCTCGGTGGCAACGTTCGTGTCGCCCCCGGTGCCTCTGGCAGCGTAGCGGTTATCTTTGGGAACATTCTCATCGAAGGCTCGGTGCGAGGTGACGTCACTGCGCTCCTGGGTAACGTGGAGCTAGCTCCGAGCGCAGTGGTTGCTGGCAACACGATAGCGGTCGGCGGAGCAGTCAAAGCGCAACCAGGAAGTGTCGTCCGCGGGGATGTCATCGGCAGTGCACCACTACTTACCCAGCCTCCACGCTCGTTCTATGCGCGCATACGATTGGCGCTGGCTGCTTGGACGGGCCTGCTCCTTCTGGGCGTCATTCTCAGCGCTATCTTTCCGTGGCCACTCTTGCTCGTTGGGGCGACTGCGCGCCGCCTCACCTGGCAGAGCCTGCTCACCGCGCTGGGAGGTGGCATTGGTCTACTGCTCGTGATCGTGCCGCTCACCTTGAGCGTTGCGGGTCTGCCGATCGCGCTGGCACTACTCCTGGTCACGCTACTCTCCTGGGCATTTGGTCTGGTTGCTATTGGGGTAGCAGTGGGCAGACGCATCTTGCGTCCGCTTGGCTTCTCTCGCTCTACCCTACTTGCGGCAGTATGTGGGCTGGGTCTTATGGGAGTGCTCGCTGCCGTGCCACTCATCGGACCTGTGCTCATCATCGGAAGCGGCCTCTGGGGTGCGGGAGCGGCAGTCATCTCTGCACTCGACGTTGATGCTGCGGAGTCGCTTCTCGTCCCTGTGCCGCGGTCGCGACCTGGCTCCTAGCGAAAGGAGACTGAAATGCCTGACGATCTTCACGGGGATCACCTGTAGTAGCCTTCGCCTCCCGGTAGCGCTGCGATGGTGTTCCTGAGCTGTCCCAATGGCGAGAGGGAGAGACCGGTTGGATCCCTCCCTCTGATCCGATGTTGCAGAAGATACTCTAGACGTTTGTATCCGCAGAGGGGCGACGCTGAAGGGCCACGGCTGCCAGGCCGAGGGCCAGCGCACCGGCGAGCGGAACAGCAGCATTGGTCGCTGCGAGGCCACCCTCACCGGTGGACGGGGCGGCAGCAGGCATTGTGGGGATATTGCCACACGCCACATAGTGGGAGATGTTTGCTGCAGACTCGTGGACATTGATCGCGTAGCCGCCTGATGTCAGCGTTGTCAGCGGTGCATTAACTGTGGTCGTAGAAGCACCGTTCACCACACTCGCGAGCGGGTACTTGACACCGCCGAGGTTCGTACAGGTCCCGGTGTGAATGTGGGCAGGTTCCGATCCTCCAGCTGGCTCACCCGTAAGGCTGAGAACTACTTGAGTCTGGCTGCCCATGGCTGTCAAAGTAGCGGTTCCAGAGATGCCGGAGTTGTTCT
>JAMCTA010000049.1 GCA_023381895.1 Chloroflexota bacterium
AGATGGCGGCTGCGATCGGTGTTGTCGATGACGAACGACGCAACGCGCCGCTCAGCAGGTCGCAGCTGGGGAAGCAAGCTGCGGAGCACGAGCGTGATCGGTTGCTTCACATCGTAGTCGGAGCCAGTATCAGCGATAGAGACGGCTGGCTGCACTCAACTCTTCCTCCCCATAATGTTCCTGGTCGGGCACGCACTGGAACACCAAAGAAAGATACGTCACGACTTACAGTGAGTCAAGCATTACCACATCTCTAGGTCAGTCGGTAAATCATATCGCAGTCGAGTGGTGTGGTGACCAGCGGCCTACCCCATCAAGGTGTCTGTCGTGCTTCTGGTCAGTCTTAACATTCTCGTGTCACGACGACTCCTGTAAAGGTCTGCTGTATGTGCTTCCGCTCGTTGTCACGAGTTGGCGATTACTGTCGCAGCAAAGCACGGGTTCGGAGCACAGTACCCGCGTTGATTCAAGAGATGAGTCGAAGGCTCGACCGGTCGAGCCCATCCTGCGCTAGCGATTCCCGTGCTGCGAGATGACCAGGCCATCGGGCGAGTGCCGGCGCTGGTGTCGACTCTGGGGCGGTACACTGCAAAACTCTTGGAATTTGGGAGGCAAGTCCGTACGCATCCCGGTCACGCACGTGTGACGCCAGTGAAGGGGGCACCTGTGGCAGAGCCGGCGAATCGATCTGTGGCGTTCCGGCGGATCACGGAACTCCAGGAGTCAGACCTACCCATGGTCGTGCAGATGCTGCAGGACAGCCAGGAAGGATGGCCGGGGGGGTTCTTTGCGGGCTACATCATCTCGGTAGAGATGATCCGTCAGATCCTCGAGGAGGAGACTCCCACCGCAGTCTTTCTCTCCTGGGAAGGCGACGCTGTTGCCGCCTTCTGCACCGTAAGTGACTGGCCCCACGACAATGCCGCTTATATCAACCTGTTAAACTCGTCCGCTCACTTCCGGTCGCGTGGACTTGCATACGTGGTCGGGCAACTTCCGCGCAGTACCGCTCTACAAGAAAACGGGATTCTTCTGGGTGCCCGACACTTCTGTGCATATGCAGAACTACCTGCCGCTGCTGCTGCGTGTCCCGCAGCTGCAGCAGCTCTGGGAGGAGGTCGACCCTTATCGCGACTTTGTGCGTGATCTGTCAATAGGGGAAGACCGGATGTATCTCGGGGGCATGCTCGTCTATATCTACGAGTTCCGGCGCGGCACACGCTTCTTCCGAGCGGTGATCGACGCCACAGCGCGAGCGCTCACCGCCCTTGAGACAGAGCGCTGGAAGGTGAGCTGCACCGTCCCTACGCGACACCTCGCGCAGAGCGTTCCGTTGACGGCACGCTGGGAGATCGAGAACCACCTCTCGGCACCACTCCCGTTCGTACTCGCCGCGACAGGGAGTGGTGGGATCCACGTGACACAGGAGACGCAGGGCTCTGTAGAGCACGCCGCGCAGTGGCAAGCGACGGTTACGGCTCCTCCTGACCTCAATATCCCAGAGCCGGGGGCAGAGCAGCCGGGCGTCCATTCAACGCTGTTCATAGAAGGGCAGCCGCTCCATCTCAGGACAGGTTTGCAGGTGTACCCGGTGGTGACCATGCGCTCAGCACCAGAGCGCATCCAGCTCCGGCCGGGGCGAGAGCGTGAGATCACGCTCGAGCTGCAAAACACCCTGCAAGAGGAGATCACGCTCGAGCTCCAGGCCTTCACTTCCCCTGGCCTCACAGTGGAGCTGGGCACGAAGGCACCAGTACGCATTCTCGCGGAAAGTATGGGGGAAGTCACCCTGGGACTACGTGCCGCTCAGAATGGGCTGGGCTACCTCGAGCTTCAGGGCAGCGTGACCCGCGCCCAGGGGGCGGTGTCACTCCCTCCCGTTCGCCTGACTGTCGCCATAGTCGACTGGGGGCAAGCCGTCTGGTTCGAGGCACTAGCCCCGCGGCCACGCTTTAGCGAGGATTTCACGCAGGGGCGTGAAGTGCGCCTGGAGACTGCCCACCAGCGCCTCGTGCTCAGCACCCAGGCCGGGCACTTTTCAGTCGAAGACCCAGAGACCAACGCTGCACAAATATCGGGAAGGCTCACGTTTCGTCCGCCTCTGTGCTGGAACGAGCAGGAGGAGCTCCGTCATAGCGTGACGGGGGTCGTCTCAGGTGGAACGGGAAGCCTGCGTGTTACGACGTGCCTGCCGTCCCTTCCAGGGGTCGTGGTCGAGCACACCCTCACGCTACTCGGTGGGGGGATCCTTCGAATCGACGCAATGGTGAGCAACGGCGGAATGGCACCGTGTGACCTGCAACTGGGCGTCAGCGCGTACGGAGGTGGTGAGCAGGTGACCATGCCACTGCGGGAGGGGCTGGTACAAGATGATTCTCTAGAGTGGCCCGATTGGCACGACCCCGCTCTCTTCACACCAGAGCGCTTCGCGGAGCACTGGCTCGCACGTTCGCATAGTGGTCAGGTCGCGGGACTCGTCTGGGAGCGTGCGACCCTCGTGCGGCCTTCCAGCGATCATTTGGGGACGGTGCGACAACACCTCAGCACACTCGCCCCTGGGGAACAGAGAGCGATAGAAGCGGTCTACCTCTATGGGGGGCTGGGAAGCTGGCAGCAGGTCCGCCAGCTCTGGCAGCAGCGCATCACCACCAAGGCAGACGGTGCCGCCCCGAGCTTTCCCCGCTCCAGCGTGTCGCTGCTTGGGCCACATGATGCTCCGGCACTCTTTACGGGCCGTCCTCAAGAGCTGCGGTTCCAGTCGTTCTACGCACGCCCCATTCAGGGTGAGCTCACGTTCACCGTACCGGCAGGGTGGAAGATCGAACCGAGTGTGATCACCGTGCCGGCGCTGACGATGGGAACCCCACAGACCATGCCCGCCACAGTGACCCGTGAACGTGGAACGCCTCACGCTGGGCGATACAGCGCGGCGCTCAAGGCCGAGCGGTGGGAACGCAGAGTGGCCGAGGGGCCGCTCATCGCCCTCATGGATCCTGCAGAGACCGTCCGTCTCTCACGCGAGCAGAGGGACGGCCAGGAAGTGTGGACTGTTGACAATGGTGTCCTGACGTTTGCTGTAGCTCCAGCCTTTGCCGGCAGCGTGATCGAGCTGTGCACGCGTGATGGAGCACAGCACGTTCTCTCAGCCTTTCCGCGCGCCCGGGAGCTGGCGTGGACACGCCCTTGGTTCGGCGGTCTCGGAGGCACTGTCTACCCACCCGGGCGAGCATACTTCGGCGAGGCAGGGCTGGCAGCTGAGCTGACATTCCGAGCGCGCGAGGAGCGTTCGGAGTGGCAGACTCCGTGGCCCTGGACCGGAATCGCCCTCGAGTGCACTTCTCTTCTGCGCGAGGTCCCTGACGTGCGGCTCGAGCTACGCTACCTGACGCTTCCCGGCAGCCACGCGCTCCTGCTCGAGATGGTGCTCGTCAATGAGACAGACGCGCACAGGGCAGTCGAAGCGGCGCTGACCGGCTTCGTGCAACCGGGAGGCCGTGCCGACAATGCAGAGCTTCTTCAGACCGCTGGGGGATCCCGCTGGCGGCGCGCGCTGCGAACGAGCAAATCGCCGGCGGGGGACTGGCTGGGCATCCGTGAGCCGGACAGCGGCATCACCCTTGCATTCATCCCCTCTGCCCGCAACGCAGCGGCAACGCTGATGCGCTACGACGCCGGCACCCAGGGAGCGCACGGCGAACTGCACTGCTCTCCCACACTGGCTCCTCGGGAACGCTACACCGCCAGACTCTTCCTTGTGGTCGCCCAGGATGAAGCGGAAGCACGAGCTTATGATGGGCTGGGAGCAGCTCAGCTTCTTACCTGACAAGCCGGTTGCCTATAGCTGGGCTGCCCATCTCCAGCGCAGGGAGACAGCGCACCCGTACACGGCGAGCACGCAGCAGCGCGCGTGCCTGCTGGTTAGGGCCGGCTACATGGTGGCCCGCCGCCGGTGCTTAGCGCCGGTGTCTTCCAGTGCGCCTGAACAAGCGCCGTACCCGGCGATACCAATGGAACTGGTTCAGCGTACTGATGTGTTCTCCGCAGTGGTCGCACGTGCCTGTACCAGCATAGCGCTTACCACAGCGCCAGCACTTGAAGCGGTTCTTCTTTGTCAGGTGCGACACATCACCTGGTGAAGGCCCGACTGTCAGCTCCTCAGCCACGACTACCCTTCACTTCAGGGGCCTAGCCCTCCCTCGTCCTCGTGACGGGTGACACGACATCTTGATCAGGTCCACCGTCGCCGGCCACGATGACCATCATCGTGACGCGTTCATACTACCCGACCATAGAGAGCGTGAAAGAGCTCCTTCACTCGGCCACGCTCTTCCTGGACGTGCAGCGCCCAGACTCGTTGAGCTGCGACCGTAGGCTCCGCGATGGCGATCGCGGAGAGATGAACAGAGCGAGCGGTCTCAATTCCGAGAGATCGCTCTCGCTCTGCACTTCCATCATCCTACCCCTTGACGCCGGTCAAGGTGATGCCCTGAATGAAGGTGCGCTGCGTCAGGAAGAAGAGCACGACGATCGGCAGTGTCATGAGTGTGGCCATAGCGAAGATCGCTCCCCAATAGGAGCCGTACTGGCCGTTGAGCATCGCCAGGCCGATGGAGAGCGTGTACTTGCTCGGATCACGCAGATAGATGAGTGGACCAAGGAAGTCGTTCCAGGCCCCCATGAAGGAGAAGAGCCCCACAGTCGCCAGGGCCGGCCGCGCTAGTGGGAGGCAGATTGACACGAAGACCTGCAGCTCTGCGGCTCCATCCATCTTCGCCGCATCGGTGATGTCCACAGGGATAGTCATGAAGAACTGTCGCAGGAGGAAGACGAAGAAGGCGTTGCCAAAGAAGGCAGGGACGATGAGGGGTGCAAAGGTATTGATCCAGTGGAGATCCTTGAAAATGACGAACAGTGGCACCATCGTCACCTGGTAGGGCACCATGAGCGTCGCCAAGATCAAAGCGAAGAGGATGCGCTGACCGACCCACCGGATGCGCGAGACGCTATACGCAACGAGAGCACTCGACGCGACTGTTCCGATTACCACGAGACAGCAAATGATCAGCGTGTTCTTGAGGAACGTGGGGAACGGCAGTAGTGTCCATCCCTGCTGAAAATGGGCAACGGTCAACGGATTGGGGATCCACACTGGTGGGAAGATGAACATCTCGTTGTCGGGTTTGAAGGCAGTGGTCACCAGCCACAAGAACGGAACGGCAAAGGCAAAGCTCAGCAAGATCAGTGCGACGTGCGTGACGCCCTTGCTGATGTGCTCAGACGTCCGGCGCGATACCGCCCGGTGCCGTGTGGCCGCCCCGCGCTCGATGAGCGTTCGAGCAGTATCTGCCATGCTCTAGCTTCCTCCGTAGTAGACGCGGCTGACGCTGGATCGAAACACGATCACGGTGCAGAGACCGATCAAGAGGAAGAGAATCCAGGCCATTGCGGAAGCGTACCCCATCTTGAAGTAGCTGAAGGCGT
Source organism: Chloroflexota bacterium (assembly GCA_023381895.1). Next base: position 5,482 of record JAMCTA010000049.1, read on the forward strand.
TTAGGAAGAGGTAGAGCGAGTACATATTGGTGGAGTTCGCCGGACCACCCTGGGTCATGACGTAGACCTGGGTGAAGTACTGGAAGCCCCCAATTAGTCCCGTAATGAGGCCGAACAGGAAGTACGGCCCCATAAACGGAATCGTGACGTGGCGTAACAGCTGGAACCGATTCGCTCCATCGATCTGTGCAGCCTCGTACTGCTCTTGCGGCACGCCTTGCAGGCCAGCGAGGAAGATGACCATCAGACCACCGACACTCCACACGCTCATGATGATGAGCGCCGGCTTGGACCAGTCTGGATCGCTCAGCCACCCTGGTCCCTGGATGCCGATGAAGGCTAGGAGCGTATTGAGCAAGCCATACTGCGGATTGAAGACCCACACCCAGAGCACGGCGGTCGCCACAAAGGGTGTGATCGACGGCAGGTAGAAGATGGTGCGATAGATCGAGAGTCCACCGACTTTCTGATTGAGCAGCATCGCCAGGCCAAAGGCAACGATGATGCCGAGAGGAACAGAGAAGACAACGTAGTACGCCGTGTTGTAGAGCGTCGACCAGAAGAGCGGATCTTGGGTGAAGAGGGCCACATAGTTATCTAGACCGATGAACTTGGCCGGCCGGATCATGTCGAACGCTGTGAAGCTGTCCACCAGCGACGACAGGATAGGATAGACGCTGAACACGAGAAGACCGATGATGGCTGGGGCGCCGAACAGCAGCCCGGCGCGAAAATCGCGCCAGGCTGCCGCACTCGTACGGTGACGTCCGGCCGCGGCGCGCACTGCAGCTGCAGATTGAGCCATCGGGGACCTACTTTCCAGACAGAGCCTTTTGGAGCTCTGCGTTGCACTCCTTATCGACGGCTGCCAGGGCATCTTTGGGCTGCGCCTTGCTATACAGGGCGTCACCAACGTGAGTGTTGAGCGAGTTCATGAAGTAGTCGGTCACCGGCGTCACTGGGCGCTGGTGCAAGGTTGCTTTGAGGATCTTTACGAACGGCGCCAGTTCTGGATTCTTCTCTTGTTCGGCCAAGGCAGGAGTAGTCTTGACGCCGGAGAAGGTCATACCCACCGACAACTGAGTAGCGAGCGTAGTTCCATCAGGGGAGGCACCGACCCAGTACAGCCACTGCCAGCCCTGATCGGGATTCTTGGCGCCGGTCGGCAGGCCCATGCACCAGCCACCCACCCACGAAGAGTGCGGCTGCGCTGGCGACGGGCCGGCTGGTAGGTAGGTCACACCGTACTGCATGTTCTTGCCGTACTTCTTGAAGTTTGGCAGCTCCCAGGGACCGAAGGGCTGCATCGCGACCTTTCCCTGGATGAACCCACCATCAAGGCCGAGCGAGCCGAAGCCAGACTGGAAGCCACTCAGCTTCGTAATGTTGTAGCGCTTGGCATAGCCCACCATCCACTCCAGAGCGGCGATATTCTGAGGGTCGGAGGCCGTAAACGTCTGCTTACTGCTATCATAGAACTCGCCCCCAAAGTCCCAGCCCCACGTCACCATAGAGTTAGCCATTCCATAGACAGCCCAGGGAATGATGCCAATCCGCTCTACGGCCGAGCCGCTCTGCTTGACGATCTTGCTGTTGACATCGTCCATCTCCTGAATGGTTGTCGGTGGCTTCTCAGGATCCAGGCCGACTTCCTTGAAGACGTCCTTGTTCCAGAAGAAACCGAAGTTGGTGTCGGCGCCGTAGGGAATGGCCCAGGTGTGGCCACTCCAGTTGATCTCCTTCCAGCATGGCACCCAGAAGTCGTTAGCTGTCAGCTTGCTTTGGGCGTAGTATTTGTCAAGCTGACTTAGCACGCCATGAAAAGCCCAACCGGCGACTTCCGGGCCATCCACGTAGATCACTTCCGGGGGCACCCCACCAGCGACAGCGGCGAAGAACTTCTGGCTCGTGGAGAGGTTGTTCGAGGAGTAGACCATCTTCACCCCGACGTCGGGGTGTGTCTTTTCAAACCCATCGGCCAACTTGAAAAGGTCCTCGACCCGGTTACCCCCAAAGGGGTGCCACACCTGAATCGTGTACTTGCGACCGGCAGCAGCCTGGCGCACGGGCACTGGCGTAGCCGTTGGGGTGGCCGCCGCTCCTGCCGCGCTGCTCGTGCTGGTGGCAGCCGATGAAGAAGCGGCAGAAGTCTTCGGCGCCGCGACACTCGTGGACGCCTTCGCCGCAGTGGTGCTCGCTGCTGAGCTTGATGAGGTGCCAGCGGTCACACCTGGCGGTGTCGTTCCACACGCAGCCAGCGAGACGACCGCCGCGGCGCCACCGAGACCGAGCAAGGCGCGCAATACCTGACGGCGCGTCTGCTGAAGATCAGGGGACATGGTTTAGTTCTCCTCCCTGCGATTCAACGCAGCTCAACTCAATATCAAAGCACGTGTGATTCCGGTAGGGAGCCATACGAGCCGAGCTCGCTTTCCTCTGCGCTGCCGCTCACCTCCTCCTACGGTCGCTACAGCACTGCCGCGGATCGTGTTGAAGCGCACCAACGGTTGCGACCATGGCGCGCACGGTCCGAAGCTCTCCAGCTGGTCAGTTACACGGGGGTGCCTTGTAGTTCGGCCATACTAGCACAGCCGCCGGGGAGCGTCAAGACTCACCACAAACGACACCAACATTGGTGATTAGTCACACCCTCCGGCATCGCTACCATAGAACCGGTGGCAGTGACCTTGTCTGGTCACTTGAAGCACCACTCAGAGGAGGGTGTGGATGGAGCACGGAACGAGCGGGCCTGATGTGCAGCGACTACTGGAGGCTTGGCGGGGAGAAGTGGAGGCAGGGGCCGTCTACCACGCGCTGGCGGAGCGCGAGCGCGATCCGCGCCGGGCGGCTGTCATCGCCCGGATGGCGGAGGTCGAAGACGGGCACCGGCAGCGGCTTGAGGCTCGTTTGCGAGAGTTGGGAGTGCCAGTCCCGGATGCCAGCCAGGTAAAGCTATCCCCCTGGCTGCGCGCGCAAGTTCGCCTCGCACCGATTGAGCGCCTACTGGCAGCCCGCGAGGCCGCTGAGAACACGGAGGTCGCCGGACGCTATGGCCAGCCCACCGGCGATACGCAGACGGACCGGTTGCTGGGTGAGCTGCGCCAGGACGAGCACGGCCACGCCCGGCAACTTGCGACGATGCGCCAGAGCGGCAGCGCCGGCACCGCCTCACTCGTGGAGTCGAAGCTGCAGCACATCTTGGGGCGGGAGACGTGGCACCAGACCGGCACCGGCTGGATCTCGGGGGCGATCTACGGGGCCAACGATGGACTGGCGGCGGTCTTCGGGATTGTGTCGGGGGTGGCGGGAGCGACGGGCGGCTCCAGCTTCGTGCTGACAGCCGGGCTGGCCGGTGCCCTCGCCTCCGCCCTGTCCATGGCCACCGGCGCCTTTCTGGCTGAGCGGTCTCAAGGCGAGGTGACAGCGGCCAATCTGGCGCAGGAGCGCCAGGAGATCGAGGAGCGTCCGGAGGAAGAGAAGGAGGAGCTTTCCCTCTACTACCAGCTCAAAGGCCTGGATCAGCAAGAGGCCGACGTACTCGCCGAGAAACTCTCCCAGAACCCGGATGCCTTCCTCCATTTGCTCGCCGCCGAAGAACTGGGCGGAGCCAAGGCGGAGAGTGGCAACCCGGCGCAGGCAGCACTTGCAGCCGGCGTGAGCACGGGCATCGGCGCGCTCATCCCGGTGCTGCCCTTCTTCTGGCTTCACGGCGCGCTCGCGGTGCTCCTGGCCGCTGCCATTTCGCTCGTTGCGCACTTCCTGGTGGGGGCGGCCAAGTCGCTCTTTACCTTGCGCAGCTGGTGGGCAGCGGGGCTGGAAATGACGCTGGCCGGAGTGATCGTCGGTGGTGTCACGTTTGCTGCCGGCTTGCTCTTTCACGCATAGGCATGGCACCGCTTGCAGCACTGAGCACCACGGCCACCGGCGCCCGCACGAGGCCTCCTCCTGCTCGTGACACGTGACACAGGCGCCCATTGCCCGTGCAAACAATGGGGTAAGATGCTATCCAAGGAGGACGAAAAGAGCAGCGAAGTAGGCCGAGCCCGGACCACTGGCTCCTCGGAATCCTTCCAGCCGGAGCGTGTGCTTGCAGCTTGGAAGACACGGCAAGTATCGCACCGAGCGGTTCGCCGGCGAGCTATACTCGCATTTACCGAGCATTTACCTGGTGCAAAGCCTTCCGCGACTTCCAGGAAGCAGTATTAGCAACGCTGGAGTCTCGTTCCCGCTTGTTCTTAGGGAGCACAACGACTATGTATGGAACCATCTTGGTGCCCCTCGACGGATCGGGTCTGGCTCTACGCGCCCTACCGTTTGCCAAGGACATCGCTCGCAGTACTGGGGCACGACTCGTCCTCGCGTACGCGCTGGCGCCTTGGGAGCTCCCGATCGACATGCCGCCGCAGGTGCGTTCAGCAGCGAACGAGCTCCTTTCCAGCGGCGTAGACGTGCGCGTTCACCTCTGCCCGCCGCGGGTAGGCAGTGCTGGACGGTCGCTCGTCGAAGCAGCCGATGAAGAGCGCGCTGGGCTCATCATCATGGCGACTCACGCCCGCGGCGAGGTGGGACGGACGTTGCTCGGCAGCGTCGCCGACTACGTTGTCCGGCACGCTTCCGTTCCCGTGCTGGTCCTCACGGAGTCGAGTGAGCTGCGCTGGTCTTCCGGGCGGCCTCAGCGCGTACTCGTTCCTCTCGATGGCTCAGCCCGGTCAGAGGCAGCACTGGAGGAGGCCGTTCACATTGCCGAATTCTCCGGCGCCACGCTCTTGCTTCTGCGCGTTGCAGACTTTCAAGCGGTAGTCGATGGGGCAGAGCCGGCAGGTGTAAGCTTCCAGATGGAGCAGCTCTTGATCGAGACCCGCCACTACCTACACGGTCTGATGACCCGTCTGAACGATGGGCATATCGAGGCAGAGATGCTTGCAGCGGTGGGATCTCCCGAGCTGGCAATCCCCGAGGCGGTACGTGACCGTCGTGCTGACCTGGTGGTGATGAGCACACACGGCGGTGGCACCGGCACAATGTTGCTCGGCAACGTTGCGATACGTACGGTCCAGCGAAGCCTGGCGCCGGTACTGCTCATCCACGTGCTGCCCGAGACATCTAGTGCAGTCCACCCCTATCCACCGGTTGAGGAGCAGCATCCGCTCTTCGTCGCCCTCACCCCGGCAGAAGCAGCACTCGTCATGCGAGCCCTGCAAGGGATGGAGAGTTTGGCGGTAACGACCACTACCGAACGGCACCTCATCGACCAGTTGACGGAGCATTTGCAGGCGCTGCTCCGGGAGTAGTAGGATGCGCGTGGTGACAGCGGTCTGCCCAGGGGAACGATACGCTGGCCTCGATCGGCCAAGGAGGTGCACGTGCGTGTGGAGGTTCTGGGGAGGGGAGGAGCGCTGCCTCCACCCAGACCAGGTTGCCGTTGCCGCGTCTGCCTACAGGCTCGCGCTGAGGGAATCCCCGCGGCGCGGACCGGGCCAAGCGTATTCATCCACGGTCCGGACCTCCTCATCGATACGCCGGAGGATATCCGTCAGCAGCTCAACCGCTCGACGATTGGGCACATCGCCGCATGTACGTTCTCGCACTGGCATCCCGACCACACGCTCGGGCTGCGCATCTGGGAACATCTCAACTGGGATGTGCGCCGGTGGCCACCGGCGCACAAACGAACACCCATCTTCCTACCGGCACGCGTCGCCCAAGACTTCAAGGACCGTAACTTCCTGTGGGGCCAGCTCAGCTATCTGGAGGAAGTCGGGCTCATCGACGTCGTTGTGCTCGACGAGGGCGCCAGCTTCGTGCTAGGCGCCACGACGATTCAGCCGCTGTGCCTCGCTGAGCGCTACGTCTATGCGTTCCTGCTTGAGAGCGAGGGAAAGCGCGTGCTCCTCGCTCCCGATGAGACATTTCAATGGGAGCCACCACAGGACTTGGGGCCACTTGATCTGGCACTGTTACCGATGGGGATCGTCGAGCTCGATCCCTTCACAAGAGAACGCCGCATCCCGCGCGCTCATCCCTTTCTACAATCCGAAGCCACGTTCGAGCAGACCCTCGAGCTGGTTCTCCGGCTGAACGCACGGCAGACGGTACTGAGCCACATTGAGGAGATGGATGGGCTCACCATTGAGGCCCGACGGATGCTCGAGGAGCGATTGCGCCGAGACGGTCTGAGCGTCCGCTTTGCTTTCGACACGATGGTGCTGGAGCCGTGATGGCCCCGACAGGTCAGTCCCCTGTCGGGCGCAAGCCCTGGTCTCTTCCGCTGGTCCCGTCGACCAGCACCCAGCTGAGTGACCTGGCCGCGGGGCTTCCAACTAATGAGGTTAATGAGGGAGGCGCGGCCCGGTAGTCTGCAGATCCCGTCGCACAAGACCAGCCACACTCTGGAGGCGCGGAAGACTCTGGCGGAAGAACTGCTGATACGCGGAACAGAAGTACGGGAGTGAACGTTCGACACTGCCCGTCGCCATCCGGCGGTAGCGCGGGCATTCACCATAGCAGAGCGTCCGCCACTGACAGGTCCGGCACTGACGGTGAAGCTGGCTCTTGAGCGCACCGAAGCGGCTCAGTCCTCCGTCTTCGAGGATGCTGGTGAGCGTGCGCTCGTGAATGTTTCCCAACTTTGCTCCGGGCTCGACGAAGAAATCACACGGATAGATGTCCCCATTGTGCTCCAGCACGACATAACCACCGCATACTGGTGCAAGCTGACAGCTCTCCGAGGGGAGGCCGAGGAGCATCTGCACGAGATTGTCGAAGAGCCGGATGCGCACGTCGCGCCATCCCATGGTGAGCCACTCATCGAGGAGCTCGTTCAAGAAGCGGCCATACTGGGCAGGTGTGATTGACCAGGGGGTGTACACGCCGTCGCCTTCGGCGTGTCCGGGGGCGGTCTCCACACACGGAATGAACTGCAGCCACTGGCCACCGTGATCGACCAGATAGTGGAGGAGCTCTCGGGGACGATCCACGTTGCTCTGGCTGACAACCGTGAGGATGTTGACCTCGACACCGTGCTGGTTCAGGTGTTCGATCCCCTCGAGCACGCGTGCGTGCGTGCTATGGTCTCCCCAGTCTCGGCGAAAGCGGTCGTGACGCTCGGGAGGACCGTCCAGGCTGACACCCACGAGAAAGCGCCACTGCTTGAAGAAGGCTGCCCACTCATCATCGAGGAGAGTTCCATTTGTCTGGAGGACGTTGGTGATCTGCCAGGGAATGCCTCCCGTTGGCTTCGCAGCCTGCTGGCGCTCCACGACCTGTTCGAAGAAACGAAGCCCCATGAGGGTGGGCTCTCCTCCTTGCCAGGCAAAGGAGAGGTGCGGTGCAGATACCGCTGCGTACTGCTCGAGAAAGCGATCGAACGTCTCCAATGTCAGCTTCGGGGCGTTGCGCCACGGGTAGAGCGCCCGCTTTTCCAGGTAGAAGCAGTAGCTGCAGTGGAGATTGCAGCGGCTTGACGCCGGCTTGATGAGCACACCCAAAGGCTGCACGTCGTGTTCCTTCCACCGTTGGCTCAGTCAACAAGAGCACCAGATCTATAAGTGTCACCCAAAGACACCACTGGCCACAAGTATTCGCGGAGGAAGGTGCCAGCGCGCGTGCTCGCGGAGCACCTGCAGACAATCTAAGAGTAGCCAAAGATTACTACACCTTGACAAGCGGGCAGCAACACCGTAGAGCGCAGTGTGACTCATCTGCGCGGCTAGCCGGTTGTCGCTGCCTGCCATAAGGGGGGGAGACTGGTGAAGCGCCATCGTATGTTCTCGCTGCTCGCCTCGCTGCTGCTGACCATCGGAACTTTCTTTCCCGCTGCAGACCAAGTCCAGGCTGCCGGCGCCATCACCGGCGTGATGCAGATCGTGCCAGGCAGCAGCATCACCCACGACCGGCTCGTGCAGCTCAGCCAGGTTGCGCCCCCGTCCCCCAGGAACCAAGAGGCCCCCAATCAAGGAGTATTCCACTTTCCCAGAGCACGAGCCCAAGCCGCTCTTTCGCTGCCCCACGTAGGCTCGCCTCCACCATCATCCCAGCCTACAGAACCGGTGACCGACACCATTGCGGGGCCTACCAACGTCGACTCAGGATTCGTTCCCCCAGACACTATGGGTGCTGTCGGGCCGGCACAGTTCATGTTCACTGTCAATGGGCGCTTTCAGGCATTCGCCAAGAATGGCGCACACACGTTGATTCTCAACGTTCCTGACGCCACGTTCTGGGGCAATATCGCCGATCCTTCCGGCGTGACTGACCCGCACGTGCGCTATGACCGCCTCAGTGGCCGCTGGTTCATCACCGAGATCGACGTCCCTGCGGGAGACAACCACATCCTGCTCGCCGTGAGCAGCGGTTCTGATCTGTCTACGGCCAGCTGGACCAAGTACGCTATCTCGGCAACGGGTACAGGCGCTGCCCAGGACCAGGGTTGCTTTGCAGACTATGACACACCTGGCATCGATGCTAACGGCATCTACGTTGGCGCAAATATGTTCCCAGGCACCGGCTCTTGCACAGGGTTCGTCTACCTCCATTCCAATGTCTACGTCGTCCAGAAGTCGAGCGCACTGAGTGGCGGCCCCTTGAACGTGACCAGCTTCTACAACGTCACGAACGGATTGACCGGCCCCGGCCCTTATATTCCGCAAGGTGTCGATTCCGTCGATACGCTGGCCACTGGCTACATTGTGGGCCTCGATATTGCCGCCTTCGCTACTGGATCGCTTACTGACCTCTCCGTTCTCAAGGTCAACAACCCGGGCTCCACTACCCCGACCCTATCGGGACCTTCGACTATTGCGCTAGCGGACCCTGAGAATCAGTGCCACACAGACGGCCTTCTCGAGTGGCGTCCTCAGCAAGAACAATGTGATTTCGAGCGATCCTACACGGGGCCTCGACTCAGAGGCGGACCGGCTCTTCTCCGCCGTCATTCGTAACGGCCAGCTCTGGACAGCCCGCAATACCGGCATCAACAGCTCGGGAGATAGCAACGTGGCCAGCCCTGACCGCCTGGGTGTCCGCTGGTACGACGTCAACGTCTCAAACCTCACCCTCAATCAATGGGGCACGGTCTACGACCCGGCAGCTTCCAATCCTGAGAATTTCTGGATGGGCACGGTCACGGTCTCCGGCCAGGGTGTGGTCGCCCTTGGCGCCAACGAAGCAAACAGCAGTACCTACCCGGAAGGGGGCATCACCGAGCGCTTTCCCAGCGATCCAGCCAATACGATGCGTGCTTTCAACGTCTTCGTCAACAGCGCTCCCAACGCGTACGATGACTCCAACTTCGTTGCACGCAACTACAACCGCTGGGGTGACTACAGCTTCACGAGTCTTGATCCCTGCGATGACATGACGATGTGGACGGTCCAGGAGTATATAGCCGGAGCATCCGGAGTCGCCGGTCTCCCGATCGATTGGGGCGTCATGGCCGCCAAGCTAC
>JAMCTA010000111.1 GCA_023381895.1 Chloroflexota bacterium
TTCGAACATGGCCCAGACTGGGGGATCAAAGGTGATGGCGTCGATCCCCATCACCTTCACACCCTGGTCGATGAGCCAGATCGTGGCCTCGGCGGTCATACCGCAATGGTCAGTCAAATAGCGCTCTTCGTGCTGATAGGAGCCCGCCCCAGTCATGATGAGCACGATATCGCCAGGCTTGAACTGGTAGCCGGTGACGCTGAGGGCGTGCTGCACGTCGGCCGTGCTGATTCCTGCACCACGCTCTTTGTGCCGGAAATCTAGGACGACGCCATCACCGTAGCACGCTTCGAGCGGAATCTGCTCGGGTCCTGGACCGTTATGCCGGAGGTGCTTCAGCGCATCAATGTGCGTTCCCACGTGATCGCTGAGCACAGCGAGGTACGACGCTGTCAGCGAGGTCACTCCATACTTCGCCGCCCCGATGTGCTCGGCGAAGCCCTCCCAGGTTTCATACATGACCAGTGCTGGCCGGACAATCCGGGGAAACGTCACCATGTCGTTGTGTACGGACATGCTCAGATCGACGATCCGTGGAGCCATCTCTGCCTTCCCTCTGCTCTGATGCCTACACCCAGTGTCTCAATGCGGCAGTGACGGGCTGCTCTCGGAGGCAGGCCACTGCTCTGCGGAGATTCGCTCGATTGCCCTCTTGACGTCTCGAAGGAATGCCGCGGCTTGTGCACCATCGACGGCGCGATGGTCGAAGGTGAGCGACAAGGTGATGAAGTGACGGGCGATGATCTTCTCGTCGGAGAAGGTAGGTTTTTTGACGATACGGCCCGTGCCGAGAATGGCGCACTGGGGTGGATTCAGGAGCGGAGTGAAGGCGTCGACCTCCAGTGTGCCCAGGTTGGTCAGCGTGAACGTACCCTCTTCAAGGTCGGCGGGTTGCAGCTGCCTCTGTGCTGCCCGGCTTCGCAACGCGCGCAGCTCTGCGGAGATCGCTTGGAGCGACTTGCGATCGGCACCACGGATGACCGGGACGAGCAATCCATCCTCCAGAGCCACGACCACGCCGATGTTCACGTCCTCCCAGATGACGATCTCCGCAGTGGAGCCATCGCCGAGAACGCTGCTATTTAGGAGAGGGTGGGTAGGCAAGGAGCGGCCGCTGAGGAACACCAGGAGATCAGTGTACGTTGGAGAAGGAAGGCCATACACGCGGGCGGCGGTGATGAGCGCATCATGGAGCTCCACCAGACGCGTGGCATCCGCTTCCGTTGTCAGTGTCACTTGGGGACGACGCTGGGCACTCTCGACCATACGCTCTGCGATGCGCCGGCGTAGGCCCGCGAGCGGGCGCCGCTCGCGCACGTGCAGCCCGTCCTTCATCTGCTCTTGCGGAGTGCTCCGTGCAGTGACCACGTCCCGCTCCATGATCCGTCCCAAGGGTCCAGTGCCGCGGAGCAGCCGCAGGTCCACGCCCCACTCGCGTGCCAACCGCCGTGCCAAGGGCGAGGCGCGGACATCGAGTGCGCTGGCCGAGGTGGATGTCGGCGCTTGTGATGGCCGCACTGCTGGAGAGGCGGGCGGCAGTGTGCTGCGCTCTTGTGCCGCTGTCTTGGTGCCAGCCGATGATGGCTGGGTCACCGTTGGATCAGGCGCAACGTCGGGAGCAGTGAGTGTCGCGAGTTTCCCGGAAGGTTGGCCTCCGAGCTCGGTAGCGATCAGCGCATCGAACGCTGCTTCCGGCTCGTCCGCAGCGCCAACGACGGCAAGCAGGCCCGTGACAGGCACCGTGACCCCTTCCGGCGCAATGACTCGGCGGAGCACTCCGGAGGTGGTCGACAGCACCTCCGACGTGAGTTTGTCGGTCTCGATCTCCGCCAGTCCCTCATCCCTCTCCACCTGATCGCCTGGCTGCTTCAGCCAGCGCACAACGGTAGCCTCAGTCATCGTCAAGCCGAGCTGGGGCATGCGAATCGCCGTGGCCATCAGCTCTACCTCCAGCCCGTCGTATCGCGAGATCGCCGGTGATGTGGCAAGGTTGCTGAATAGTGGTGGTGACTGTGCATTACAACGTCACCACCGAGCGCACCGCCGCGATGACTTGAGGAACGTTTGGAATGGATGCTTCCTCGAGCACGCGGCTGAATGGCGTCGGAACGTTGGGATTGGCGACGCGAAGCGGCGGTGCGTCGAGGTAGTCGAAGGTGTGTGTCACAATCTGGGCCACGATCTCGGCGCCGAATCCCGCACGTGCGTGGGCCTCGTGCACGACGATAGCCCGGTGTGTACGGCGGACCGACTCGGCAATAGTCTCGATGTCGAGCGGCACCAGCGTCCGGGGGTCAATCACTTCCACTTCGATCCCCTCTTTGGAGAGCAGAGTGGCGGCCTCACAAGCCACACTCACCATGCGCTGGAGGGCAATGATGGTGACGTGCTGACCGGCACGCCTCACGACTGCCTTGCCGAAGGGAATGGTGTCGTCACTCTCCGGCACTTCCTCCCGTGCCGCTGCGTAGAGCACTTTGTTTTCGATGAACACTACGGGATTGTCATCCCGGATGGCAGTCTTGAGTAGCCCCTTGGCGTCATAGGGTGTTGTCGGCATGACCACTTTGAGTCCTGGGCAGTGAGCAAACCAGGCCTCGAGCGATTCCGTGTGCTGAGCGGCATTTCCGCGCCCTGCGCCTGCCATCGTGCGGTAGACGATGGGGAGCACGGCCTTGCCTCCGAACATGTATTTCGACTTCGCCACCTGGTTGGCTATCTGGTCCATCGCGGACATCATGAAGGTCATGTACATGAACTCGGCGACCGGGCGCATGCCCACAAGCGCAGCGCCGAGTGCTGCTCCGGCAATGGCGGTTTCGGAGATGGGCGTGCCGATGATGCGCTTCGGTCCGAATTCGTCGTAGAGTCCGCGTGTGACGCCGTACGTTGCCTCGCGAATGTCCTCGCCGAGGCAGAAGACGCGAGGGTCGCGGCGCATCTCTTCGCGGAGCG
>JAMCTA010000091.1 GCA_023381895.1 Chloroflexota bacterium
GTAGCGCATACGGGAGTCGAACCCGTGATCTCAGCCTTGAGAGGGCTGCGTCCTAGACCACTAGACGAATGCGCCAAGCCTGTGGGCGATACTGGATTCGAACCAGTGACCTCTTGCATGTCAAGCAAGCGCTCTAACCAACTGAGCTAACCGCCCACGAAAGCGTCCTCGAGAGGATTCGAACCTCCGACCTTCAGATCCGCAATCTGACGCTCTAATCCACTGAGCTACGAGGACTCATCTCTCACAAGCCTGGGGTGGCCAGAGGGATTCGAACCCTCGACTTCCAGAGCCACAATCTGGCGCTCTACCGCTGAACTATGGCCACCATCTTTCTCACGAGTGCCCCTTAACGGTCCACCGGGGGTATACGCGGCCTGTGAACCGAAGCACTCTCCGCTATTCACCGTGGACCTAGGCGGGATCGAACCGCCGACCTCTTGAATGCCATTCAAGCGCTCTCCCAGCTGAGCTATAGGCCCCAGAGAAGCACACGGCTCGGTCTTCACTTGTGCAACGTACCGCAAGAGCGACCATCGCTCCCCGTGCCGAAGAGAGGATTTGAACCTCCACGGGGTTACCCCCACTGCGCCCTGAACGCAGCGTGTCTGCCATTCCACCACTTCGGCATAGCTATATAGCTATCCGGTAACGGCGAACAAGAATCCTCACCGCCACCTTAGGGCCTAGATTCTACCCACCCCCCTCTCCAGCGTCAAGCCAGCGTCCCTGGCGGAATAGCTCCGAGAGCCGGCACTATGGGCAGGATGCACGGGGACAACATCGTGAACATTCCCGATACGCGAGCAACGGCGAGCAAGAACAGTACCGTAGAAGAATCTGGAACAACCAAGCGCCCGTTAAAGGGGCCAGGATGGAGGCAGAGCGCTGACGTCTCTCTATGAGTCGCGTAGAACGCCGCCGTCTCGGGCAGAGCTAGATACACTCAACGAGCGTGAATGCCAGGAAGAAGAAAGTGCCTATCGGGACGTTACGTGTTGATGCGAGTACCCCTCGCGATGAGATCCTGGATTGCTTGCCTCAACTCACTCGGCAGGTAAGGCTTGCTGAGGTACGCGTCAGCACCGACTGCCAGTGCCCGCTCGCGATCTCCGGGCATGGCCAGAGCGGTCAACGCGAGAACCGGTGGTGAGGATCCAAGGCGCTCTCGGATCGCGCGGATAGCATCAAAGCCACTCATCTCAGGCATGTACATGTCCATGATGATGACTGAAAACTGTTCGGCAAGGGCACTCTGCACAGCCTCAGCACCGTTGCAGGCAGGGAGGACGATATACCCGGCCGCGGATAGGATTTTTTGAGCGAGACGGAGATTATCGGCATCATCCTCGGCAACGAGTATTCGATGAGCCACTCTTTGCCCACCCTTCCCTTTGTACAATACGTCAATGATCGTCTGATTGTAGGATAAGGTGAGTAAAATCAGCGCGTTTCAGTGGAGACGAGAGCGTCGATTCACCCTCTCCGCGTGCTGCAGCGTGCCCACATCAACACGTATACGTGATCCTCGCCGCTCTACGGCCCGCATTCGTGCCGAAGGGTATCTGTAGCGGCGTGCACAGCTTGCTCATCCGCCTCTCTCTGCTCGCTGTCACACCAATCGTCCTCCTCGCCGTCTTACTCGTTGCCATTACTGTCGATTCTGAGAGTACAGCGAGAGATCACCTCTTTATTATCGCGCTGCTCGGTTTTCTCGGAAGCAGCGCGCTGGCCATCTTCAACATTCGTGCCGCAGCGCGCGAAGTCGCCGTGATGCGTGAGATCTTGCTACAGATCGGCCATCAGGCGCTGGCTATGGCACGGTATCCCGACCATCAGCGGAAAGAGCCAGGGAGGGAAGACGAGGTCCAATGGCTCACGCTTGTCTTTGGGGTGATGACTGATAGCCTCCAGTCGGAACGGGAGCGGCTCGACCAGCAGATCAAGGAGATCGAGGCGACTAGCACGTTTTCGCAGTCGATGGTGAGGCAAATTGATCCCGAACAACTCGAGCAGCGCATTTGCGAATCCTTGTTGGAAGTGTCCCCCGCGCTGCTGGCAACGGTGTGCCGTGTCGATGGCACTTTCTTGGCCGCACGAGCTCAGCCGTACGTATTCGCAGGCGCAACCACGGTCGAGGTCGCGGCGCGCATTGCTCAGCTCGCTCGGCGGATCTACGGTGGTGAACACTCTGCCGAAGCGCTGATGCAGCCTGTCATCGCCCATCTTCTCGCCCCTGACGATCTGCCAGGACTCGCGCGTCAGGTGTGGATGGCAGCGCGCTGGCCATCTTCAACATTCGTGCCGCAGCGCGCGAAGTCGCCGTGATGCGTGAGATCTTGCTACAGATCGGCCATCAGGCGCTGGCTATGGCACGGTATCCCGACCATCAGCGGAAAGAGCCAGGGAGGGAAGACGAGGTCCAATGGCTCACGCTTGTCTTTGGGGTGATGACTGATAGCCTCCAGTCGGAACGGGAGCGGCTCGACCAGCAGATCAAGGAGATCGAGGCGACTAGCACGTTTTCGCAGTCGATGGTGAGGCAAATTGATCCCGAACAACTCGAGCAGCGCATTTGCGAATCCTTGTTGGAAGTGTCCCCCGCGCTGCTGGCAACGGTGTGCCGTGTCGATGGCACTTTCTTGGCCGCACGAGCTCAGCCGTACGTATTCGCAGGCGCAACCACGGTCGAGGTCGCGGCGCGCATTGCTCAGCTCGCTCGGCGGATCTACGGTGGTGAACACTCTGCCGAAGCGCTGATGCAGCCTGTCATCGCCCATCTTCTCGCCCCTGACGATCTGCCAGGACTCGCGCGTCAGGTGTGGATGGTGACACTGAGCGATGGCTCGCGGGACCGGGATGGCAGCCTCGTCATTCTCATCATCGATCCCTCGGACGTCGTCTCGGACTCCTCAGGCGGCTCATGGCAGGTCTATGAAACGTACCAGCGGGTCATCGCTCTGGCGAGGGAGCGTGCCGCCGTCACCACTCAGCTCCGCCAGAACGTCGAGATGCTGCTGCGGGCTAATCAAGCGAAGAGCGAGTTTCTGGCCACGATGAGCCATGAGCTGCGCTCGCCACTCAACGTCATCATCGGCTACAGTGGGGTCCTTCTGGAAGGACTCGACGGTCAGATCAATCCTGATCAGCGCGAAGACATCGAACGAATCGCTCGCGCGGCGGAGTCTCTCCTCAGCCTCATCTCAGATATCCTCGACTTCTCTAAGCTCAACGCAGAACGCCTAGAGCTCCGGCTAAACCTCTTCAACCCACGAGAGGTGCTGGAGCAGGCCCTGAGCGCCGTAACCCTCCACGCACAGCAGAAAGGGCTCAAGCTTCGATCTATTGTTGACCCTGAAGTTACAGGTGCCTGGGGGGATGCGACGCGCATAGGACAGATACTCCTCAACCTGCTCACCAACGCCGTGAAGTTCACCGAGCAGGGATCTGTCACCGCCAGAATCACGCGGATTGGAGATCAGGTTCGATTCAGCATCCAAGACACAGGCATAGGCATCCCATCTGACCAACTGGACACAATATTCGAAGAGTTCCATCAAGTGGATGGCTCGCCTCACCGGAAGTATGGTGGCACTGGGCTCGGCCTCGCGATCTCTCAGCGCATCGCTCGTCTTCACGGAACGAGAGTCGCCGTCAGTAGTACCGTCAATCAAGGAAGCACATTTTCCTTCACGTTGCCAGCGCTGGCACCCGAGCAGCGAATAGCTCCAGGAGCGCCCTCGCTGCTGTCATCGTGACTGCACCCGTCCTGATGACACATACGGCTCTTGCGGGTCCGCTCGCCTTCCCCTTCTTGTTACACTCGTTGAAGACAACGCCTGCGCGGCAACCGGCACGAATGAAAAGAGGCATCGGCGATCAGCGCCACGAGCAATCACCCACCACTGTCTACTCACGATGAGCTGCCACATCCCACACACCTGACCGGCTCCCGGACATCCGTAGCGCTGACAGTAATCGCGCCGAGCAGAAACGAGGAGGAGAGCGTTGGCCTCCTGGCTGCCGCAGTACGGCGCGCTCTGCCAGATGGCGACTACGAACTCCTGTTCGTCGACGATAGCGACGACACGACACCGATAGTCCTGGAAAATCTCTCGCAGCAGACAGATCTTCACGTCCGCTTCGTCCACCGGACCAGGGGACCGTCACGGTGGGGTGGCCTCAGCGGTGCTGTAGTGGATGGACTCCGGAGCGCCCGTGGCGAGTATGTGTGCATCATCGACGCGGACCTGCAGCATCCTCCAGAGAAAATCCCGGAACTCTTGAACGCTGCTCGTGCCAGCGATGCAGACGTCGTCATGGCTTGTCGCTACATGCAAGGAGGCAGCAGCGAAGGTCTCGATGGCCCTGTCCGGCTGCTGTTCTCCCTCGGCTGCAAATGGACCGCCAAGCTGCTCTTTCTGAGACGTCTGTGGGGCGTGCGCGATCCGCTGTCGGGATTTCTCCTGGTGCGCCGGCGTATTACGGAAAGCGCCAAGCTGCGACCAATTGGATTCAAGATCTCACTCGAGCTCCTAATCCGGTGTCCAAGGTCGGGACTCGTCGAAGTGCCATATCGCTTTCGGCGGCGTGCGCGGGGCTCCAGCAAGGCAGACTTCCGAGTTGGAACACTGTTCTTGAAGCATCTCTGGCGTCTGCGCTTTCCCTAGCCCTTTCACCTACGCTATGGCCGGCGTTTGCTACCATTCGAGGGAATACAATCGCAGGTGCTTGACTGATCCATCCCGGTGTGCACCCGTGGTGTGTCCGCCACGACATCTGAGGGAAGCGTTCACGGCAGCTCTCACAGGAGGAGGGATTCGATGCTCGCGGTAGTCATGGCTGGTGGTGAAGGCTCGCGTCTACGCCCCCTAACACTCAACCGGCCGAAACCGATGGTACCCATCCTCAATATTCCGGTCATGGAACACATCATCAACTTGCTGAAGCGCCACAACATCACGGATATCGTGGTGACGGTGCACTATCTCGCCAGTGTCATCGAAGACTACTTTGGGGATGGTAGTGACTTTGGTGTGCGTATCCGCTACGCGCTTGAGGAAGTTCCGCTCGGAACTGCAGGTAGTGTCAAGAATGCTCAGCACATGTTGACGGAGCCGTTCCTCATCATCAGCGGAGATGCTTTGACCGACATCAACCTCACCGCAGCCCTTGCCTATCATGAGTCCCGTCGGGCCAAAGCCACCCTGGTTCTCGTTCGCGTGGAGAACCCCCTCGAGTACGGCGTCGTCATTCCCGACGAAGATGGACGCGTTCAGCGCTTCCTGGAGAAGCCAAGCTGGGGAGAGGTTTTCAGTGACACCGTCAACACGGGGATCTACGTGCTCGATCCTTCAGTGCTGGACCTCATCCCCGTGGGAGTGCCTTTCGACTTCAGTAGTGAAGTCTTTCCACGACTTCTAGCAAACGGCGATCCCATGTTCGGGTACGTTGCCGAAGGCTACTGGTGCGACGTAGGGAGCCTCCCCGATTACTTGCGAGCCAGCTTCGACCTTGCGGAAGGGAGAGTCGACCTACCACTGCCCGCCGCACGGGTTGCCAACGGCATTATGGCAGGCCGAGGAGCCACTATCGAGTCAGATGTTCGCTCCTTTGGCGTCGTATACCTTGGCGATGGCTGTGTCGTCCGATCCGGAGCGGTGCTCCACGGACCGTCCGTCATCGGGGAGAACACCATTGTCGAAAGTGGCGCGACGATCGACCGTAGCGTCATTTGGGGCAACTGCCTAATATCGAACTACGCTTCGGTGAGTGGGGCGATCATCGCCAAGCAGTGTTCAATCCGGCGGGGCGCGATCATCGCCCAAGGAGCTGTCATTGGCGATGGCTGCACGATTGGTGAGCAAGCGGTCGTCCACAGCAACGTCAAGATCTGGCCAGATAAAGAGGTCGAAGAACAGGCAACGGTTTCGAGCAGCCTCATCTGGGGCGGGCGCGTGCGTCGCTCGCTCTTCGCAGGTCACGCTACGATAAGTGGTCTCGCCAACGTTGAGCTGACTCCTGAGATGGCTGCAAAGGTTGGTGCCGCGTACGGCTCCACGCTGTCCGTGGGCAGTGCCGTCCTCGTCAACCGCGGTTACTCCAAGGCCGCCCGCATGATCAAGCGTGGCCTCGTATCCGGGCTTCCTTCAGCGGGCATCGATGTGATCGACACGTCTACCGTCCCAGTTCCGGTCGCGCGCTTCGAGACGCGCCTCGGTCCGGCGAAGGGCGGCATTCACGTCCGTATGTCTCCATTCGACGCTCGCGTGGTGGACATCAAGCTCTTCGATGCCAATGGAGCTGACGTGAGCAAGAATACGGAACGCAAGATTGCTAACGTCTACCTGCGCGAGGATGTGCGCCGCGTTCCTGCCGATACCATCGGTGCGATCATCGCTGGCACCGAGCCGATGCAGAGAGCTGAGCAGCGCTACCGTGAATCGTACCTCCATCGCACAGACCATGAGATCATAGAGCGCAGCCAGCCCGTCATCGTGGTCGACTTTGCCAATGGCCTGTTCGCGCCGCTGGGTCAACGCCTCTTGCGTGAGCTGGGCATCAACCTCATCGATCTCAGGTCTGTGGCTGGGGAATCTGAGCCGCGCCTTGAAGAGAAGGTGACTGGGAGCCTACGCACACTGGGAGCTGTCACACGGGCTGTCGGAGCTCGCTTTGGGGTGCTGTTTAACTATAGTGGCACCCGCATCACCATCGTCGATGAGCGCGGAGGGGTCCTGCCTTCCTGGCATGCGCTGGCCGCCATGATGCTCCTCGCGTGGAAGACATCGAGTTCAGCAGTGCCGGTTGGGGTGCCACTCACCGCGCCCCGGCTCATTGAGGCACTGTCACACGTCGACGGCCATCGTATCCAGACGCTGGCTCCCGATCCAGTGGTCATTAGCGGTGCCACTATGCGTCAGGACCTCACCCTCATTGGTGACGGAGCTGGAGGCTTTGCCTTTCCCGAGATCCCATCCGGATTCGATGGTCTCTTCGCGACAACACACTTGCTCGAGCTGCTGCTCAAGGCGGACATGCCCCTCTCCAAGATCGTCGAACAGGTGCCTCCCTACCACATCTTCAGTGTCGATGCCTACTGCCCGTGGGAGCGCAAGGGCAAGGTCATGCGACGCTTACACGAAACAGCCCAGGAGTCAGGTGGTCGCTCACTACAGGGAGTGCGACTCGTATCTGGGGAGGACACGATCGTCATCGTTCCTGACGCTGACAAGCCGATATTCCACGTCCAAGCCGAAGCACAAAGTCCGCAGCACGCTGCTGTACTGGCCGAGCGCTACGCCGATCTCATTCGTTCCTTTAGAGAGGGATAGATGGTGGAGACAACTCCTCGACGGCGCGTTCTCGTCACGGGAGCCGCTGGTTACGTTGCTCAAATCAACCTGCCGGCTCTCCGTGACCGCTACGACGTGACCCTGATCGACGTACGAGACACCACGAGAGATGGTAACCTCGTCGAGGGCTTGCAGCACTATGATCTTCTCGCCGACATGCGCGCGGGCTACCGACCCACTCAAGAGCTCCGCGACTTGATGCGCGACGTCGACACGATTTTCCACTGTGGGTACGTGCTCTCCGATCACTGGGCTCCCGACGGCTATGAGCAGGAGCGAGAGAACGTGGACATGGCAGCACTCCTGTTCCGTCTGGCCTCGGAGGAAGGAGTACGGCGAATCGTGTGTTGCAGCTCCAATCACGCTGCCGACTGGTACGAGAAACTCCTACGCACGAATCACCTAGAGCACCTCGGACCGGAGGATCCTCCCTATTCCGACAACTGGTACGGGTGGGCGAAAATAGCCATCGAACAGCTCGGTTTTGTCTATGCCAGTGGCATCACTGGCCGGCCAGTAGAAGCCGTGATGCTACGCATCGGCGCCCCCCGCCTCATCTCACCTACGGCCTTTGAAGATAACCCTGTCGGTTACCGGCGCGATCTTGGCGCCTGGATCAGCGATCGGGACTTCCAGCAACTGGTGGTCAAGAGCATCGAGACTGGAGACATTCGCAACCGCTGGGGTGTGCCCTTCCAGATCTTTTACGGCATCTCCAACAACACGCGGGCCTTCTGGAGCATCGCCAATGCCCGTGAGGTGATCGGTTACGAGCCAGCCGATGACTCCGAAGTGACATTTGCAGCCGGCATACAGAGGCTGCTCATCGATCGCGATCACCGAGGGCGTTTGAACGAAGCATCACCTGTACCCCAAGAGGGGGTGCGCTGGATTCCCTGATCTGGTGGCACTCACCGTCCATATAATTGCCCGTAGCCACGGGCAGGCAGTACACTGCCTGCGTTATCGCACAGCGCGAGGCACCAGTATCACTGAGGGGAATGGCGCACTCTATGAGCAGCATCGTCAGCATCAGAGGGCGAGAGATCTTAGACTCTCGCGGAAACCCAACGGTTGAAGTCGACGTCACGCTCGAGGACGGGACGCTCGGACGTGCGGCGGTTCCTTCTGGGGCCTCGACTGGCGCTCACGAGGCCGTTGAGCTTCGCGACGGAGACAAGGCGCGCTTCCGCGGAACTGGCGTGCTCGCGGCGGTGCGTAACGTGAATGAGGTGATCGCCCCCGCGCTCTTCGACGTGCCAGCCACCGAGCAACGGCGTGTAGATCAGATCCTGCGCGATCTCGACGGCACGGGAAACAAGGGGAAGCTCGGCGCAAATGCGATTCTCGGCGTCTCACTCGCAGTTGCCCACGCCGCGGCACACTACCTCAGTACTCCACTCTATCGGTATATCGGCGGTACGAATGCGCACGTATTGCCTGTGCCCATGTTGAACATCTTGAATGGCGGCCGGCATACCGATTGGCAGTCTACAGATCTTCAAGAGTTCATGATCATGCCGGTTGGGGCAACCTCCTTCCGCGAAGCACTCCGGATGAGCGCGGAAGTCTACGGGAGTCTGAAGCGCGTGCTCTCCGGGCGAAAGCTTTCGACCTCGGTCGGAGACGAGGGTGGGTTTGCACCAGCGCTCGCCAGCAACGCGGATGCACTTGATGTGATCATTGCCGCCATCGAGGCCGCTGGCTACACGCCCGGAGAGCAGATCGCCCTCGCTATCGACGCGGCTGCCAGTGAGCTCTACGAGGACGGAAGCTACGTGCTGCGAAAGGAAGGGCGCAAACTAGACGCTGCGGGTCTCATCGAGGTCTATGCCCGCTGGGCCGAGCGCTACCCGATTGTCAGCTTAGAAGATGGGGTGGCAGAGGACGATTGGGATGGCTGGCAAGCGCTACACCGAGCGCTCGGAGACAACCTGCAGTTGGTAGGCGACGACGTCTTCGTGACCAACACGCAGCGGATCACCCGAGGAATCGAGACTAAGGCAGCGAATTCGGTGCTCATCAAACTCAACCAGATCGGCTCACTCACCGAGACCATCGATGCTATTGCCATGACTATGAACGCTGGTTGGACAGCCGTGGTATCTCATCGCTCTGGCGAGACCGAGGACGTTACTATCAGTGACCTGGTCGTTGCGCTCAACACGGGCCAAATCAAGACAGGAGCACCCGCCCGAAGCGAGCGCGTCGCAAAGTACAACCAGCTACTCCGCGTTGAAGAGGAGCTGGGTAGCTCCGCGGTCTACGCAGGAGTCGCTGCGCTCAAACAACAGCGCCATGCCTGATCTCCTCTCCGTGGGTGAGTGCATGGTGGAGCTCTTTGCACAGGTTCCGCTGGCCGAGGCGACTAGCTTCACTAAGACATATGGCGGCGACACGTGCAACGCTCTGGTTGCCGCCAGCCGCCTTGGCTCATCTGTTGGCTTCATCACCCGAGTGGGCGATGACCCTTTTCGGTCATATCTCCTCAGTTCCTGGCAGGCTGAAGGAATCGATACCTCATGGTGCCGGGTAACTGCAGGATGCAATGGCCTGTACCTCATCTCCCAGCAGCCACAAGGCGAGCGGGAGTTTATCTACTACCGCAAGGGCAGCGCAGCGAGCACCTTGGAACCTGGCGACCTCGACCAGGATGCTCTGAAGCGTGCGCGTCTCTTATTGTTCAGTGGCATCACCCAGGCAATCTCTGCATCTGCTCGAGCAACCGCCCTGCGGGCCAGCGAGATCGTGCGAGCGGCCGGAGGGGACGTGGCATTTGATCTCAACTTCCGACCACGCTTGTGGACGGCTACAGAGGCCCGAGCGGCCCTCGAGGAGGTGTTGCCCTTCGTGAGCATTGCGCTCCCATCCGCACCCGAAGAGACGGTGGCAGTCCTTGGTCTATCCGATCCAGCTGAAGTCGCTCGCTTCTTCCTGTCCAAGGGGGTAGCTTGCGCTGCTGTCAAGCTCGGGTCACAAGGCGTGCTCGTAGCCGACAGCAAGAGAAGCATGTTCGTGGCTGCTGTGTCACCTTCGCGCATCGTTGACACTTCCGGAGCAGGTGATACCTTCAATGGCGCTTTCCTCCACGGTTTGCTGGCAGGGAAGTCACTCGAATATGCCGCCCGTGTCGGCGTGGTTGCTGCCAGCCTGAAGGTCGAAGGGCGAGGCGCCATCGCCAGCCAGCCATCTGCTGGCGCAATCTGGGAAAGGTACCGAGCCATCTATGGTTGAGGTTGTGGCGTTGGGTGAAGCCATGCTGCGACTTTCTCCTCCTGGTTACGGCCGTCTCGAATCGGCGACAAGGTTTGAAGTCGTAGTGGGCGGCTCAGAGCTGAACGTCGCTGCCGCCCTCGCCCACCTCGGCAGGAGTGTCGATTTCGTCACCAAGCTCCCAACGTCCCCTCTCGGGCGGCTCGTCGCCAGCACAGCGCGCGAGCACGGCGTCCAAGTCGAGCACACGGTGTGGTCTAGCGAGCGCCTTGGGCTCTACTTCTATGAGCAGGGCCTGGCGCCTCGTCCTTCACAAGTCGTCTACGACCGCGCTGGCTCCGCTGCGAGCACATTGCATCCACGTGATGTCCCATGGGAAGCGGTCCTTGCAGCTTGCCGCATCTTTCACACGTCAGGCATCACAGCGGCTCTGTCCGCTGAAAGCCTCGCGACGGTAGAGCACGCCTTGCGCGTCGCTCGTTCACAGGGGATCACGACCACATTCGATCTCAACTATCGCTCTCGATTGTGGTCTGCCAGCCAGGCGACACAAGCATACGAGCGCTTGCTCCCGCACTGTTCGGTAGTGTTTGCCAGTGCGGGAGCGCTGGAGACGTTTTTCCATCTGCGCGGCTCCCCGGAGGCTGCAGCTGAAGAACTCTGCCGGCGCTTCGGCGTCGAGTGGACAGTCCTCACAGAACGCAGCGAAGACGGGGGATTGCGCGGCTCAATTGCCGCGCTGGCATCCGGAAGAGCAGGGACCTATCGGTCGCAGCTGATCTCCTTCGAGATCGCCGATCGGCTGGGTGGTGGAGATGCCTTCGCTGCCGGCTTCATCGACGGCTTGCTCACAAACGACCTACACTTGGCACTCAATCAAGGGGCTACCCTTGCAGCACTCAAACATACGATTCCAGGAGAGTTTTGCACCATCACACGCGAAGAGCTTAGCGAGTTCCTCGCACACGGAGCGCGTCAGGTCCTGAGATAGGGGAGCAAGCATGGCAGATAAATTCTCCGAAGCGGACCGACCAAGCGTCGCATGGATCGAAGACACGGGGATCACTGCGGTTGTCCGCCTCGATGATTTGAGCTCCACACAGCAACTGGCCGATGCCCTGCTGTTGGGTGGGGTGCGCTGCATCGAATTCACCCTGACCAATCGCCACGCCATCAATGTCATCGGTGACCTTGTTGCAAGCCACGGCGATCGCCTGCTGATCGGCGCGGGCACCGTTCTCGATCCAGAGAGCGCACGCGCGGCGATCACTGCCGGAGCACAGTTCGTCGTCACGCCAACCCTCCGCCTTTCTACTATCGAGCTCTGCCGTCGCTATGGGATTCCAATCATCTGTGGGGCCTTCTCACCCACTGAGATTCTCACCGCATGGGAGGCTGGAGCGAACTGGGTCAAGCTCTTTCCGGCGAGCGTGGGTGGCCCTCGCTATCTCCGCGAGGTTCTTGCTCCCCTTCCACAGGTCCGCATCGTTCCCACTGGTGGAGTCTCTCTCGAAAATGCCGCGGAGTTCATGGCTGCCGGAGCCGTCGCTCTGGCCGTTGGCAGCAACCTGGTCAAGCCCGAGCTGGTGAGCTCTGGACGGTGGGAAGCCATCACTCAAAACGCTCGCAGCTTCATCTCCATTGTGGTCAGCAATTGCCAGCCCTGACACCGTGCCACACTATCGAGACCAGTCTCCCAGACTCCGGCTACACTGTCAGAGGACGAGCCAGCCCACCTTGCACCTAGCGCCCTGCAGACTCGGCTGGCGTGGTCACCGGGGAGTTCCAATGTGCGCGTGACCTACGTCGGACTGCCGCCCAATCGCCACAGCGGAACCGGGCAATATGAACAGCAGCTCCTGCGAGCACTCAGCCCCCGCGTGACACCGGAGCGAATCGGTCCCCAGCAAGGGAAGAAGGTGCTGGGACGTGACCTCTCGGCACTGCTGCCCGTGCTCGCATCGGCTCCTGGTGGAGAGCTCGCACACGTGCTCTCGTCGCACTTGCACAGAGCGCTGCCACGCTCCGGGTACGCCTGGCAAACCCTACCCATCGTCACCACGGTACACGACCTTGGAGCCCTCTATTGCCGGTACGATCGGGCTCAGTCGCCCCTCCTGGACCGCACTCTGTTCCGTATGGCATTGCTGCTCATGCGCCGACAAAGCCAGCTCATCTTGACGCCTAGCCAGTTCACGAAGGATACGCTCGTGCGCCGGTTGGGCTGGGCAGACAAGCAAGTCCAGGTGACACCGGAAGGTCCGACTGTCTCCAGAGTGTGGGGCAAGGCTGAAGCCGTAGCACGCCTGGCGCCAATCATCGGCAGCGAAACGGGGAGCGAGACCACCACGTTGCTCAATGTGGGGAGCGAGCTGCCACGCAAGCGCATTCCACTCCTCTTGGACGCCCTGGCTGATGCGCAGCGACTCGGTGTGAAGATCCGACTCTGGCGTGTCGGGCGAGCTGGCAGCGAACGCTGGCGTCGGCTCTCGCTCGCTGTCCTTCAGCGTCATCCCAACCTGCCGGTGCGCTTTTTCGACGACGTGTCAGGCGACCTCCTTCCGGCGTTCTACGCGGCCGCTGATCTCTACATCACGACCTCTGCCTACGAAGGCTTCTCACTACCAACGCTCGATGCCATGGTGTCGCGAACGCCTATCATCGCGACACGCGGCACAGCACTTGTCGAGCTGGTTGGAGGCGCTGGTCTGCTCGTTGACAATGAATCACCAGCCGGCTTCGCCGAGGCCATTGTCCAGCTCGCCACGAATCCGGCGCAGCGAGCGGAGCTCGCGGAAGCAGGAGCACAGCGCTCGGCAACTTTCACATGGAAACAGTGCGCTGCTACCACTTTCGAAGTGTACCAGCGGGTCCTCCACGCCACCGGTCGCGTATAGCAATCTACTTACGCACAACACTGCGAGGCGACTGGGGTGTGCCAGCGCTGATCACTCTCAAACTGTGCAGCGGCTCCGTGACCTCTGGCGCCTCCAGAAGAGAGCAACTACTTGACCGGTGTGGCAGTACCCCCAGCGGGATTCGAACCCGCGATCTCCACCTTGAAAGGGTGATGTCCTAGGCCACTAGACGATGGGGGCCCGACGCTCTGGCATCCTACCTGTGTCACCGTCTACACGTCAAGCTTAGTCAGGTGTAGACGAGAGAAGAGAGCTGGTACGTGCCCACACGAACTCAGCGATGTGGAGTACGCGCTCCGACCCTTCCTGCTTTCGGATCATCGACCGGAGATGCGCAATACACCCAGGGTTGTCGGTCACTACGGTCGTGCCGCCGGTTTGCCGGATACTCTCGAGCTTGCGCGCACCGATTGCCTTCGCCAGGTCGGGATACAAGCCCGACCGCGAGCCACCGAAGCCACAGCACATCACTTCGGACAGCTCCAGGATCTCGCAGCCAAGGTAGCCGGTGAGCAGCCGGCGTGGTGCCTCGGCATCTTTCAAGACGTGTCGAGCCTGACAGAAGTCATGCACAACAACAGGCTGTCGTTGGCCATCATCCCAGCAACCAGGCACGAGCTCTGCGTCATACGCAAGCAAGTGCGTGAAGCTCACCACCCGCCTGGCTAGACGCTCGGCCCTCCGCTGCCAAGCCGGGGCGCTCTCGAGCACGTGGGTAGCATCGTAGGTCAGCATCGCCACACAACTGCCTGCACCACTCACGATGAAGTCGGCACCAGTGGACTCGAGCACCTCGATAGTCTGCTGCAGCATCTGCCGTGTTGCGGCCTTGTCTCCCGCATCGAGTGCTGGAAGGCCACAGCAGTGCTGATGGCGCGGAAACACCACTTCTGCGCCGAGAAGTCGCAGCGTCGAAGCTACAGCTACTGCTTGCTCAGGCCAAAAGCGATCCGTCAAGCACTGAGCAAAGAAGGCGATCCGCTTTCCGGCCAGCACGGACTTGACTTGCGGCTTCGAAGCCGGGATCGTCCGAGCTTCAGGGCGGTCTCGGAATGGCCGGGAAGCAGGAGTGGGTAGGCTTCTCCAGTTCGCTTGTTGCGCGAGAAAGGGGATGCTCGTCAGTGAAGACGGCACGTCAATCCACTGCCCACCCCTACTGACTACACCCGCAATTCGCCCGGCCGAGCGTATCGCATGATCAAGAACTGCAGGATGCTTCCACAGCTCGATCATGGCGCGCAAAGACACAGGTGCCCCTTGGGCAGCGACGACCTCAGCCCGCCGGTCAAGGATCTGTTG
>JAMCTA010000011.1 GCA_023381895.1 Chloroflexota bacterium
TCTGAATGGCTGCGCTGACGACCTCCGGTTGCTCGTGAAGTACCCAGTGGCTCGATCCGGGAATACGCACGATCTCGAGTTGCTGCACCCACGCTTCCAGCCCCTCAAGATTTCCTGGGAGGAGGGCTGTGTCCTCCTCCGCCCAGAGCACCAGAGCCGGCTGTGTCACTTGTGGAAACTCGCACAGCTCTGATGCTTCTTCCTGCGCGGGTGGCCGCAACAATGCCTGGCCATTGGGCGTACGTGTCTTCACGCCGGCGGCCCGGTTGCCCTCCCAAACGATGCCCTCCACGGTCGTACCCTGGCGTAGCTCTACCGTTGGGTGCCGTACGGCGTGTGTCAGCAAGACGTGGTCGAGATGACTGCGGCGCGGAGCAAGAGCATAGTCTTTTCCATCAGCTGGCATCACTGGCCCCTCGACGACGCAATCTTCCACAGTGGTTCGCATCCGTGTCATGCGACGCAGACCCGCAGCCTCGACATCCGCAAGCACCCCGAGCCGGTCTAGGGCAGCTACCGTAGAACTGAGCGCCAGATGCGTCGAGAGAGTGTCACTAGGAAACCGAGCACGGTCGACCAAGATGACCTGCCGGCCTTGTTGCCCGAGCTGCAGCGCCAGGCTCGCACCGGCGACGCGGGCCCCTACAATGACAGCATCAACCTGCACCACTCCACCCCTCGGAATCTCTATGGCGATGGTTGCCGCTAGCTGCAACCGTCTACGCAGCATCGTACCCGAGGGAGGTGCCATCCGCCTGAAGAGAGACGGACCCCTCCTGGTAGACACCCCAGCAGAAGGTTCCTACAGCCGTCCCCTGCGCCCAGCGCTGTCTATCTCTGTACGGCCAAGCTCAGCACAACGCCCTGCCGGACAAAACCGGCTCGGTGTCAGGGAAGGCATGTCACCCGACCCCACGGCACAACAGTAGCTTACTGGACAGCACTGTATTGCAGATGCTCTCATATTCCCTGTATGCGCTAGGAAAGGTGGCCCGCTGTGCGAGGTAGCGGCATCGTCTTCACAGCACCGGAGCAGGCCGAGCTCGAAGATATCCAGATCGAGACAAGTGATCTCCGCGCCGGAGAAGCTCTAGTGCAGGCCGAGTACTCCTTGGTCAGCGCCGGTACGGAGGGTTCCTTCTACACCAATCTGATGGGATCTGTGCCCGATGTGTACTACGCGCAGCAGGGGCGGCCAGCATCCATCTACCCTGCGCGCACTGGCTACGGACACCTGGGGCGCGTTGTGGCCCTTGGTCCAGGCACGGCCGAACCGGTCGTGGGTACGCGGATCCTCACATTTTCGCGTCATGCATCGCTCGTGCGGGCTAATGTGGCGCGTTTCTTCCTCCCGGTATCCGGCGACATCGCGGGCCAGCGTGCCGTGTTCACCCGTCTTGCCGGTGTAGCGATTACCGCCTTGCGCGCTTCTTCCTGCTCAGCTGGAGAATGCGTCGCCATTATCGGCCTGGGTCTCGTGGGTAACCTGGCTGCACAGATCTTCCAGCTGGCCGGAGCGGAGGTCATCGCCTTCGATCCCGCCGAACACCGTGTCGCACTTGCGCGCACGTGCGGTGTGCACGATGCCCGGAACCTCAGCGGGGATGGTGCCCTTGCAGCCGTGCGGGAGTGGTCCCACGGACCTGGTGCTCGCATCGTGGTCGAAGCCGTTGGCCGCTCGGACCTCGTCCAGCTCGCCACTGAGATGACGGCTCCCTACGGCGAAGTCATCTTGCTCGGCAGCCCGCGTGCCCCCTACACCGCTGAAATCACCTCTACGTTCGCCCGGATCCACTTGCGCGCCATCAAGCTCATCGGTGCTCTCGAGTGGACGTTCCCGTTGCACGGGGTCGAGCGCGCCCAGCACACCATCCGTCGCAACTATGACGTGCTGCTCGACTGGATCGAGCGCGGCAAGCTCATTGTGGATCCGCTCTGTACTCACGTCTTGTCTCCTGAGCACTGTCAGGAGGCCTACCATGGATTGATCCACGAAAAGGACGCCTTCCTTGGTGTCGTATTTGACTGGACAGGGGTGCCGATGCTCCCTTGAGCGTGTCATGCACTTTGTGATGGGGCTGGGCTAGCATGGATGTCGAACCGCCAACCCTATCCGACCGACGTCAGCGATTTTGACGTGCCTTGCCCGTTTCACCCGACAGGCGCTAGTCGCCCTGGTAGTCGCTGATCCAGACAATGTTGGGGAGCTGGCGGATGCGTTCGTAGAACCGCCGGTCAGCGGTGACGAGCGGAAGCTCCAGGGCCTGGGAGAGCGCAAGGTAGAGGCCATCATAAAACGCAATGTGGTGCTCCTGGACCAAGGAGTAGCTGGAAAGAACGAGCGCGCTCGTCTCAACCGTTGGAAGGTTCAAGGAGAGAAACTCCGCGATGGCTTCTCGCCCTTCTTCGGGGGAAAGGCGGGCACTCCGGCCCAGGGTCGCCGCGGTAATGGCTGAAGGGACCTCGTAGCAGATGTGCGAGGGAGCCAGAAGCTGGATTTCCCCCTGGGCATAGCGCTGGAGGATCAGCCGGGCAGTGGCGGTGTCTTCTTCGCCGGTCAGGTGCCACTTGGTGGCAACAGAGGCGTCAACGACCAGTGTTTCAGCGGGACCAGCGCTCATACGCCTCCTCTCGCTCCACACGGACCTGCTGGAGGAGATCAGCGGTCGTCAGCGGGCTGATCACCCGTTTCTGGGCCTTGGTCAGGATGTTGGCAACCAGAGCTTGGCGGCGGGCAACTTCCGCTTTGCTGGGAGGGGGGATGGTGATTTTCTCTGTGGGCACGGGTTTCACCTCGGTGGCAGCGGGAGGTGGGGGGAGAAGCGCCTCGTGCTGCTGTTCCTGACGGAGCCACCGTTCTAGGTCAGGAAGGGCAACCAGGGCAGCGACCGGGATGCCGCTTTTCTCTACGATAATGCGCACCTGGCGTTTGTAGACCTGGTTGATGAGTTCGCCGAATTTCTGGCGGGCTTGGGACACGGGCATCGTCTGGGTCATTATGTGCTCGTCCACCACTGCTGTCCTCTCTTGGTGGATTTAGTACAAAATACAACAAAGATGGGTAAAGGTCAAGGAGGAAGCGGAAACGAGAGGAGACACCGGAGCAGGGGGCGTCCTCACCCTCCGCACCGCCCTGCAAGCGAGCGCCGGCGCTCTCACCACATCACAGTACGCTTACTATGTAGATCCTATTGCGGTTTGAGTTTAGGAGGGACAGTGCCCACTACACCGTACGATCAGCGCATACCGCAGATTCAAACTTTTCTTGCAACAAAGCGCCAAGAGTGGCGCGCGCAAGGGTACGATCCCGCCCCATACGTAAGATCTTTGGGTTCTGACGGACTAGCTCAGGAGTTTGCCAACGATAAACGATTCGCCCTGCTCAAGCTATGTGGGCTCTTCACGAACCCAGATGCCCAGCTAGTAGCTGATGCTGTCATACCAAGCCGTCCGGATCGTGCCGCAAATAGCCCGGCCCTCCAGAGGGGATCTCGACCGGAATTACGTCAGAGTCAGACGGGATTGGTATCATCCATCATTTCACCAACAATCCATCAGACTTGGTGACGCGTTTCGGGCGTTTACGATGCGGCTGGCTTCCTGCCGTTCCGAGTACGTGGCACTATTCCGGATGCTGTCACGATTCCTGCTCACTGGACAGGAATTGCCAAGAAGCCTCAGAGAACCTTGAGAAGCTGGCATGATTAAGTATATCGGTTCTAAGCGTGTTATTGTCCCTCAAATCGCTTCGATTGTGGCGGCGCTGCCCAATGTGCGTCGCATCTGCGATCTGTTCGCGGGGACGACCCGGGTCGGTCAGGCGCTGAAAGGCAGGGGCCTCTATGTTGTGAGCAACGATCTCGCCAGCTACAGCGAAGTCCTTGGACGCGCCTATATCCAGGCCGACGCTCGGAAGGTGGACCGCAGCAGGCTGCTGGCACTGCTCACCCGCCTTCACGCGCTATCGCCCCAGGCTGGCTACTTCACGCGCACTTTTTGTGAGGAGGCGCGCTATTTCCAACCGCACAACGGCGCGAAGATCGACGCTATACGCTCAGAAATCGATCGCATCGCTGAGAGCGCGGAGGAGCACGCCATCCTGTTAACGAGCCTACTCCTGGCGGCCGACCGTGTTGACTCTACCACCGGCCTACAGATGGCCTATCTGAAGGATTGGGCGCCGCGTTCCTACCAGCCGCTCACCCTCCGGTTGCCGGAGTTGCTCCCAGGACCAGGCATAGCGCTACGCCGCGGCGCCAACGACCTGGCGCGGGATCTGGATGACGTCGACCTTGTCTATGTCGACCCGCCGTACAATCAGCACTCCTATTTCTCGAACTACCACATCTGGGAGACACTGGTGCGCAACGACCGGCCCGAGACTTACGGCATTGCCCGTAAGCGGGTGGACTGCCGGGAGATCAAGAGCTGCTACAACCAGAAGAACGAGATGCAAGCGGCATTCGCCGACCTGATCGCAAACGTACACGCTACGTATCTTCTGGTCTCCTTCAACGACGAGGGCTACCTGAACACGGCAGCTATTCAGGGCCTTCTGAGGCAACGTGGCTACCTGGCCTCCGTCGCCGTCGACTTCAAGCGCTACGTGGGCGCGCAGATCGGCATCTTCAACCCGCAAGGACAGAAGGTGGGCCGCATCTCTCACTTGCGCAACCACGAGTACCTGTTCCTCGTCGGTCCATCAGCACACGTCGTTGAAACGGCCATGGCCGCGGTACAGCAGACAGTGGGGCTACGTCAGGAGCAAATATTGTTCGCTGACGAACCCGCGTCCTAACACGCCCCCGTCCGAGCAGAGTCTCACCTGGGTGCGAGCACTGGTCGAGGGGACGGGCGCGGGAGTGGCGCCAGCCCGCGAGACCGTCGCCAGGTGCTGCGGATGCGAGAGGAGCTGCTGGTGTCAGACAATCACACCAGCCTGAGTCCTTGCGGCAGCAACACTCGCCGGCTGTGGACCGCAGACTACGAGGCGCAGCCCAGCCCCGCCGGAGTTGACCCGCCATTCGCCGAGTGTCGCGGGTATAAGAAAGCCATCGCCCTGGTGCACGGAGAGTTCACGACCATTCGTGCCAGCCAGGGTCCCGGCGCCTGCGATCACCACGCCAACGGCCAGGGTACTGGTAGGTGCACTGGCCACCTCATCGTGCGGTCCTACGCTCACGATCTCGATCCAGAAGCGATCATTGCCACCGTTCCCGACAGGGCGTGAGACTTGTGTGCGTAAGGGTGCTGGCCGTCCGTCCCTGTTGCCTCGCGCTCGAAAGAGATGCATCAGCTGCCACTCCGTGAAGGCGGTGATCCGCGCAGCACTGAGGGCAACCCGAGGGGAGAGTCCCAAGAAGCGCCGCTCGTCAGTAAGCACCTGGCCGCCAAAGATGCGATCGAACGAGAAGGTGAAGTCTGTCGGCTCCTGCACTTCTGCAATCAGCAGCCCCGGACCGATGGCGTGAAGGGTGCCGGCAAGCACATAGATGACGTCACCAGGATGGGCAAGCAGCCGGTGCATTCGCTCGAGGAACAGATCGACACGCCCTTCCTCCGCCCACCGCACGAATGTTTCAGGCTCTATCGATTCCCGGAGCCCAAAGTACAGGGCCGGCTCCTCACCGTCGATCGAACGAACGTCCAGAACAACCCAGGCTTCGTCTTTGCCAAACGCAGAGTCGAGATGTTCCTGCGCAAACGCCTGATTCGGATGAATCTGCACGGTCAACCGCTCAGCCGCATCGAGCACTTTCAGCAAGACCGCAGTCGTCTGCCCGTAGAACTGGACGTGTCCCGGGCCGAGCATGCTGTCTGCGTGCTCGAGAAGCAACGCGGGCATCGAGAGCGCTTGTCCCGCGGAACGGCCAGCAACGCTCCATCCTTCAGGCAATAGGACGGAGCCGATGCCCTCGATCACTGGAGCCAGCCCGGTCTGCCGGGCAGAATTGATCGCACCGAACCACGCTTCGGGCTGATCTCCATCAGCGGGGGTGGGCAACCCGAGCAATCTTTCCAAGAGAGCACCGCCGCGATATACACGATGAACTCGCTCAGGAATGAGCAACAGTGGCTGGAGCTGGGATGGAGACAGTGTCAAGGGTCACCGTTCTTTCCAGGAGCACAAACTTTGATCTCTGCCCGAGGTACTGGGTACAGTCCAAGTTAACACCTTGCAATTATCCTGAATGAGGAGCGCGGCAAGCGGCGGAGATAGCGTGAGCGTTACAGAGAAATCTGCTCCCGAGCCGCCGTTCGGGGCGCATTACCAGCGTTCACTGCTCACGCTGCTCTTCAGCATCAACACCCTGAATTACCTCGACCGCTACACGCTGCCCGGTGTTGCGCCACTGCTCGGAACGAGCTTCGCCCTCGATGACTTTCGCCTTGGTCTCCTTGGCACTGCGTTCCTGGTCGTGTATGCCCTCGCTGGTCCGCTGCTCGGTCACCTCGCCGACCAGCACCGTCGCCCAGCAATCATCAGTGTGGGCGTAGCAATTTGGAGTGTCGCCACCGCCTTCACTGCGCTCTGTCAGACTTTTCCTCAGCTTATACTGGCCCGGAGTGTCCTGGGTATTGGCGAAGCATCCTACTTCCCTGCCGGCAGCAGCTTGATCGCCGATGCTTTTCCCGCTGAGCGGCGCAGCCGCATCATGGCACTTCGAGACTCGGCGGTGCCAGTAGGCGTGTTTCTCGGCTACGCGGTAGGTGGAGTCGTCGGGCAGCGCTTCGGGTGGCGAGCCGCCTTCCTTATCGCGGGAATGCCGGGACTCATCCTCGCAGGCTTGTTCGCCCGACAGCGCGAGCCGCTGCGCGGTGCAAGCGAAGGACTCGTACTAGCCCCGGCTCCTAGAGCTGGTGTGCTCGCGCTGTCGCTCCTGCGCATCCCTACGTTCACATTGACAGTGATCTCGCAGTGCTTCGCCTACTTCGTGCTTGGCGGGGTCTCTTTCTGGCTCACAAGCTACCTCACCCGTCACTTTCACCTCTCTGCGGGCGGGGCAGGGATCGTGGCGGGTGCCGTGTTTGTCGTCGGTGGCGGCGCCGGCACTCTGACCGGGGGATTCATCGCCGATGCCCTCCTCCGGCGCACTCCTGCCGCCCGCCTGCTCGTACCGAGCATCGGTCTCTTGTCGAGTGCGGTCCTCACCAGTATCGCCCT
Source organism: Chloroflexota bacterium (assembly GCA_023381895.1). The sequence continues at coordinate 7,166 of JAMCTA010000011.1, forward strand.
ACTGACACACTCGCTCCCCGTCTTCCTCGTCCTGTACGCCACCATCGGATTTACACTGCAGCTACAGAGCGGCCCCATCTCCGCTGTGTTGCAGGACATCATCAACCCGTCGCTGCGTTCACGCTCCGTGTCGCTTGCTCTACTGCTCTCTCACATGTTTGGGGATGCTTTCTCTCCCGCGCTCTTGGGCCTGCTCTCCGATGCTCTCGGAGGGGCTGCACGCGGTGGCTTGGAGCGAGCCTTCTGGGTGACACCCTTCTGCTGCCTCGCTGCTGCCACCTTCACGCTACTCGGTGCACGCTCAGTGGGACGCGATCGCGAGTGCATGCTCCTCCAAGCACGGCAAGCGTGACCGTGATCAGCACACACCACCAGAGCCTGCGGGATGGCATCGTATCACTAGGCAGGGGTTTCCCCTATGCACTGCTCCACACTGACATCGCGCCTGCCCTTTACTGAAGCCTGTTCAGCCTGACCCGGAGAGCGCTCCCGCACCGCCTGCTGCTCGGTCTGGCCACGTATGTTATCGAGCAAGATCCGGCTCAGACAGAGCACACGACTGCGCCCCAGCGGGCTGGCCGGGGTGAGGGCGGTGTGGCCGTTCCATGGTGCGCCCGCTGTTCATCCGATTTCTGGCCGGAGCTGGCGCACTGCCGCTGAAGCACGACAATCCTTGCGGGTGACTGAAAGGTAGCCAACGAAGATGATTATTAGAATTGTTAAGACGAGGGCGACTTTTGTGTCGCCTAAGCCCAGTCTGCCTAGATACGGCTTTCCAAGCCAAATCCTTCTACCTACTTGTGGCGCGGGACGGTTGGTCTGGGGTAGACGAATTATCCTTGGATCGCCGCACCAAGCCACTGACGCAGGGCACGAGCGCTGCGAACCACCGCAGGCATCGGATCCTCATGATGGGGCTCATGCTCAACCGAGACCGCGCCACTGTAGCCGAGCTGGCGTAGAGCCTCAGCAACACCGTACACGTTGACCACACCTTCTTCATAGGCACAGGAGTGCCACCCATCTTCCGTCTGATGCACCTGCTTGAGATGCACGTGGAGAAGGTAGTCCTTGAGCTCACGAGTTGCCCGAACAGCATCGTAGCCAAACTGTCCCCAGAAGCCTGTGTCTTGCGTCACGCCGATTACTTCGCCGAAGTCTCCGATGCGGGCGAGCAGCTCCTGCGGATTGCGCTCAGGATGGTTTTCGATAGCGTACTTGATGCCATACTCTTTGCCGAGCTCATAAGCAAGCCGGGCGTTGGTGGGATGAAGGCCCACACCGAGCAAGGGAGCCTCAATCGCCTTTGCCACCTCGTAGATGCGCTCCCCCTCTTGGCGCGACATGTCCGGCCGGCCGAGCCCGGCAGTGTAGGCTACGATGCGTAATCCGTGTTGCTGCAAGATCGCCCGCGCCTCATCTACTTGCGAACTCGTAGCGACCTGTGGATCGAGGTGAGCTACCCAGAGATCGACGTTCACAAAGCCTGCCTCCTTGATCAGCCGGCAAAGCTCATCGAACTTCTGGCCGAACTGCGAGCCATGAAATCCTTGCACGGTGGCCTGGGCCGCCCGTCCCCAGTTGAACGGGCGCAACGCATAGCCTGCCTCTCGCGCCACAAAGTTTGCCGTAATGAAGGAAAGCTGCATGACCACGACTGCATCTCACTCTCTGCACCGGTGCTGGTGTACTGCTCTGTGCTCCGCGCGCAATCGTACCAAATATGCCCGCGGCAGCTGCTGAACGCCTCGACTTCCCGACACGGAGCGCGAGATCACGAAGCAGTTGGGCTCACGCCCACTGATGGCGTGGCAGCACGCGCGTCAAGCTCTTTGCGCAGCCATAAGTCTTGCTCGTCACATTCCGGAGCCGTCACCATACCGCCAGATCATAGTATAGTTAGGAGACGTCCAGCTATCTCGCTACCCTGCTGTGAGTGTGAGCACACCCAAGCGCGACGTAAGGAGTCGCGCAGCACCTGTGGAATAACGTCACGTTCTGGGCGGGGATCAAGGACGAGCGACGCACAGACGAGACCAAGTACGCCTGCCGCCCTTCCTGGGAGGGCGGCAGGGACCGAACAATGCTATCTGAGTAAGACGACCGCGCTAGCGAGGAGCTTAGTACCTGCTGCCGCGCTGCTGTGCGAAGCAGTCGCTGCAGTAGACAGGCTTTCCTGAGGTAGGCTGGAAGGGCACTTGGGCCTCCCGTCCACACGCGGAACAGGTTACGGTGTACATCTGGCGAGGGGCGCGCTCACCATAGCTGTCGCGACGATCATTACTTGAGCCATCACCATAACCACGAGAGCGCTCTCCGCCACGAGAGGCCCCTTTCCGAGCGGCACGGCACTCCGGGCAACGACCCGGCTCATTAGTGAGCCCTCGCGAAGCGAAGAACTCCTGCTCGCCAGCCGTGAAGATGAACTCGCGTCCACACTCCCGGCAAACAAGCGTCTTATCCATAGAAATCATTAGAACTCACAAACCTTCCTGCGAGAAACACACGGGGATCGCGGTTCGTCTAGCCCTGCCCTATGTCCGCAGAAGGCACATTGCCAGCGACGGGAAGAGGGGAACGGTCAAGTCGACTCTCAAATCCTAGGGCTAGTGTACCACACGAGCACTCTATGCCAAAGTCGTTAGTCGTTGTGCCGTTCCGATTGAGTTGAGGCTTCCGTGTACTGTAGCGTCTGAGTCTCCGTAGCACTGGCTCGGTGGCTGCTGGCAATCGCACCCCGATCCAGCCGCCCACCGATCACCATTCGCCACCGGCGGAGCTGATGCAACCTGACTACCTGTGCCTTGCCCAGGGTCAGCGCTTACGCACCGCCCCTCGCCTCCCGAAGACGCTTAGCTATGAGCGTAGGATCCACCCGCTGTACGTCGGCGATGACGTGGAGCAGCTCCAGGGAACGGATGATGAGTCCGGAGAAGTCGAACTGCCACCAGAATAAGCCATGGAATGCAGAGCGCTGGAAAGCATGGTGGTTGTTGTGCCAGCCTTCCCCACCCGCCAGTAACCCGACGAGCCAGTGATTCGTGCTGCGATCACCGGTCTTGAAGGGGCGTTTCCCGAAGACGTGGCACACGGAGTTGACGCTCCACGTCACGTGATGGACGAGGAGCATACGCACGAAGCCGCCCCAGATGAGGCCACGCCACCCATCTACGGCAAAGGGGATGGCGAGCGAGAGGAGTACCCAGAACCAGAATGTCCGGTCGACAAGCTTGACGATGGGATCTTGGCGTAGCCAGGAGCTGTATTTCTGCGGATTCGCATCGAAGCCATCGATGATCCAGCCGAGGTGAGCGTGGACGAAGCCCTGGAGCGGGCTGTGCGGATCACCCTCTCTATCAGATTTCGCATGGTGCTCGAGATGGGTGCTCGCCCAGACGAGAGCCGGTCCCTCCACGGCCATAGATCCCAGCGCCAGAAGGAAGAACTTCAACCAACCTGGGGCACGAAAGCCACGGTGGGTCAGATAGCGGTGGTACCCCACTGTCACGCCCATCGCGATGAAGCTATACATCACAATGAGCAGCACGACGTCTTTCGGAGAGATGGTGCGCTGCCAGAGCTGGATGATAGCGACGATCAGGGCTGCAATGGGCCCCAGGACGCCAAAGGTTAAGAGCAGCCGGGCCAGCGGGCCGTTATCCATCCGCCGTTCCCAGCCCTGGCCAGGTCTTGTGTCCCGCTGCTCCGGCCCCACGGCTGTCGGTTCGAAGACGACTGCCATTGGAGGAACTCCTCTCGACACGGCATGGCTTCCAGCATGCCGCTCTGTAGTGCTGGAACCGGCGCTACGAAGCTCCGTGCCCGGTCCGGCTGCCCGCCAGGAAACGTATCGCTCCTTGTTACCCTGGAGCAGGGAAGCTGGAACGAATAGCGGTCACACCCTCAGGGAATTGATGATGCGCGACGGGCTGTTCCGATGCTGGCGGTTGCCTACGCGTACCGAGATCACACTAGCTCGCAGGAGACTCCCAGCTCACTAGGGCGGCGATAATCATTCACTCCTGCACGTTATGGATGGATAAATGATCCAGAAACCAACCGGAAAACCTCCACCGACTCCAGGGCGACCGCTACTGCGCTGCCCCGCAGGAGGGTGCGACGAAAGAGAGCTGGAACAATTGTTGGTGTCTCCCAACTCATAGCCAGCATACCACAATGATGCCGCGGTGCTCATTGCGCACTGTGTGATACAGGCCGCTCGGAAATCATGACAGTAAGGTGTCCAACTATCTCGCTACTCTACAGCGAGCACACGTAGACACGTGGTCGATGAACGCTCGTATGTTAGTCCCCTCAAAGAGGGGCCGGAGATACTCCTCCTCACTCATCGCCGAGCGACGGCGGAGCACAGCCTCTTCCACAGCCTCACATCCCAGAATCCGGGCCAGCCGGCGGATAGCACGACTGTAAGGGGCAGCGGTGCTGGCGTGCTCTCCTCCGAACTCCGGGAAAGGCGACTCGCTGAACGTCGCGCGAAACTGTTCTGGACTCAGCGTGTGCCACGCTCGGAACCAAGGGTGACAGTGATGATCGATGAACGGAACTTCACGGAGAGCTGCCTGGAGATCAGACTCGCGCTCAGTAGATGGCGAAGTGGCGAGCGAGCTCATAGGCGATGTCTCTGCCGGCAAAGTGTATGATCTCCTGGCGCTTGACAGCAAGATAGGCTTCGAGCAACAGCCCTGGAATCTGCTCTTTGAAGAGTTGATCTGCTGCGAGTGCCAGGACCGCTTCCTCGAGGGTTGCCGGCAAACGCGTTACCCCCTGCTTCCGCCGCTGCTCCTCGGTCAATTCCGACGGATCGGTCAGAGTCTCCGGGGGCGGCTGAAGCTCCCGCTCCACGCCATCAATACCCGCAGCAATGACTGCTCCGAGCACGAGATAGGGGTTGCCGGAATGATCGCTCGCTTTCAGCTCGAGATTGAGACTCGCCCCCACGTCATTACCCAGTGGCGAGGTGACACGGAGTGCTGCCTCCTGGTTGTCCGGTCCCCAAGTCGTAAAGGCAGAGCTCCACGTGTGAGGCTGCAAGCGCCGGTAGGAGTTGACGCTGGCACAACTGATAGCAACGAGCGCCGGCAGATGGCTGAGCACTCCGGCCAGGAAGCTGCGCCCGAGGTCGCTCAGTCCATAGGGACGGGTGGGATTTGCAAACAGATTGACGCTGCCATCGGCTGACCACACGCTGAAGAGCAGATGAGCGCCATTGCCAGCGACGTTGTTCCACGGCTTCGGAGCGAATGATGCCGTGAGGCCATGCTGAGCCGCCATCGCTCGGACCGTCTCGCGTAGGTAGATGTGTTGGTCTGCCGCCCTCACGCCTTCTGCATGGTGGAGCGAGATCTCGTGCTGTCCCAAGCCGAGCTCCGGATAATACTGCTCCGGAGCAAGCCCTTGCGCTTCCAGAGCTGCCACGATATCGTCGATGATGAAAGCCGCCTCTTGCATGCCGATCGAGGCAAAGCAACGGCTCGTATCAAACGGTGCGAAGCTCCCCTGCTCACCCTGTTTTGCGAGCGTGAACTCCGCTTCGAATGCTGCGCGAATCTTACCCTGAATGTGCCGGTGTTCTGCAAGCCGTTCCACCTGACTACGACAGAATGACCGTGGGCAAGCCTCCCACCGCCTAGCGGACGTCGTGTAAAGGTCGGTCAGGAGTACTGCCGTTGATGGAGCGTAAGGAGCTATAACGAGAGTATCAGGATCAGGAATGAGGCGGACCTCGCCGACAGGCCCCATACTCGGCACATGGGCGAGCTCATCCTGAGATGAGAACGCCTGCATTGCGACGGTGAGACCGATGCCTGTGGCAAGCCGGCGCTCGAGAGTGCTCGCGTGTACCGCCTTCCCTCGAATAAGCCCACCATTGTCACAGTAGAGGAAGCGAACGAGCCGCACATTCGCCTCTCGTACCCGCTCGACGATCGGGTCGCTTGCCGGCTGCATGTCACCTCCCTGGGGCATTCTAACCTACTTCCTCGACCTCACGACCGCTCGTCGCGAAGCCCTGGCGCTACGCACAGCCGCAACGGGCCTCTCGCCGTGCTGCGCCGCTGATCGCTTCCGTTTCGTTTCCCAAGTGTATGATGCCAGAGAGAACGGGGGAGAACATTCGAGGTCACTTCCTTCTCCCTGGTGTCGCGGATTATCTCGGGAGAAGGCCCCCTCACAGCTGAAGCAGTAACGGCCGAGCTACAGCAGTTGACAATTCACCCGGCGCGCTCTAGAATGAAGTTCGAGCACCAAATTAACTCCGCAAGGAAAAGCAACGCGGGTACTGCACCGTGTTTCATTTTCCGGCCCGCTTGCATTCTTTTTCTGTCGTGTCATCGGGAAACAGATAAAACTATGGATTACCAGAAGCCTAAATAGTCTGAAAGCAAAGGCAGAAACACAATCGCGCACATAACAGCGGATTCCAGCCGAGGCTGAACCCGACCGTTAGACACCAAGGGGAAAGATAAAACGAATGTGTGAGTTGCTTGGCCTCAATTTTAACCTACCTGTTCGGTGCTCGCTCTCTTTCAGAGGGTTCTGTCATCGCGGCGAACATAACCCGCACGGATGGGGAATAGCCAGATTTGATGGGCGAGCCTGTCAAGTATTTAAGGAACCAACTAAAGCCCCAAACAGCAAGTTGGCCACGTTCCTCCGCGACTATGAATCTTTTGTGAGCAAGATTTTCATTGGTCATGTGAGATACGCGAGCCGAGGTGATCATACGCTTCAGAACACACACCCATTTTCACGCACTTTTCGGTCCCGCGAGGTCACACTTGCCCACAACGGCACTTTGGACGAGGATTCACTGACGGCTTTGCTGGTGTCTGCTGGCCGCGAGGTCACACTTGCCCACAACGGCACTTTGGACTCAGTAGCTGCGTTGAAGTTTCACCCTGTGGGCAAAACTGACTCTGAGTATCTGCTTTGTGCGTTGCTCACCATACTGTCTGAGCAGGAAATTCGCTTTACAGATTTTCAGAGAATTGAGGCTGTCCTTCGTCGATTCAATAGATCCGGCGACATGAATCTTCTTTTTTCAGAGGGGGATCATCTTTACAGCTATCGCGACCAAGGTGGCTATAAAGGCCTTTGTCTGACTAAGCGGACTTCGCCATTTGATAGAGCATCTCTGAAGGACGAGGACTGGGAGATTGATTTGGCTGAGGAGAAGCGCCCGGATCAAAGAGGTTTTGTGATAGCGACTCGCCCTTTGACGGACGAAAAGTGGAATGATCTGCCGCCAGGCTCCCTGCGTGTTTTCAAGGATGGACAGTGCGTTTATGGTGCCTAACAATGCGCTCCACCTGACCGCTATTCCGCTGCGCTCCATAGCGGCAGGTGAGCTTTGGCGTTAGGTGCATGTGAGGATAACAGGACAATACCAGATGAACCCGTCTCTGATAAGTGGTCGTCAAGAAACAACTAACGCAGGGGAAGGGCGGGGGGAGATGGTGTAGTTCCACTCGCCGTGGAAGGCGTGATGCTGGACGTCAAGTGTGGCCATCTCGTCGTCGGTGACTTTGCGACCGG